>NZ_JBEXUD010000071.1:0-42463 GCF_040614215.1 Dactylosporangium sp. NPDC006015
GGGCGGCGGGCGGCGTTGCGGGGGCGGACCGGCAGGCAGCCGTCGGCGACCGCGAGCGTCGGCCGGCGGTCCAGGGTCGGCTCGAAGCCGAGCCGGTCGCGCAGCAGCCGGGACACGAGCGGGATGCGGGAGGCGCCGCCGATGAGCAGCACGCCGGCGACCTCCTCGGCCATGATGCCCGCCTCCGTGATCGCGCCGCAGGTGGCCTCGACCGTCCGGTCGAGCAGCGGGCGGGCGACCTTCTCCAGATCTTTCCGGTCCAACAGGACCGATTCCTCGAACAGCGGCACCTGGATCGTGGTGGACTCGGCCACGGAGAGCAGTTCCTTCGCGGCGCGGACCGCGTCCAGCAGGCGCCGGCCGGCCCGCCAGTCCTCGACCGTCTGCGGGCGGGTGAGCCGCTCCCACCGGATGGTGTCGTCGGCGAGCACGGCCCCGAGGTGCCTGACGATGGCCGCGTCGAGGTCGAGGCCGCCCGCGTCGGGCAGGCCGCGCTGCGCGAGGACCTCGAACGTCGCGCCCGTCCGGCAGACGACGGCGGCGTCGAAGGTGCCGGCGCCCAGGTCGTACACGATGAGGGACATGCCGTCGGGGACGTCGAGGACGCCGGAGTCGACGACGTGCAGGGCCGCCGCGACAGGCTCGGCAACGAGCCTGGTGGGGCCCAGACCGATCTTCGCGGCGGCGCGCGTGAGCGTCTGCTGTTGGCGGCGGTCCCAGCAGGCAGGATGGCTGAGGGTCACGGTGCTCATCGGCTCGCCCGCGACGCGCCGCGCCTCGGCCGCCACGCGGGCCAGGACCGCCGCGTACAGGTCGGTGACCGGGCACTCGACCCCGCCGAGGACGACGCCGCCGGTGTCGACGCAGCGCTTCGGGTACGCGGCGAGCCGGTCCGGGAACGACTGGCCGAGGGCGAGCGCGTCACGGCCGGCGAGCAGGTGCGGCGCGTTGTCCAGACACGTCGCGGACGGCATGAACTCCTCGCCGTCGAACAGCAGCGGATGGTGCACGCCGTCCGGCCCCGCGAGCACCGCAACGGTGTTCGAGGTGCCGAGGTCGACGCTCAGCTGATAGCCTCCCACCCATTCAGGCTAAATGTCCTACAGGCCCGTTGTCTCACGGTTGGTACGGAGGCGCGACACCCCACCCCCAGCGCGGGACGGGCGCTTCCTTCGGCGGCTGCGCGCCCGGTTGGGAGTTCTCCCGCGCCAGCCTCGTGCCCCACTCCAGGTAGCCCACGAACGCCGCCCGGAACTCGGGGTCGCCGGGCAGCCCGACCTCATCGGCGGTGTCGAGCATCAGGTTCACCCAGCGGCGCCGCTGCTGTTCGGTGATCGCCCTGCCGAGGTGCTGGCTCAGCATGTACGGGTAGCCGCCGTGCCGCTCCGTGTAGGTGGCCGGCCCGCCGAACACCTCGGCCAGCCACACCGCGACGTGCTCGGCATGGTGCGGGCTCATGTGCGCGAAGACCGGCGCGAGCACCTCGTCCTGCGGGACCTTGCGGTAGAACGCCTCGGTGAGCTTCTTCAGCGCCTCGGTGCCGCCGGCCCACTCGTACAGCGTCGGTGTCTTGGATGAGTCAACATCGCTCATGGGGAACACCCGACCACACCCCGCGGTTATCGATCAAGTACGCACCTTCTGGTGAGTAGGGGGCCCGGCTTGAACAAACCCGTGGCGGACAAGCGTTACCACTGCCCGGTGGAGCTCGCCGTCGACGTGATCGGCGGCCGCTGGCGCCCGGTGATCCTCGCGCACCTGAAGGAGGGCGTGCACCGGTACGGTGAGCTCCGCCGCCGCATGCCGCAGATCAGCGAGAAGATGCTGGTGCAGCGCCTGCGCGAGCTGGAGTCCGACGGCCTGGTGTCCCGCCACGACCACGGCACCGTCCCGCCGCACGTCGAATACCGCCTCACCGACGAGGGCGCGAGCCTCGCCCCGGTCCTGCAGGCCCTCTACGACTGGGGCTCCGCCCGCGCCGCCCGCACCGGCACCCCCGTCGGTTAGACCGCCAGCAGGGTCTTGCCGATGGTCTGGCGGGACTCGATGGCGGCGTGGGCGTCGGCGGCGCGGGCGAGGGGGAAGGTCTGGCCGATGACCGGGCGCAGGCGGCCCTCGGCGGCGGCGCGCAGGGCGCGGGTCGCCAGCTCCGGGGCGCGGCGGCCGATCGCCAGCAGGTTCGGGAAGCCGAAGGCCGTCACGCCGTCGCCGGGCTGGGTCGGCGGGCCGCCCGCGGCGCCGTGGACGACGAACCGGCCGGCCGTCACGGCGAGGGCCGCGCGGCCGATGGCGCCGCCGACCCCGTCGTACACGACGTCGAGGTCCTTGAACGGCTCGGTCCAGCCGGGCGCGGTGTAGTCGACGGCCTCGGCGCCGAGGTCGCGGATCAGGGCCAGCTTCCGCTCCCCCGACGCCGCCCCGATGACGCGCGCGCCGGCGTCCAGGGCGAGCTGCACGAGGAGGCTGCCGACGCCACCCGCGGCCGCCTCGACGAGCACGGTCTCACCCGGCCGCGGGCGGGCGAGCTCGTGCAGGCCGAGCGCGGTCCGGCCGTCGGCGACGAGCGCCGTGGCGTCCGGCGTGGGCACGCCGTCCGGGATCGGGACCGTGTCGCGGACCGCGGCGACGGCCAGCTCGGCGTAGCCGCCGGTGCCGTTCAGGCTCGCCACGACCCGCCGCCCGACGAGCGAGGGGTCGCCGCCCGGCCCGACCGCGGCGACGGTCCCGCCGACCCCGTTGCCGAGCACGGCCGGCGGGACCGCGCCCGCTTTCGGGGCCCGGCCGGCCCGGGTCTGCGTCTCGATGAACGTGATCCCGGCCACCTCCACCCGGATCAGCACCTCGTCCGGCCCGGGGACCGGCTCGTCCGCCTCCCCCAGCTCCAGCACCGACGGGGGACCGACCGCACGCCACCACACAGCTCGCATCACCCGGCGATCGTGCAACCTCAACTTGGGTTCAGGTCAACCCGGCGGTTGCCGTGATCCGGTATTAGTTGACGATGGACTATCCGGCGTATCTCGCGACGATGCCGATGCACGCGATCACCGAGGTCTACGGGGAGGACGGGCTGCGGGAGCGGTACCGGCTCGAGGTGCAGCGGTTCGCGCCCCAGGAGCGGGAGCGGCTGGTCGAGGCGCTGGAGCTGGCGGCGCGGTTGCACCAGGACGACCGGCGGGTGCGGGAGCCGTATGTCAACCATCTGCTGCGCGTGGCGATCCGGATCATGCACCACTACGAGGTCGGCGACGTCGACGTGATCGTGGCGGCGGTGCTGCACGACGCGGTCGAGGACCACCCGGACGAGCTGGCCGGCACGCCCGGCGCGACGGCGGAGGCGGCCCTGGCGGTGCTCGCCGCGCGCTTCGGCGAGCGGACGGCGCGGCTCGTCGCGGCCGTGACCAACCCGGTCTACGACCCGGCCGTCGACAAGCACACGCAGTACCGGCAGCACGTGCGCGACAGCCTGGAACGGGAGCCGTGGGCGCGGGTGCTGAAGGTCTCCGACTTCACGGACAACGGCGTCGGGGTCATCCACACCACGGGGCCGAAGGTCGCCTCGTCCGCGGCGAAGTACCGGCCGCTGGTCCCCGTCCTGCGCGAGCTGGTGGCCCGGCCCGACACCCCGCTGTCGCGGCTGGTGAAGCAGCACATCTTCCGCCAGCTCGACCTCGCCGAGGAGCGCTTCGCCGCGATCCTGGACCCGGCGTGACCGGCTACGGGGCCACCCTGACCGCGCCGGGGAGGTCGCCGGGATCGGCCCAGCGGTAGGCGGTGGTGAGGCCGCGCGGGTCGAGGTGCAGGGCGTTGAGGATGAGGCGGTGCTGGAACTCGGCGTAGACGGGGCCGGTGCCGTCGAACTCGCCGCGCAGCGCCCGGCCGAGGCGGGTGGTGTCGACCTCGCCGGTGCCGAACGGGGCGAGGCGGGCGGCGTCGTCGGGGGTGGGGCGGTCGGAGCGGTACCGGTGCACGAACCGGCCCTCCCGGTAGGCCTCCAGCTGCAGCCAGTCGGAGTCCTCGACCACGTTGGCCAGGGTGGCCCAGCCGGTGCCGGCGCCGATGCGCTCCGCCAGGTCGCCGGGGTCGGCGAACTCGAGGTCGCCCTCGCGCGGGATGACCGCGGTCCGGTCGGGCGCGGCGGGCAGCGCGATCGCGTCGACGCCGGCCACGGCCAGCGCGTCGCAGACCGGTCCGAGCGCGGCGGCCACGAGCAGCGTCTGGTAGCTCGTCCCCATGCGCTGACGGTACCGTGACGGCGATGGACGACTGGCGCAAAGACCGTATCCGGTCGGCACTGGAAGGTCGCAACCCAACCGTGCTGGCCCGGCTGTCGTCGGGGTTCGCGGTGATCGGCGACACGCAGTTCCTGCCGGGCTACTGCCTCCTGCTGTCCGACGACCCCTCCGCGGACCGCCTGGCCGACCTGTCGCGCTCCCGGCGCCTGGCCTTCCTGGCGGACGTGGACCTCATCGGTGAGGCGGTGCAGACCGTGTGCGCGCGGCACGATCCGCAATTCCGGCGGGTCAACTACAGCGTGCTCGGCAACCTGGACCCGATCCTGCACGCGCACATCCACCCGCGGTACGGGTGGGAGCCGCCGGAGCTGCTGCGCGGTCCGGTCAGCCACTACCCGGCCGCGGCGCACACGGTGCCGCTCGGGCCGGGGCACGACCAGCTGCGGGCCGACCTCGCCGCGGAGATCGCCCGGCTGAGCGCCGAGTACGACGAGCCGGCCCGCGTCCCGGAGGACTTCCCAGGACTCTAGCAACGCGGTTGCTAGTTGCGGTACTGTCCGACACATGTCGGTCAGTCGATCCCTGCTGGGCCTGCTCGAAGGGCAGCCGCAGTACGGGTACACGCTGCGCCAGCGGTACGACCGCTGGTTCGCCGGCGGGCATCCGGTCGCCTCCGCCCAGGTGTACTCGTCGCTGCGCCGCCTCGCCGACGCCGGGCTCACCGAGCAGGTCGGCGTCGAGCCCGGCGGCGGCCCGGACCGGCGGCTCTACGGCATCACCGGCGCCGGCGTCGAGGAGCTGGAGCGCTGGCTCGCCGAGCCCGAGCTGCCCGACCTGCGCGCCGCCCGGCAGGTCCTGTTCGCCAAGATCGTGGTCGCGCTGCTGACCAGCCGGCAGCCGCAGCGGATCCTGGAGCGGCAGCGGCAGACGCACATGGCCCGCATGCGGCAGCTGCGCGAGGTCCGCACGGCGGGCGAGCCGATCGAGCAGCTCGACGCCGACTTCGAGATGTTCCACCTCGAGGCCGACCTGCGCTGGATCGACGCCGCCGGCCCCCGCATCGACCGCATCCGGGCGAGCCTCCAAGAGCACCCGTGCTGACGGGCCGGGGGCTGCGGCTCGCGTTCGGCGCCGCGCAGGCGCTCGACGACGTCGACCTGTCCGTCGCGCCGGGCGAGGTCGTGGCGGTCGTCGGGCCCGCCGGCAGCGGCAAGTCCACGCTGCTGCACGTGCTGTCCGGGGTGCTGGTCCCCGACGGCGGCCTCGTCACCTTCGAGGGCCAGGAGCTGAACGGGCTGCCCGACGACGCCCGCAGCGCGATCCGCCTGCGCCGCTTCGGCTTCGTGTTCGAGTCCGGCGACCTGATCCCGGAGCTGTCCCTGCTGGAGAACGTGGAGCTGCCGCTGCGCCTGCAGGGCCGCCGCGACTCCGCGGCCGGGCTGCTCAAGGAGCTCGATCTCGCCGACGTCGCCGACCGGCGGCCCTGGGAGGCGCCCGGCGACCAGGTGCTGCGGGCCGCCGTCGCGCGGGCGCTCGTCCACGACCCCGCCGTCGTCTTCGCGGACGAGCCGGTCATGGCCGTCGGCGACGCCGCCGGCGAGCTGCTCCTCGACGCGTTCACCGGTGCGGCCCGCCGCCGCGACGCCGCGATCGTGCTCGCCACGCGCCAGGCCCGCGTCGCCGCGTACGCCGACCGCACCGTCTTCCTCCACGACGGTCGGCCCGCCGACTCCCCGATCTG
Source organism: Dactylosporangium sp. NPDC006015 (assembly GCF_040614215.1). Taxonomy (NCBI): domain Bacteria; kingdom Bacillati; phylum Actinomycetota; class Actinomycetes; order Micromonosporales; family Micromonosporaceae; genus Dactylosporangium; species Dactylosporangium sp. NPDC006015. The sequence goes on from NZ_JBEXUD010000071.1 coordinate 5,977, forward strand.
AGGACGTGACATGGCACCCTGGCTGCGCCTCGGGATCCGGCTCACCTTCACCGGCGGACGCCGGGCGTGGGCCCGGATGGCGGTGATGGCGTCCGGCACCGCGATCGGCGCCGTGCTGCTGCTCGGCGCGCTCGCCGCCCCCGGCGTCATCGAGGCGCAGGACCACCGCGAGACCGCACGCGACATCATCGCGGGCCCGGTCGACAAGGACGGCGGGACGCGCTTCGCCATGATCCAGGACAGCATCGGCGGGCGGGAGCTCGTCCGGTTCGCGGTCGCGGCCGTCGGAAGCCGGGATCCGCAGGTGCCACCGGGGCTGGCGAAGGTCCCGCTGCCCGACCAGGCCGTCGTCTCGCCCGCGCTCGCCGAGCTCATCCGCACCGACCCGCGGGCCCGCGCCCGCTTCCCGCAGCGGATCGTCGGCACGATCGGCCCCGCCGGCCTCGTCGCCCCCGACGAGCTGCGCGCCTGGGTGGGTGTCGACCCCGCGGCGCTCGCCGGCGCGCCCGTCATCATCGGCTTCGGCCCCCACGGCGAGCCGCCCATCCCGTGGGAGAAGTACCACATCGGCGAGCGGATCGTCACCACCGCGCTCACCCTGTTCCTGCTGTTCCCGCTCGGCGTGCTGCTCGCCACCTGCTCTGCGGTGGCCCCCGGCGTGCCGAGCCGCCGATCCACCACGCTGCACCGTATGGGTGCCAGCCGCCGCCAGGCGGAGCTGGTCGAGGCGGCCGAGATCGGCGTCGTCTCCGCGCTCGGCGCACTGCTGGGCACCGGCGTGTTCCTGCTCCTGCTGCGGCCGCTGTCGGGCGGCTGGCACCTGGGCCGGTTCCACTGGTTCGCCGCCGACGTGCACACCCCACCCGCGATGATCGCCGCGGTGGTGGCCGGGCTGACGCTGCTCGCCGTCTATCTCGACGACTACGGCTGGCCTCAGCCGACCCTCGATTCTCCGGCGCCGCGCCCGAGCGCGGGCCGTCTGCTCACCCCGGTGCTCGGTGTGGCGTCGGCGGCGTCGGTACTGGTGCCGGGGTTGCCCTTCGCGGCGCAGGCAACCCTCTTCGCCGGCGGCGTCCTGCTGTGCGCCGCGGGCCTACCGGCGGCGGTGCCCGTGCTCACCGCCTGGCTCGGCCGCCGCCTCGCCGCCGTGGGCCCGGTGCAGGTGCGCCTGGCCGGCCGGCGCCTGGACCACACGCCGTCCCACGCGCCGCGGCAGGTCGCGTCGGTCGCCGTGGCGATGTTCCTGTCGGTGGTCGGCCTCGCCGCCGCTGCCGGCTACGCCGAATGGACCGGCCCGAGCCCGCGCAACGGCACCCCGGAGGCGACCTACGTGATCGTCGGCCCGGAGGCCGGGCTGGCGGAAGCACCCGGCGTCGACCGCGTGATCGGGTCGTCCAGCGGCGGCGGACACGCCATCGTCACCGTCTCCACCGATCCGGCCGACGCTGAGGCGTTCGCCGCGTACGTCGCCGCGCACCTCCCGGCGACCTACCTGGAGCGAGCCGGCGACGTCCGGCCCGTCCCGCTCGGCGGGCCGCTGGAGTCGGCGCACGGCTTCGACCGCTCCGCCGGGCTGGTCCTGCTGTCGGTGACGCTCGCCGTCGCCGCGCTGCTCGCCGGGGCCGCGTTCGGGGTCGGCGCCATCGAACGGTTCCTGCAGCACCGCCGGCGCAACGCCCGTCTCCTCGTCCTCGGCGCGCCGTGGCGCACGGTCGCCGCGGCGGAGTTCCTGGCCGCCGCGGTCCCGCTCGCCGTCGCCCTGGCCCTGGCCGGCGGCTGCGCCGGCGTTGTGCTCGCCGCCTGGACCCGGACGCTGTCACTGTCCACATCGGACGTCCTGGGCGCCACGGCCCCGGCGCTGTGGGTCGCGGCCGCGCTGCTGGGCGTCCTGGCCGCGATCGCGCCCGCCGCCGTCCGCCGCAGGGCCACCGCCACCGACCTGCGCCGCGCCTAGGATGGTGGCGTGACGATCCTGGTGACCGGCGCGACCGGCAACGTGGGCAGGCTCGTGGTGCAGCGGCTCGCCGCACAGGGAGCGCGGGTCCGCGCCCTCACCCGCTCGCCCGGCACGGCACGGTTCCCCGATGGTGTCGAGGTGCTCGGCGGTGACCTCGACGACCCGGCGTCACTCACCGGCGCGCTCCGCGGGGTCTCGCGGATGTACCTGTTCCCGGTCGCCCGCACCGCCCACGACGTGGTGGAGCTGGCGGCGCGGGCCGGCGTCGAGCGGATCGTCACCCTGTCCTCGGGCGCCGTCACCGGCGGATACGACACCGACTTCCACCTGCCGGTCGAGCGGGCCGTCGAGGGCTCCGGCCTGCGGTGGACGCACGTGCGCCCAGGCGAGTTCATGCTCAACAAGCTGTGGCTGTGGGGACCGTCGATCCGTGCCGAGGGCGTCGTCCGCGAACCGTTCCCCGACGCCGCGTGGTGCCCGGTCCACGAGGCCGACATCGCCGACGTCGCTGCCGTGGCGTTGCTGGAGGACGGGCACCACGGCAGGGCGTACGACGTGAACGGCCCCGCGGTGATCACCCGCCGGGAGCAGGTCGACGCGATCGCCGCGGCGACCGGCCGGCCGGTGCGGCTCGAGGTGGTGACCGCGGGGCGGGCCCGGGAGCTGTACCGCGCGCAGGGCGGTTTCGCGGCGGCCAACGCCGACTTCCTGCTCGGGTTCGAGGACTACTCCGGCAACGCGCCCTCCGCCGACGTCGAGGCCACCGTCGAGTCCACTGCGCCGGTCCCGGTGGAGCTGCCGACGGCGACGCCGGTGACCGGGCGGGCGGCCCGCACGTTCGCGGAGTGGGCCCGCGACCACGCGGCGGACCTCAGGGACCTCAGCTGACGACCGGGGTGTTCTGGCAGGCGGTCAGCAGCCAGCGGCCGTCCTCGAGGGCCATCACGTAGACGGGGCTGCCCTCGGCGGTGCCGTCCGGCGACACCGTCGTCTGCCGGACCCGCGCGGCGGCCACGTCGGGCCGGATGAACAGGACGTCGACCAGCTCATACGTGACGGTCGTGCCGCGCATCGCGCCGGGCAGCACCTTCCGCGTGAACTCGCCGATCTCGTCCCGGCCGGTCAGCCGCTTCCCGTGCCCCGTGGTCCAGACCGCGTCGTGGCGGAACAGCGCGACGAAGTCGTCGACCGCCTCCCGCCGCTGCGCGTCCTGCACCCTGCCGACGACGTCCCGGATCGCTGCGATCGCTGTGTCCATGCCGGACACCATCCGACCTCAACCGGGCTTCAGGTCAAGCCTCGTCGGCGCCGAACGCGTCGTTGACGGCGGGGAAGATGGGGACGCGCTGGTGCAGGCCCGCCAGCATGAGGATCCGCAGCTGCAAGGTGCCGGGGGTGACGATGAGGCACAGCCGCAGCCCCTTGGCGCCGCAGGCGTCGGCGAACTGCAGGAGCAGCCGGACCGCGGCGGCGCTGAGGAACTCGACCGCGAGCAGGTCGACGATGACGAGGCTGGGCGGCGGCATGGACGCCACCGCCGCCCAGCACTCGGCGTGCACGTCCCAGCTGGTGTCGGCGTCGACGTCGCCGACGATCCGCAGGATGAGGGCCTCGGGGGTGATGACCGGTGTGACGACGGCCTGGGCACGGTCAGGTTCCATGGTTTCACCGTTCTGACGTGCTGGGTGGAGCCGGTCACGGTGCGGTTCCTCAGTCGGCCTCGGCGTCGGGGTCGAGGGTGTCGTGGTCGAGGGCGACCAGCGACATGATCGTTTCCGCGGGAGCCCCCACGGGCGCGTAGAGCCGCAGACTGGTGTCGTTGTCGCGGTGCAGGGCCGTCAGCCGGTGCAGGGCGGCGACGCCGGCGCTGGCCAGGTGGGTGACGCCGGTCAGGTCGACGGTCAGCGACCGGGTGCCGGTGGATCCGGCGTTGCGGATCGCGCGGTCGAACTCGGCGACGGTGGCGGCGTCGACCGGGCCGTCGACGCGGATGCGCGGGCCCGGTGCCGATGGCTGCTCCAGGACCAGCAGGAGCTCGGTGCGGGCGGGCGGCCGGGCGGACGCCCAGGCGAGGTCGCCGACGGTCAGCAGCCGGGCCGGCTGGCTCACCTGGTGCGACACGGTGGCGGTGGTGCCCTGCTCGTCGTGCTCGATGCGCAGGCTGTCGACCAGCCGGGAGGCCATCTGCAGGCCGAGCCCGCGATCGGCGGACGGGGCGGGCTCCCGCCAGCGGCCCCGGTCGGCGACCCGCACGTCGACGTGGCCGGTGTCGGTCAGGGCGGCGGTGACGGTGAACGTGTGCTCGTCCGCCGAGTCGATCCAGGCGTGGTCGACGACGTTGGTGGCCAGCTCCATCGCGGCGTGCATGAGGGCGTCGGCGTCTGGCCCGCCGACGCGCGCCCCGGCAAGCCAGGCCCACATCCGCTCGCGCAGGGGCGCCAGCGACCGCTGGTCCGCGACCACCGGCAGGTCCAGCGCCGGCGGCGGGCTGACGCGTTGCGCGGCGAGCAGCGTGATGTCGTCGGTGTGCCCGGTGGCCCGGGTCAGCAGTTCGAGGGTCTGCACGCAGAGGCGCTCGGCCGGGGAGTCGAAGTCACCCCGCAATGCCCGGTCGGCGGCGATGTCGGCGGCCGCCTCGGCCAGCTCGACCGAGGTGCCGGCCAGCTCCCGCCCCGGCCGCTCCAGGATGCCGTCGGTGTAGAGCAGGACGAGCTCCCCGTCGGCCAGCTGATCCTTGCCGACCGACGCGTCGGTGAACGCCCCGCCGACGCCGACCGGACCGGCGCCGGTGGCAGGCAGAAACCTGGCCTGCCCCGCGGTGGAGACCACCAGCGGCGGCGGGTGGCCGGCGGTGCAGTACCGCAGCTCCCCGCCGGCCGGATCGATCACCACCACGCACACGGTGGCCGCCCGCGCCCCACGGATACCGGCAGCGGCGGCATCCAGCGCCGTCATCGCCGCCACGACGTCCGAGGTGGCGGCGAGCCGCTCCCGCACCAGCACGCGCAGCTGACCCATCGTCGCCGACGCGGTCACGCCGTGCCCGACGACGTCCCCGACGATCAGGGCGACCCTGTCGTCCGCCAGCGTGAAGGCGTCGAACCAGTCACCGCCGGCGGCGGTGTCGGCGTCCGCCAGCAGATAGCTGGCGGCCACCTGCAGCCGGGGCAGGACCGGCACCCCGGCGGGCAGCAGCTCGCGCTGCAGGGCCGTGATCACGTCGCGCGCCTGCTCGTAGCGGCGCTCGGCGTCGGCCGTCCGCTGCTGCTCGGCCTGCTGCTCCCGCACCTGCTCGGTCACGTCGACCAGGTCCACGATCACCCCGATGACCGCGCCGTCCGGTCCGTGCCGGGGATGCCATCTCAGGTCCGTGAACACCTCGATCAGTTCCCCGGTGTCCTGCCGCGTCAGCTGCGCCCGGAAGCCGCGGAGATGCACCGGCTGCCCCGAGGCCAGCACCTGATCGAAGATCGGCACGATCTGCTGGCCCATCGACTCCGGGAACGCCTCCCGCAACGACATCCCGATCATGCGGCCGCGCCCCGTGTAGGCCCGGAACTCGGCGTTGGTCGCCACGATCCGGTGGTCCGGCCCTTCGGTGGCGTACGACACCACCGGCAGCTCCTCGTACACCGACCGGACCACGCCCGGGTCGCCGACCACGGCGGACAGCTCGTCCTCGTCCCGCAATTGATCAGGCACTTCCCACAGCCTCCCGTATGACGGCCGATGCGCCTCCCCTCTTTCTCTACCACTTCTGCGGCCGGGCCGCTGGACAGCTCAGGCCGGGCGCCCTATCGGGCGACGATCCGGGCGGGGCCCGGTCAGCCGGACAGGACGGCGGACAGGGCGCTGGCCTGGGTGCGCCAGTCCGCGGGGGCGGACGAGGAAGCAGCCCAGCGGGAGCTGACCCGGTTCAGGGAGTCGCGGCCGTTCCACACGGTGTTCGCCTGCGTGGTGCGGAACGACTGGAACTGGGTGCCCGCCTCCGCCAGGTACCCCATGAAGATCCCCTTGAACTGCTTGCCGTTGTCGTCGCAGGTGGAGGGTGCGACGTCGCACGCCTCGGTGAGCACGCCGGAGCGGACCAGCGGCGAGGCGAGCGCCGCCGTGCCGAGCTGGCGGGCGCGGTCCTGGTAGGCGGCGGTGCCGGTGGCCCGGTAGAGCTCCATGGCGGCGCCGATCGCGAGGCCCTGGTTGTAGCTCCACACCGTCTGCCCGTTGTTGGCGCAGCCGGTGGTGAGCCCGTCGTTGACCAGCCCGGAGGCGTTGATCATGCCGCTGGCGGTGAACCAGTTCCACGACGTGACGGCCCGCTGCAGCCAGGTGGTGTCGCCGGCGAGGCGGTTGTGCAGGGCCGCGGTGAGCCGCACGTACAGGCCGATCGTGACCGCGTTCTTGTAGGTGCGCTCCCGGTCCCACCACACGCCGCCGCCGCAGGTGGACGTGTCCCAGAAGCCGTGGACGTAGGACGCGATGGTGACCGCCTCGTCGAGGTAGGCGCGGTCGCCGGTGAGGTCGTAGGCGGCGACCCAGGTCAGGCCCCACCAGGCGCTGTCGTCGATGGAGCGGCTGATGAAGTGCCCGTCGATCGGGTCGGAGGAGCGGGCGCCGGCCGGGAACGCGACCCGGTTCACGTCGAACGTCCGGCGCACCGTCCACAGGTACCGGTTGTCGCCGGTGCGGCGGGTGTAGTCGATGACGGTGCGCAGCGCGACGGCGGAGTTCCACCAGCTCGACGGCCACCACGCGGTGCTCGGGTCGTAGGAGTACATCAGCGCGTCGGCCATCGCCGAGGGACGGTACGAGGACGGGCGCGCCCACGCGGTGCAGGTGACGGAGCCGGCCCGCCCGCAGGCCCGGATCGCGCCGCCGTACAGCAGCGACACGGGATCGGCGGTGTTGAACCTGGCGGTGCGCGCCGCCGTGGTGCGGCCGAGCAGCGAGCCGCCGGGCCAGGACGCACCGGCGTCCCAGGAGCGGTCCAGCCACACCTCGTCGCCGGCCTGCGCGCCCGACATGGTGCCCCACGCCATCCCGGCCGCGTCCAGGTGCAGCCCGAACGTCCGGCCGTTGAGGCTGGTCGTCCTGACGGTTTCGGCGTCGGTACCGCCGGAGGCCCCGTCGCACGTCGGTGCGCACAGCGGCAGGTGGCTCCAGCCGGTGCAGGTGACCCCGCCGGCGTCGCCGCACGCCCGGATCACGCCCCGCCGGTGGTGCGACGGGTCGCCCACGTTGTACATGAGGGTGCGGGTGCCGGTCCAGGTGCCCGGGATCGACGCCTTGCCGAGCAGCCCGTCCCAGGTGGCGCCGCCGTCGAAGGACCGGTCGAGCCACACCGAGTCGCCGACGACGCCGGCGTCGATGCTGCCCCACGCCATGCCGTCCACATCGGACACGTGCAGCACGAGACGACGGCCGTTGATCACGACGGTCGGGACGGGGAACGTCTCCTGCCGGGCGAGCGACGGGTCGCGGGTGTCGCAGTAGAGCGCGCAGATCGCGGCCGCGGCGTGCGCGGCCGGCCCGGGCAGCACGATGAACCCGAGCAGCAGCAGGGACACCAGGACGCGTCGCATGAGGTCACCTCAGCACTCTGACATCGGTGGTCGTCAGGGCCCGGTTCCAGACCCTGACCCGGTCGACCTGGCCGGGAAGGAAGTCGGCGGCGGCACCGTTCCACCTGCCGCGGCCGATCGCGAAGGCCCCGCTCGAGGCCCACGCCGAGGTCTTCGTGGCGGTCGCGACGAGGACGCCGTTGACGTGGAGGCGCAGCTGCCCGGCGGCGGCGTCGCGGACCCCGACGAGGTGGGTCCAGCCGCCGGCCTGCGGCGGGAACGGCGACACCGCGCGGGTCGCGGCGGCGCCGGCGGTGTCCGAGGCGAGCATGGCGAAGGCCCACGCGTTGTCGGCGGCGGAGTACTGCAGGTAGAAGCCGCTGCCCTGGGCGCCGTCCTGGCTCAGCACGGTCGCGAAGTTGGCGGTGGACGTGAGGTTGACCCACGCGGCGACCGTGAAGCTTCCGGCGGTGTCCACAAGGGACCCCGCGGTCGCCGCCGAACCACCGGTGAGGGTGAGGGCGCCGCCGCTGTACGCGGCGCTCCCGGACACCGTGAGGCCGGCCTCGGCGGCGTCGAGCTCGAACGCGCGGACCAGGCCGGCGTTGATCCCCGCGGCGGCGGCGATCTCGGCGGCGGTGAGCGCATGGCCGAACGTGGCGACGTCGTCGACGCCGCCGATGAAGAAGTCGGCGGGCGCGCCGTTCCACCTGCCGCGACCGACGGCGAGCCCGCCGGCGGCGCGCCAGGCGGTGGTGTAGGCGACGCTGCCGTGCGGGACGCCGTCGACGTACAGGCGGAGCTGGCCGGCGTCGGCGTCGTACACACCGGCGAGGTGCGTCCAGGCATTGAGCGTTGGGACCACTGTGGACAGTGCGCGGGTCGCGGCGGCGTTGTCGGTGTCGGCGGCGGGCATCGTGAAGGCCCACCGGTTGTCGGCGGCGGAGTACTGCAGGTAGAAGCCGGACAGGCGGGTGCCGTCCTGGCTGACGACGGTGCGGAAGCCCGCCAGGCTACCGGGGTTGGCCCGGGCCATCACGGTGAAGCTCGTGTCGGTGCGCACCACCTGCCGCGCGGTGACCGGCGCCGTCGAGCCGGTCAGGTTCAGTGCGCCGCCGCTTACGGTGCCGCCCGCGCCGAGGTCGTTGCCGTTGTCGCTGGCGTCCGACGGCCCGGTGGTGAAGGGCCACGCGCCGGTGAGGCCGTTCGGCACGGACCGCAGCGTCATCAGCGCCAGGGCACCGCCCATGACGGGTCGCGCCGCGAAACCCTGCTGGTTGCCGGAGTCGGTGTCGTGCCAGTCGGAGAACGGCACCCGCGACGTGGTGGTGTTGGCGTACAGGTACGCCTTGGCGATGAGCGCGTCGCGGGCGGCCGGCTGCGCGGCGAGGAAGCCGGCGGTCCACAGCTCCCAGTCGACCTTCGTGTACCCGTGCCGCGGGTCGAGCGGCACCCCGTAGGCGTGCTGCTGCGACAGGTACCAGGCGGCCTCCTCCGCGGCGATCGCCGGCGGGACCAGGTTGGTGCCGAGCAGCCGGTCGGCGAACCCGTTGTACTTCAGGCTCCACGTGGTGTCGGCGCCGTCGTAGGTGAGCTTCAGGTGGGTGCGGCCGCCGTTCTGCGCCATCGTCGCCCACTGTCCGATGTAGGCCTTCGCGGTGGCGGCGTAGGTGGTGGTGACGCCGGCGGCGCGGGCGATCGAGTCCATCGCGGCGATGCCGACGATGCCTTTCAGCGCGAGGTTGACGCTGTGGGCGATGAAGCCGGTGAAGTCGTCGGTCTGGTTCTGGTTGCCGGGGTCGGGCAGGTTCGCGACGAGGTAGTCGGCCCACTGCCGCAGCTTCGCCAGGTGCGCGGTGGCGTAGGCGGTGGCCTTCGCGGCGGGCATCCGGGCGATGAGCGCGGCGACCATGATGAGCATGTTCGCGGACTCCTCGACCGGCATGTCCTCCTCGTCGGTGCCGATCCGGCCGAACGCGTTGGGGTAGACCCCGAGGTCGTGCGGCGCGTGCGGCTTGTCGAACCCCCGCAGCTCGGTGTAGTCGAACAGCGGCGCGAGCAGCAGCTCCAGGTAGCGCGGGCTGAGCGCGAGGTACGCGGGGAACGCCGGGTACATGACGTCGACGGTGCTGAAGTCGCCGTTGGACGAGATCTCCTTCAGCGTGACCCACGGCGCGCCGCCGCGGCTGACGAGCTCGGTGCCGCCGAACGCCTGCCGCAGCACGAGCGAGCACAGCGCCGCGTACTGGGTGCCGCCCACCTGCTGCGCGGCCGCGGTGACGGCGGCGTCGGTCGCGGCGGCGCCGGCCCGGGCCGCGTCGCGGTCGGCGCGGAACCAGCGCAGCATGTCCTGCCAGGTCGCCCACTGGGTGCGCCAGTACGGGTCGAGGTCGGCGCCCAGGTAGGACACGGCCGGCGTGCGCACGTGCCCGATGACGCAGACGACCGCGGGGCTGCCGGCGGCGCCGACCTGGCCGAGGTCCCGGCTGAACGCGAGGACCGGCCACGCGTTGTCGATGGCCCGCGGCTGGTTGGTGTCGGCGGTGTTGAGCAGGGTCGCATTGCCCGCGCCGCGGGCGCGGACGGTCGCGTCGGCGCCGGTCTGCCAGGTGAGCCCGGCGACCTCGTCGGTGGAGAAGACGACGGTCCCCCAGGACGCCTGGTCGCCGGCCTCGCCGAGGACCGTCGGACTGGTCGGTGCGCAGGTGTGGACCCGCTGGTCGCCGACGACGGCGGTGCTCCAGCCGATCTGCTTCGTCCGGTCGCCGTGCGCCCACTCGCCGGAGATGTCGAGGTAGACGCTGACGGCGTGGCTGCCGCCGTCGGTGGCGGTCGCGGTGACGCTCAGGTAGCTCATCGGCACCGACTGGCGGCGCAGGTTCGCGGGGTCGACCGGCGACAGGAACTCGACCTCGAGGCGGACCGCGCCGGCGGTGATCGTGAACGTGGAGCGGGTCGCGGTGACGACGAGCGCGGTCTGCGTGGCGAGGGGCCAGCCGCCGCTCGGCGAGCCCATGAACACGTAGGGCCGGCCGTCGACCCGCACGATGCCGGTCATCGCGGTCGCGGCGCCGGCCCAGAACGTGGGCCAGTTGCCGGCAAGCGTGTCGGCGCGCAGCCACGTCGACAGGTACGGCGACCGGACCGCCAGGGGCGTCGCCGGCGGCCGGATCGGGCTGAACGTGGACGCCGCCAACGCCTCGGCCGCCTCGGCGTCCAGGGTGACCCCGGCCGCGCCGGCCAGCCCGGCGAGTGCGGCGAGCCGGAGGACGTCCCGGCGGGACGCGTGTGGCATCGATGTCACGTTGGGCTCCCCATGGCGGTGGAAGGGCCGACGGATTCGACATCAGCAAACAATTCCGCACGCATACTGTCAACAGTCCTTATCAATATTCACGAAAGCCAACGGCCACCCGCGCGACAGCGGCCGGCCCGGCAAGGTTCGTACGATCCGCCCGTGGAGCGCGTCGCGGTGGTGTACAACGGCCGGTCCGGGGCGTTCCTGGGCGGCGACCCGCCGGAGGAGCGGCTCGTCCGGCGCTTCGGCGAGTCGGGCGTGACGGCGCAGGTGCGCGCGTTCGCCCCGGAGACCCTCGCCGCCGACGTCGAGGAGCTGCTGAAGGGCGAGCCCGACGCGGTGTTCGTCGCCGGAGGGGACGGCACCGTCCGGGCGGTCGCCGAGCGCATGCTGGGCGGCGACGTCCCGCTCGGGGTGCTGCCGGCCGGCACGATGAACGTGCTCGCCCGCGACCTCGGCGTGCCGGAGGACCTGGACCGCGCGGTCGGGGCGCTCCTGGCGGCGCCGGTCCGCCGGATCGACGTGGCGACGGTGAACGGCGTGCCGTTCCTGTGCAGCTCGACGCTGGCGATGATGCCGCACCTCGGGCGGCTCCGGGAGCACGCGCGCGGGCGGCGCGGCGCCGGCACGGTGCGGCTGCTCGGACGCGGTTGGCGGCTGCTGCGGCGGTACCCCCGGCTGCGGCTGACGATCGACGTCGACGGGCGCGTGTACGAGGCGCGCACCAGGGCCGTCGTGGTCTCCTGCAACCCTCTCGACGCCGGACCGGCCCCGATGCCGGGCCGGCAGCGGCTCGACGCCGGCACGCTCGCCGTCTACGTGACCGACGACCGGACCGGCTGGGACCTCCTGCGGGTCGCCGGCAAGCTGGTGCGGGGCACCTGGCAGCGGGATCCCGGGGTCCACACGTACATCGGCGAAACCGTGCGCGTGAAGACGCCGGCGCTGGCGATGATGAGCGTCATGAGCGACGGCGAGATCGCCCAGCTGACGGTGCCGCTGCACTACGAGCTCCGGCGGCGCGCGCTCGCCGTGCTCGCCCCGAGGGACCGGCCGTGACGACGATCGCGCAGATCTCCGACCTGCACTTCGGCCGGCACGTCCCGGCCATGGCGCAGGCCGTGCTGGCCGAGCTGCGCGCCGCCGCGCCGGCGCTGGTCGCGGTGTGCGGCGACCTGACCCAGACGGCGAGCGACGCGGAGTTCCGGGCGGTCCGCGCGTTCCTCGACGAGCTGCCCGCCCCGGCGGTCGTCGTCCCCGGCAACCACGACCTGCCCGGCTGGCGGGTGTGGACGCGGTTCGCCCGGCCGTGGCGGTCGTGGCGCCGCCACCTCGGCACCGACCCGGACGGCCTGGTCACCTGGTCCGGCGAAGGCGTCACCGCGGTCGGGGTCACCACCGCGCGCCGGTGGGGCCCGCACCACGACTGGTCACGCGGCCGGCTCGACGCCCGGCAGATCGCCGCCGTCACCGCCGCGTTCGACGGGGCGCCCGGCGGCGACCTGCGGGTGCTCGTCGCGCACCACCCGTTTCTGCTGACCGCCGCCGGGCGCGCCCGCGGCCTGGTCGGACGGTCCGGTCCGGCGCTGCGGCACCTGCGGGGGCGGGCGGACCTGCTGCTCGGCGGGCACGTGCACCTCGCGTACAGCGGCCTCGTCGACGGCCTCGTCGTCGCGCAGTCCGGCACCGCGTTCTCCGACCGCCTCAAGGGCGAACCGAACAGCTTCAACCTGATCGAGGCCACCGGCGACCAGCTGACCGTCACGGCACGGCGCTGGTCCGGCGACCGGTTCGAGTCGGGCCGGCACGACGCGTACATCCGCGACAACCACCGATGGAGGACCATCGCTTGATCGACGCTCTAGAGTGTCGGCATGGCGTTGCGGGGTCGGCAGGTGCTCGTGCTGGTCGCGGCGGTGGTGGCGGCCGTCGCCCTCGCCGTCACGGGGATCGTGCTGGTGCTGGCGAAGGTCGGCGGCGGGGCTCCCGTGAGCGTGACCGCGACCGCCACCGGGGACGGCGACCTCGAGGTGACCCGGGCGATGCTCCTGGCCCGGATGAAGGCCGCCAAGCTGCGCGACCCGTCGGTGACCCGCGACGGCGACCGCAAGCTCGTCCTGACCGCCCGCGGTGCCACGGCCGCGCAGCTGAAGGCCCTGACCGCGCCGGGCCGGCTGCACCTCCGGCGGGTCGCCGCGGCCGCCGACGGCTCCGGCGCCGCCACCTCCTCCCTGCCCGCGCCGACGTCGACCCCACCGGTCGCCGCGGCCCTCGGCGACGCCTACACCGCGGCGTCCTCGGTCACCACCGAGCAGGAGGCGCAGGCGCTGCCGGCCCCGGTACGGGCGGCCTTCGCCGCCCTGCCGCCGGCGGACGTCGCGACCCTCCCCGCCCGGATGCGGCTGCTCATCCCCGAGATCCGCTGCGAGCAGCTCTCGGCCCGCCCCGCCGACGTCGCCGGCGAGCCCGTCGTCGCCTGCGAGGGCCCCACCAAGCTGCTGCTGGACCCGGCCGCCATCACCGGCGCCGACATCGCCTCGGCCGACGCCGCCCGCTCCGAGCAGGGCATGTGGGTCGTGGTCGCGTCGTTCCGCCCCGACGCGCAGGCCAAGTTCACCAACCTGTCGAAGCAGCTCTTCGACGCCCAGGAGCGCCTCGCCATCGTCCTGGACAACACCGTCATCTCCGCCCCGCAGATCGCCGGCGTCATCCCCGGCGACGTCCAGGTCACCGGCAACTTCACCGAGTCCAACGCCCGCACCCTCGCCGCCCAGCTCAGCGGCGGCGGCGAACTCCCCGTCACCCTGACCGTCGCCGTGCAGTAGCTTCCCGGCATGGGGATCATGACCGACTACTTCGTGGCCACCGCCGGGCGCGCGGCGGCCGTCGTGGAGCACGGCCCGGCGGGCGAGCCCGACCTGCCGACGCTGGAGATGAAGTGGGTCGAGCCGGCGGTCCTCGGCAGCAGCCTGTGGGCCATCATCGAGGGCGTCCCCGCCGAGGGTGACCGCGTGCCGCTGGACCTGGACCGCAACGACGCCGCGGGCGAGATCGTCGGGGCGGCCGACGACTACGGCCACGGCGTCCTGCGAATCGCCGACGGGTTCGTGCGGGCCCTCGCCGGGCTGGCCGACGACCGCATCCCCGCCGTCGCGGCCGTCTGGTCCAGGTGCGAGGAGTGGATCGGCGACTGGGAGCCGGGCGAGCTCGACGACACCGTCCTCGGCCTGCGCGACCTCGCCCGCGAGGTCACCCGCCCGGACCTGGGGATGTACATGTGGTGGTCCGGACCCTGACCGTCGCCTGACGATTCTGCTCAGGTCGCGGGGGTGCGCTGCCGACCGGGCGTTCGGCGTCGTGCTGGCCGCCCTGAACTCGCCGGCGCAGGCGGACGAGATCGCCGCCCGCCTGGTCGCCCGGGCCGCCGAGCCGGTCCCGTTCGACGGCCGCGACCTCCGCGTGGGGGCCGGCGCCGGCATCGCGCTCGCCCGCGGCCCCGGCCACCCGCTCGACCGGCTGCTCAAGTCCGCCGACGACGCCCTGTACGAGGCGAAGGCCGCGGGCCGCAACCGGGCCCGCCGCGCTGGCACTGCGGTGCCGGAACGGGCGTGAGGCAGGCGGCGCGGGCTCAGCTCGGGTCGGCCGGGGGGCGGCGTTGCCAGGCTCGGGGGGCGGTCCACTTGCGGAGCATCGCGGCGAGGCGGAAGGCGAAGACGAACACGGCCGCGGCGACCGCGACGGGCGGCATGGGCAGGCCTGCCTCGTGAGCGGCGGCGACCGCGACGGCGCCCGCGGCGGCGGGGATCGCGTACAGGTGGGTGTCGGCCTTGACGAGGGCGGGCGTCTCGCGGGCGGTGATGTCACGCAGCACGCCGCCGCCGACGGCCGTCGTGATGCCCAGCAGGACCGCCTGGATGGGGCCCAGGTCGTGCTCGAACGCCTTCAGCGTGCCGGTGACGCAGAACAGGCCCAGACCGGCGGCGTCGAAGACGAGGACCGTGAAGGACAGGCGCTGGGCGAGCGGGTGGATGAAGAACGTGACAGCCGCGGCGGCGAGCGGGATGCCGAGGTAGGTGAGGTGCGCGAACGCGGGCGGCGGCGTGTCGCCGATGATGACGTCGCGGAGGATGCCGCCGCCGAGGGCGGTCAGCAACGCCAGGATCACGATGCCGACGACGTCGAACCCCTTGTGGATGGCCATGAGCGCGCCGGAGGTCGCGAACACGTACAGCCCGACGAGCTCCAGGACGGTGACGACGGCACCTGCTGACATGCCGACCAGTGTCGCCTGTTCAGAACTTGTGGGCGGCACCGACCGGCAGCAGGAGGCTCCCCTGGATGCGGCGTAGTCCATTTCATGCCGATAAATGCTTATTTTCCGTAAATATTGGAGTACAATCGCCTGGTTGTGTCGAGCGCTTCCCCCGGTGCGGACCGAGAGGGACCTCCCGCATGACCATGCCATCGCGGCGGCTGACCCGGCTGATGCTCGCCATCGGCACCGCCGTCACCATCGTCGCCACCGCGGCAGCACCGGGCACAGCGGCACCCGCCGGGCGCGCGGCCGACTGGACGCACGACGGGTTCGACGCCGGGAACAGTGGATACAACCCGTCCGAGGCGGTCGTCAACGCCGGCAGCGTCGGCCGGCTCGGGCAGCGCTGGTCGGTGCGGCCCGCCGCCGGGGCGGAAGGGTGCGCGCCCGCGCTGCCCCCGCCGCTCGTCGCCGGCGGCCGGGTGTACGTGCTGGACGGCGAGGGCGTCACGGCGCTCGACGCGGCGACCGGCAAGCGGCTGTGGCGGGACCCGAAACTGTTCGACAGCCTCGACTTCCGGCAGCTCGTCGTCGCCGGCGGCCTGCTCATCGCCACCGGGACGTCGTGCTACGCCAACAGCGACCCCGACGGGCGCGTGGTCGCGCTCGACGCCGCGACCGGGGCCCGCCGGTGGACGCTGACGCAGGAGCCGCCGGTCAACGCGCTCGTCGTCGACGCCGGCACCGTCCTCACGTCCGGGTGGGCCACGGCGACCAACGAGGACACCGTCATCGCGTACGACATCCGCGACGGCCACCGGCGGTGGGACCGCACCGGTGCCGCGCTCGCCGGCCCCGTCTCGTCGGCCGGTCGGGTGCTGCTGCACGACGCGAAGGGCACGACCGCGGTGACCGTGGCCGCGGGGGCGGCGCTGTGGCGGTCGAAGGTGCGGTGGAAGCCCCTGGCGGCGACCGCGGACCGGTTCCTCGCCATCCCCGACCCGGTCGCGCAGGGCGACCTGCGGGGCCTCGTCGCGATCCGGGCCGGCTCGGGCGGCGTGGCGTGGCAGCGGACCGAGGCGGTGGACTCGGTCGCGACGGACGGGCGGCGGGTCTACGCGGCGAGCGGCGGCAGCGTCACCGCGTTCCACGCCGGGCGGGGTTCGAGGCTCTGGTCGCGGAGCCTGCCGGGCGCGGCGCAGGGTCCCGTGCGGGCGGGCGGCCTGCTGTACGTCACCGTCGAAGGCAGACCCGTCGCGATCCTGTCACCGGTCACCGGCGGGGACGTGCCCGGCGCCGCACGGCTGGAGGGCGCCGTCGGGCACGTCGTCGTCTCCGGCGGCCGGATCTGGACCACCGACGGCACCACCCTGCGCGCCTACAGCCCGTGAGCCGGCCTGCGCGTCCGCGTCCTGCGGAGTGCGGGCGCCGGTCCGGGTGGCGCCGACGCCGGCGGTGACCACCAGGGCGACGCCGACGACCGCCACCGGTCCGGGCGCCTGGTGCAGCAGGAGCGCGCCGGCCAGGAGCGCCAACGCCGGCTCGAGGCTCATCAGCGTGCCGAAAGCGCCGGCGGTGAGCTTGCGCAACGCGTACATCTCCAGGCTGAACGGCACGACGCTCAGCAGGACCGCCAGTCCGAGCCCCGCGGCGAGCACGGGCCAGGAGAGGCCGGCGACGACCGCCGGGCCGGCGACGGCGGTGGAGACGAGACCGGCGACGGCGGTGGAGACGGCGAGGCCCGCGTAGCCGCTGACGTGGTCACCGACGTGCTGGGTCAGCAGGATGTACCCGGCCCAGCACGCGGCGGCCGCCAGGGCGAACGCGACGCCGGCCGGGTCGGTGCCGCCGTGCCACGGCTCCGTCAGCAGCACGACGCCGCCGCCGGCCAGGACGGGCCAGACCAGCGTCGCGCGCCGGCCACGGACCGCCGCCACGCCGAGGGGACCGAGGAACTCCAGGGCGGCCGCGGTGGCGAGCGGGATCCGCGCGACCGCGGCCATGAACGACAGCATCAGGCAGGCGGTGACGACCCCGAGCGCGACGGTGGCCAGGATGCTGGCGCGGGTGAAGTCCCGCCGCCGCGGCCGCACCAGCACGAGCAGGAGCAGCGCGGCGCAGACGAGGCGCAGGCAGACGGCACCCGACGGGCCGACGCTGTCGAACAGGCCGACCGAGGCGGCCAGCCCGATCTGGATGCAGACCATGGAAGCGATCGCGGCGAACATACCGCGAAGTAGACGCCATCCGGATCGTCCACGTCCACGTGTGATTCGCTGATGTACCGTTCGCGAATGCTGAACAATGACCGCCTGCTGCTGCTGGCGGAGCTGGCCCGGCTCGGCTCGATGCGGGAGGTCGCCGACGAGCTCGGCACCACCACGTCGACGGTGTCGCAGCAGCTGGCGGTCCTCGCCAAGGAGGCCGGCACCGCCCTGACCGAGCCCGACGGGCGGCGGGTCCGCCTCACCCCGGCGGGCCGCCGGCTGGCCCGGCACGCGGTGACGATCCTCGCCGCCGTCGAGGCCGCCCGGCTGGACCTGGACCCGTCCGCCGAGCCGGCCGGCACGGTCCGCGTCGCGGGCTTCGCCACCGCGATCCGCCGCTCCCTGCTGCCGATCGTCGCCGCCCTGCCGTCCCGGCATCCCGCGCTGCGCGTCCTCATCCACGAGCACGAGCCGGCCGAGGTGCTCCAGCTGCTCGCCGGCGACCGGGTCGACCTCGGCCTCACGTACGACTACAACCTCGCGCCCGCCCCGCTCCCCGACACCGTCGAGGCCACCGCCCTGTGGACCAGCGAGTGGAGCCTCGGCGTGCCCGCGGGCCGCGCCGGCCGCGCCGTTCAGGGCAGCGCGCTGGAGGTGTTCCGGCACTTCGAGGGCACCCACTGGCTCGTCAACTCCCGCAACACCGCCGACGACGACGTGGTCCACACCGTCGCGGCGATGGCCGGCCACACCCCGCTGATCACCCACCGCGCCGACAGCCTCGACCTGATCCAGGACCTGATCGTCGCCGGCCTCGGCATCGGCCTCCTGCCCGCCGACCAGCCCACGATCCCCGGTGTCACGCTGGTGCCGCTGCGCTCCCCCGACGTGACGATGCGCGCGTTCGCCGTGACCCGCCTCGGCCGCCGAGCCTGGCCACCCCTCGCCGTCCTCCTCGACCTGCTGACCACCCCGGCTCACTGACTCCCGCGGCTCACTGAGAGCCGCTCGATCATCGCGGTTGGCCGGTGGCGCCGTCCTCTTCTCGCAGGGGGTCTTCTCGCAGGGCGTGGCCGGTGGTGCTGTCGACGTGGGCGGGGACCGTGCCGTCGTGGCGGTCGCCGGTGGTGACGGTGCCGGTCGGCTCGAACATGAGGATCGCGCCGCCCGGGGACGACGGGCGGTGCTCGACGCCGCGCGGCACGACGAACGTGTCGCCCTTGTGCAGCCGCACGACCCGCTCGCCGTGCTCGTCGCGGACGGCGACGTCGAACTGCCCGTCGAGCACCAGGAAGAACTCGTCCGTGTGCTCGTGCACGTGCCAGACGTGCTCGCCGAGGGTGTGCGCGATCCGCACGTCGTAGTCGTTGACCCGGGCGACGATCCGCGGGCTGTAGACGTCGTCGAAGGAGGCGAGGGCATCGGTGAGGTTCACGGGCTGCATGCCTCCCATGGTCCTCGCCCCGTCTTGTACGTTCCTTACTGCGCCTGCTGGGCCGCGATCTGGATCAGGTTGCCGCACGTGTCGTCGAACGTGGCGACGGTGACCGGGCCCATCTCCGTCGGCTCCTGGGTGAAGACGACGCCGAGGGCGCGCATCCGCTCGTACTCCTTGTGCACGTCCTCTACGGCGAACGACGTGAACGGGATGCCGTCCTCGTTGAGCGCCGCCCGGAACGGGGCGACGGCCGGGTGGTTCGCCGGCTCGAGGAGCAGCTCGGTGCCGTCGGGGCGCTCCGGCGACACCACGGTCAGCCAGCTGAACTCCCCCATCGGCACGTCGTGCTTCTTCACGAAGCCGAGCACCTCGGTGTAGAACTTCAGCGCCTTGGCCTGGTCGTCGACGAACACGCTCGCCAGGTTGATGATCATGTTTGCTCCGGCTCTCTCGGGATCAGCCACCGCTCGACGATCTCCCGCAGCGGGCGCGTGTCGAGGTGGTGGTACTTGTACCGCCCCTCCCGGCGCGCCACGACCAGCCCGGCCGCCTCCAGGAGCTCCAGATGCTGGGAGATCGCCTGGCGCGACGAGCTGATGTGGTGCTTCATGGTGAGGCGGCCGCAGAGTTCGAACAGTGTCTGCCCGTCGCGGTCGGTCAGCTCGTCGACGATCGCGCGGCGGGTCGGATCGGCGAGCGCCTTGAAGACGTCGCCACTCATCTCGCTCATGACCCACCCATGATAGGCAAGCAGCTACTTGCATATCAAGTCTCACAGCACCGTCGGTGCCGTGATCGTGAACCGCGCCTCGACCTCCGCCCGCACCCGCTGCCGCTGCGGATCCAGTTCGAGCGGCGCCGGTCCGCCGTAAGACGCCCGCTTCATCGCCCCAGCGTCGTACGCCTGGAACTGCGCGAACGACTCCGAGCCGCGGCTCAGCCCCGGGTCGGACAGCTCGAGGAGGTCGACGACCTGCGCCCCGAGCGCGTCGGCGTACTCCTTGCCCCGGACGATCGCATCGGCGACCGCGTCCCGCCGCACCTCCTTGAACACCGGGCTGTCGGGCCGCAGCGACCACACCGGCCCGTGCACGTGCGTCTGGTCCTGGTTCGCGACGGTCAGCAGCATCTCCCCCAGCGCTGCGAAGTCCCTCACCACCACCGTGGTCGACACGCTGCCGGAGTACGCGGTGACCCGCTCACCCTTCTTGCCCATCTCCGGGTGCACGTGCAGCCCGCTGGTCTCCCGCCGCTCGATCCCGTCGCCATACCGGTCGAACAGCCCCCGCAACGCCTCGACCCGCTCCCGCAGCCGCGTCAGCGTCGCCTCCCGATCCTTGTCTCGCGCGACCACCGTCACCGTGAACTCGGCCAACTCGGGGTCGACCTCACGCACCGCTTCACCACGCACCGCAACCACCGTCATCCCGCGAGCCTAACCACCACCCCCAACACCATCAGCCCAAACCAGCGCCCCATGATCCCGTGCGATTCCGGCAGCCAGAGCCGCCAGAACGACTCGGGATCATGAACTAGCGACGCGCTGCGCGGGTGCCGGCGCGGCGCGGGATGCCAAGGGCCAATCTCCCAGAGCCGCCCCTTCCGTCATCCTCCCTGGTGAAGCGCCGGGTGACCCGGCGCAGGGATTGCCCCGCCAGCCGGCCCCGCTTCGCCCCGCGCGCGGGCACGGGCCGCCAGTCGTCAGGCGGGCCAGTCGTCGAGGACGTAGCGGCGGATGAGGGCCGCGTGGGACAGCGGCGTCGACAGGTCCGTCACGTCGCCGTTGGTCGTGTAGTCGAGCAGCACCACCTCGCCGCCCTCCGTGAGCCGCAGCAGCTCCTCGACCTGCTCGGCCGCCCGATGCTCCAGCACCCAGCGATACACCGGTAAGTAGATCTGGCGGCGGGCCGTCTCGTAGTCCAGCAGCGTGTCACCCGTCAGGCCGCGCCGGTGCCCGTGGACCTGGCCGAACCGGCGGACCGTCCGCTTCAGCCCGGTCATGCCCGTCGCCGTGAGCTTCGCCGGGTCGACGTCGGCGGTGTCGAACACCTTCAGCGCCTGCCAGATGCCCTCGACCGACGCCCCGTCCGTCCCCGGGCTGAACGGCACCGGAATGCTGCCGTGCGGATAGAACGGGCTGAGCCGCACCCACGGCTGCGGCCCCCGCGACGTCACGTCCAGCACCGTCGCTCCCGGGAACGCCGCCGCCAGCGAGGCCGCGCCCCGCCGCCTGCTCGCCACATGCACCGCCATGGAAACACCCCTCCCCGTCACACGCATCATGCCCCCGGGGTACGACAATTCTGGGATGGATGATCCGTACGACCTGGCCAGGTTCGTGGTCGCGCAGGAGGACACCTACGACGAAGCGCTCGACGAGCTACGCCGGGGGCGCAAGCGCAGCCACTGGATGTGGTTCGTGTTCCCGCAGGTGGCGGGGCTCGGGTCGAGCCACATGGCGCAGCGCTTCGCGATCTCGTCGCTGGACGAGGCGCGCGCGTACCTGCAGCATCCGGTCCTCGGTCCGCGCCTGCACGAGTGCGCCGAGGCGATGCTCGGTAACACGGAGGCGACCGCGCGGCAGGTCCTCGGTGACATCGACGCGATGAAGCTGCGCTCGTCGATGACCCTGTTCCAGCTCGCCGCGCCGGAGGACAACGTCTTCGCCCGGGTCGTCGACCGCTTCTTCGACGGCGCCCCCGACGCCGAGACGATCCGCCGGGTCTGAGTCAGGCAGAAATCGAGCGGGTCGCCTCTTCGGTCGGCTTGACGACAGTCGATGTAGTACTTGGCGGGAACCTGACAAACGACGTCTTGACCCTGCCACACCATGCCTGTCAGGGTCGCTGTGTCGTCACCCGTCTGAAGGGGGCGGTTCATGCGCGCCTTCATCTCCTACGCCCACACTGATCCCGATCGGGATCTCGCGGTCTGGCTCGACGAGCGACTCCCTGCCGCCACCGGGTTGGACGTGGTGCGCGACGAACACTCGATCTCCAACGGCGTCCCGTTCCACCCGGTCATCCACTCGCTGCTCAAGGGCTGCGACTTCCTGTTCTTCCTCTGGTCCGACATTTCGACCAATGCGCCGTACTGCGCCGAAGAACTGAGAACCGCGTTCAAGCACGGCCTGCTGATCTTTCCGGTCCGGCTCCATTCCGACCTGCTCGAGCACGACATCTTGTCGCAGTACTCCGACATCTCGTTCGACGGTGACCGGGACGCTCTCCTGCGCCGGATCTCCGAACGGCTGGCGCACCTGGAGACGCCGGAAGGACGGGTGCCGCTGCTGGAGCACGTGCTGATGCAGTTCAAGGACCGGCGCCGCCGGCCGAGCGTCGATCAGGCGGCGAACGAACGCAACATCGCCACTCTCGAGGCACGGCTCGAGGCGACCCGCGGCCTGCTCACCCAGGACTCACTGACCAACAGGCTTCTCGGCGGCACGGCCACCGGGACACCGGCGGCCACCGACGACTTCCAGAACCGGGACAAGGAGCGCGAGCAACTGCTCGCCCTGCTGCGGTCCGAAGGTAGTGACGTGATCCTCGCGCTCGGCGATGACGGTGTCGGCAAGACGAGCCTGATCGACAAGGTGCTCGACCGGCTGCACCGGGAAGCACAGATCATCCGGCACGAGGTGTACCCGTCCCGAGCCTTCGGCGCTGGCGACTTCATCAGCTCCCTGGAGAGGCGGTTGCCGTCGACGGACGACGCACCGGAATACCGACCGATGGACCCAGTCATGATCAAGCTTCGAATCCTGCTCGAGAAGCCAGCGACCGAACCGGTGATTCTGGTCATCGACGGTGCGGAACACCTGCTCGACCTGCGGACGCACCAGATCATGGACGACGACCTCGACGACGCGCTGCAAATGCTCGGTGGTGGCAGGAGCAGGCTGCCGCAGCCGGTCAAGGTCCTCCTCATCAGCCGCATCCGGCCGGATCCGACCGAGCGCAACAGTTGGCCGCTGGATGCCTCTTCGCTGCCAGTGATCAAGGGTCTCGGCCCCGAGCCGTTCAAGCGCTTCCTGCAGGGGCTCGACCGGCATCGAGTCTGGTTCGGCGACGCCGAGCCGGAGCACTTCGCCGCGCTCCACACCCTCACCGACGGCTCACCGCGCGCCGGCGAGCTGATCTACGCCATCTTCATGAACACCCGGCACGAACTCGAACTCCCCGTCCTGCAGCGGCACCTGCCCGGCGGCAGCCCCGAACATGTCCGCCGCCGGCTGATCGAGCGGCTGGTCAAAGGCATGGACGACGACCGCCGGCGTGCGGCCCAGGTCGTGGCGGCATTCGGTTTTCCGGTGCCAGTGGCGTACGTCGCGGCCGTCCTCGACGTCGGCGAGCGGTTCGCACACAGCACGCTGAAACAGTTGGTGGAGCTGAAGATCCTCCGGCAGACCTGGGACAAGCGGTATTTCGCGCCACCGCCAGACGACCGGTACATCCTGAGCGGGCTCCCACCCGACGCCGCGGACGGCCCGAGCCGCCGGGCGCTGTACCGTGCCGCGGCCCGCTATCTGGTCACGCAGCGCCCCGAGCCCGTCGCCACGGTCGCCGACCTGACGATCCACCGCTATGAGATCGACCTGCTGCGCAGAGCCGACGAGCACGCCGCGGCGTTCGACCTGATCTCCATGATCGATCACGACTACCTGCATCGGTGGGGATTCAGCTCGCTGCTCACGTGGCAACGGGAACAGTTGCAGGACGATCTCGCCGACGACATGCGGCGCACGCTCAACCTCGACGGGATCGGCTACTCCTACTGGTCGCGAGGGAAGCTCGAGCCCGCCCGAGCCGCGTACATCGAGGCGCTCGACCTGGCCCGCAGGCTCCGTCAGGCTGCTTACGAGAAGCGGATTCTGGTGAGCCTCGCCGGCGTGCACTGCGATGACATGAACATGCCACGTGCCGAGGAGTACTACACCGACGCGCTGGCTCTCGCCGAGCGGCATCGCCTGCCGGCCGAGACCGTGACGCCTCTGATCGGGCTGTCCGACTGCGACCGCCACCACGGTGACATCCCCCGGAGCATTGAGCGGCTCACGCAAGCGCTCGGGCCGGCTGGTGAAGGCGACCCGGCGAAAAGGGCGGCACTGCTGATCCGACTCGGCCGCCGGCACTTGGACCTCGGTGACCATCGGGCGGCCCGCCGATACCTCGACGACTGCGGTCCGCTCATCCGTGCGGAGGCGGAACCCGTCCTAGCTTGCGACCATGACGACGCTGTCGCCGACCTGCTGCTCAGCACCGGTGAGATCGGCGCGGCGATCGACCTCGCCGGCTCGGTCGACCGCCGCGCCGCGCATCTGGGTGATCCGACCGCACTTCGGAAGGCGCGGACGACACTCGCGTTCGCGTACGCGGCCGGCGGTCATTGGAAGGCGGCCGCCGACATGATCGTCCGCATGGAGCGCTACCGGACCAGACGACACGCGCTGATCGCGCTTGCGCTGCACGGCTACCTGCAGTTGCGCGATGGCGCTACGTGGAACGCGGCGGCGACGTTCGGCCAGCTCCGCGAGGAGTCGTTCCGGCGGCACCAGACGGACCGAAGGGACTTCTCCGCATTCGACATGGAAGGCTTCGCGGTCTGCGGCCTGCACCTGTCCGATGGCGTCCCGCTCGACACCGCGTATGAGGCGTTCGACAAGGCCCGCGCCATCACCGTGACCGCGGTCGGCCCGATCCGCCGCCTTCGAGGGCTGCTGCGCGACCTGGAGCGCTGCGGCGCTGCCGGCGTGCTCCACGAGGCGGTCGAACGGGCGGTCGGCACCGCCCCTGTCGACGGCTGAAGCGGTTACGTCCTGAGCCAGCCACGCTGCTGCGCCTTCATCAGCGCCTCCGTCCGGCTCCGTACGCCCAGCTGCGCGTACAGACTCTGGAGGAGCCGGAACATCGCTCGTTCGGAGTAGCCCGCGTCGGCGGCGATGTGGGCGACCGTGCTGCCCGCGGCCAGCTCGCGCAGCCAGCGCAACTGCGTGTCCGACGGCGGCTCCCACGACGACGCGTCGAGCTCCGGTGCGAGTTCGGCGGCGAGGGCCGCCAAGATCCGTTGTGGAAGGATCGCGGCGCCGTCGACCGCGGCGTGCACCGCACGCCTGATGTGCGGCCCGGGCGCGGCCCGGTCCAACACCCCGACGGCCCCCAGCGCGGCGGCCCGGACGGCGGCGGCAACGGTCACCTCGTCGAGCAGCGCGACCACGAGCACGGCGGGCAGCTCTGCCAGCGCGGTCAAGGTGGCCCAGCTCTGCGTGGACCACAGGGTCAGCATGACCAGCGGCCGGTCCACAGCCACCGCCCAGGTGAGGACATCGTCCGGCGTGTCGACCGTGTATTCGTCTCCGAGCACAGCGGCCATCCCGACCCGGAACACTGGCAGTGGATCGACGACCGCGATGCGCCGCACGTGCGGTCACCCACCTTCCCCGCTCCCGCCCAGTCCACCGGCTCCACCTAACCGGAGCCGAACTGAGTTTCGTGGCAGGCACCGCCGCAAGACGTCATGGATCTGCGCAAGCCCGCCACCGTACGGTCACCGCGAGATTCCTCAGCGTGATGTGGGGAGGCATCGTGGTTCACGACGATGACGACAACCGTCCACCGGACGACCGGATCTGGGACGCCGACCCGAACAACAACTGGCCGCCGCCTGAAGACGATCCGTGGGAACGCGACGAGCACGGGCGGCCAATTCGGAAAAAGAAGAAGAAAAAGGGCGGCTAGCCAGCGGGGCGTTCGAAGGGCAGCGGCATGCCGGCGGCGTCGAGGACGCGGACGTACCCGTCGACGATGGCCGCGAGGTGGTTCGCGGCGTAGGACAGCTCCTCCTCCGCGGCGGCGGTGTCGCCGGAGCGCAGCAGGTCCAGGGCGCGCTGGACTTCGCCGGTGAGGACGGACAGCGAGTCACCCTGCACCAGGACGCCGGGGTGGCGGCGGCCGGGCAGTCGTAACACCGCGTAGTTGTGCTGACCCGTCATCATCTCGACCTCGACCCGCGCCACCTCCCGATGGTACGGCGGGCGCACGCCGGAGCAGGGTCGAGGCACTGGCACGTTTCCGGGATTTGTCCGCGTACGGAGTTGCCTACCTTCAATTCCAACAGCACACAGACTTTCCAGGGAGCACACGATGAGCGACTACGACTTCGGCCACGTCGAGACCGGCGAGAACCACGAGGCGCTGGACCAGCTGCACCAGGTCGACGCCAGCGAGAACAACTACGACTCGCAGTTCGGCGTGTACGAGCAGGACCACGCCTCCGCCGAGAGCACCAGCTTCGACCAGGGCCACCACGTCTCCTACACCGACCCGAGCGGCGTGCAGTACGAGGAGTCGGACTACACCTCCTACGACCACAGCGTGGCCGAGACGGACCACGTGTTCGCCGCGGAGGGCTCCGAGTCGGCGTCCTCGAGCGAGTTCCACGAGCTCGAGGCCCTGCAGGCCCGCCTGGACAGCGCGTTCGCCTCGTCGACCCAGATCAGCGGCGTCTCGGCGTAACAGCAAGCGAAGCCCCTGGCGTGAGGCCGGCCACCACCACGGTGACCGGCCTTCGCCATGCCCGCGCTTAGGAGGCGCGACCGGCGGGTATCGCTGACCCATGGCGCAGTATGAGGTCAACGAGGACGCGGTGGCGTACGCGCGGAAGCTGATCGACGCGCGGCAGTACGTGCTGGACAGCGACTGGGGCGCGGCGCAGCCCAAGGCGGCCGACGACAACGCGTTCCTGGAGAAGCACACGTGGGACGAGTACGCGCGGTGGCATCTCGGGCTGACCGTCGGCCCCGGTGAGGAGACGAAGGCGCGCTACGCGTTCGCCTACGGGGACCTGCGGCGGCTGCACCGCACCGGCCTGATCGCCTGCGTGTACCGGGCGTCGGAGTGGCGCCACAAGGAGGTCGAGCTGGCCGCGCACGACCTCCTCCAGTACCTCGACGAGAAGACCGCCAGGTAGCGCGGAGCTACGGCAGGCGGACGAACGCCACCACGTTCTCCGTGCGCGGCAGCGCCTGCAGGTGCACGGAGACGCCCGTGTGGCCGGCGTTCACGACCTGGTTCTCGCCGATGTACAGCATCACGTGGCCGCCGTTGTTGGTGAAGACGAGGTCGCCCGGTTCCAGGGCTTCCCGGGTCACCCGCTGTCCGACTTTGATCTGGTCGTACGTGATGCGCGGCAGCTGCACACCGGCGGCCTGCCAGGCTCGCATGACCAGCCCGGAGCAGTCGAAGGTCTCAGGTCCCGCGGTCGCGAACTTGTACGGCTTGCCGACCTGTGCCTTGGCGTAGGCGATCGCGGTGGCGGCGCGGGCGGCCCGGGTGGAGCCGGTGATCGTCAGCGTCTGACCGATCCTGATCAGGGTCGAGGTGCCGAGGTTGTTGAGCCGCTGCAGGTCGGCGACCGTGGTCCCGTTGCGCCGCGCCAGCCCCCATAGCGTGTCTCCCGCCTGTACGACCACCGTCTGCACGACGGGTTGAGCGGGAGCCGGCGCCGCGTGCGCGATCGCCGCCGGGGCAAGGGCAGCCAGGGCCGCGGTGAGGACGGCTGATGCCTTGAGCCAGGGTGCATCCATGCAACGGAACATAACGAGCAATACTCGGGAATGTCCCTCATATCCGAATATTCGCATCAGCGGGCGGGCGGCCGCGTTCGAAGCGGTGAAACGCCGCCCAGCACACCGCGAGCACCACCGCGAACGCCGGCAGCCACAGGATCCGCGCCGCCATCCACCCGGGCGTGTCGGGGATCGTGTGCAGGCCGGGGCGGGTACCGTCGACCAGCAGCGACACCGCGATCATCGCCGTCTGGTGCCACAGGAACACCGTCATCGCCGACAGGTTCAGCAGCGCGACGCAGGCCCACGCGACCGGCCGGCGCAGCAGCGCCCGGAGCGGCTCGAGCAGCAGCAACGCCAGCCCGCACTGGGCGAGACCGAAGGTGACCGCCGCGAGGGTCGGCGGGTTGAGGTTCGACAGGCCTTCGCCGGGCACCCCGACCATCGACGCGGGGTAGCCGAACCAGCGGATCAGCACCGCCGTCGCCACGGCCCCGCCGGCCAGCAGCGTCCAGCCGGTCCGCCGCACGTCGAGCGCGCCGCGGGACCAGGCCGCACCGAGGCAGAACGGCACCAGCCACCCCGCGGCCAGGTTGACCCAGCCGAGCCACTCGGCGCCGAGCGGCCCGAAGCGCAGCACGTCCACGGCGATCACCACGCTCAGCGGCCACTGCCAGTGCAGCCGCGACACCAGCGGCGCGACGGCGGTCAGCGCGGCGAAGACCAGCAGGAACCACAGCGGCGACAGGACCAGCTTCACCAGCGTGTGCACGGTCCGGTCGGCGGCGCCGGCGGCCAGCATCGCCGCGACGACGACCGCCCACACCCCGAGCAGCGGTGGCACCGGCCGCAGCAGGCGGGCCAGCCGCGCCGCGAGCCACCGACGGTAGGGCAGCGTCCGCGGCCGGCCGGCGGTGTACCCGCCGACGAGGAAGAACACGGCGAGCGTCTGGAACAGCCAGGACACGGGCGCCAGGTCGGGCATGAACCGCAGCGGGCTGGCGCCGCGCACCTCGCCACCGTCGGTGACCAGCGCCGTCACCATCCAGTGGCCGAGCACGACCCCGCCGATCGCGAGGGCGCGCAGCCCGTCGACCGCACGGTCGCGGGTCGGCGGGGTCCTGTCTTCCAAGCGCTGCGCAAGGGCGAGCAAAGCCATGCGGCGACGCTACGGTCGGCGCACCCGCACCGTCGTCACGCTGCGGGACTGCATCGCAGTACCACCCCGGTACTACATCGCTGGACGGCGTCCGGTACCAAGGTGGGCATGAATCGTCTCTGGTGGTGGTGCGGCGGGGTCGTCGGCGCGGTCGTCCTGGTGACCGGATACCTGCTCGCGACCGACTTCCCGGCCCGGTCCGACGCGCTCGCGGCGCACCAGCCCGGCACGTGCGGGCTGCTGACCGCCGGCGCGAACGCCCCTTACGGTGTGGTCGCCTCCTGCATGATGCTCGGCCGGCGTACCCCGCCGGGCGGCGACCCCGACGGCACCGTGTTCGTCGTGCTGGAGACCGACCGCGGGCCGGTCGCACTGCGCGTGGAGTACAACGGCGAGGGCGACGCGTACACCGCCGACGCCGTGGAGATCCCGGCCTATCTCGCGCCCGGCATCTCCGGCGACCTCGGCAACCGCATCAAGGACGGCATCAACCAGCGGGGTGGCCTGCGCGCCGAGCCGTGGCGGGTGCACGGCTGAGCACCGGTGCCGGGGCTTGCCGGCCGTGTCGGGGGTTTGCCGGCCGTGTCGGCCCGGGGCCCGAGACCCACGCCCAAAGACCTAGACGCCGGCGGGCCCAAGGCCCGAGGCCGTGACCGACCCGCCCGTGCCAGGCTGAACGCATGGAAAAGCACGCGAGCATGACCAGGCTGCTGCACCCGCACGTCGCACCGCAGGCGGGCGGGGCGCCGCTGGTCACGCCGATCCACCAGACCAGCACCTATGAGCTGCCCCGCACCGACGAGGCCGCGCGGATCGCGGCCGCGGTGGCGCCGACCGGCTACTACACCCGGTATGGCTCGCCCAACGCCCGCGAGGCCGAGGCGATGCTGGCCGACCTCGACGGCGCCGAGGCGGCCCTGCTGGTCGGCAGCGGCATGGCGGCCGTCAGCGCCGCCCTGCTGTCCACGGTGGCCGCCGACCCCGGTGAGATCCTGGCCCAGAAGAGCCACTACACCGGCACGCTGACGCTGTTGCAGGAGATGCTGCCCGCGTTCGGCAGGCAGGTGCGGCTGGTGCCGCAGGAGGAGCTCGCCGCCGCGGCCGGCAAGCAGACCCGGGTCGTCTACGTCGAGACGCCCAGCAACCCGACGATGACCCTGACCGACCTGCGTGCTGTGCGGGCGGCCGCCCCCGACGCGATCATCATCGCCGACAACACCTTCGCCACGCCGTACAACACCCGGCCCCTCGACTTCGGGGTCGATCTGGTCGTGCAGTCGGCCACGAAGTACCTCAACGGGCACAGCGACGTCACCGCCGGCGTCGTCACCGGGTCGGCCGCCCTGATCGCGAAGGCGTGGGAGACCGCGCGGGTCCTCGGCCCGGTCTGCCATCCGTTCGAGGCGTGGCTGCTCGCCCGGGGGCTCAAGACGTTCCCGCTGCGGATGGCCCGGCACAACGCCAACGGGATCGCGGTCGCGCGGTTCCTGGCCGAGCATCCGGCGGTGCGGGCCGTGCACCACCCCGGGCTGCCCAGCCATCCGCAGCACGACCTCGCGGTCCGGCAGATGCGCGGGCACGGCGGCATGCTCGCCTTCACCGTGGCGGATGCCGATGCGGCGGTACGGGTGCTGCGCGCGACCAAGCTCTGCCGCAACGCGGTCAGCCTCGGCGGCCCCGAGACCCTCATCACGCACCCGGCGTCGCTCGTGTTCGCGCACCAGAGCGCCGAGGAGCTCGCAGCGTCGGGCGTCGACGCGACGATGCTGCGGCTGTCGGTCGGCCTCGAGGAGCCCGAGGACATCGTCGCCGACCTCGCCGCGGCGCTGTCCACAGTGGACTGATGATCCATCTGGCAAGCGGTGGCAAACGGTTGTCGGCGTGAAGAACGCGCTGCTAGCGTCGGGTTTCATCCCCATTGGAGATGCTCGATTCCACCGCCAAGGAGTTGCCATGAGCATCAGGTCCATGCTGCCCCGTGCCCTGCGAAGTCCGGCGCGGCGCATCCTCACCGTCGTCCTCGCGGCGACGGTCATCGCCACCGTCGGAGGGCTCGGCACCGCAGCCGCGGCGGACGACCCGCCGCGCGCCCAGTACCACGAGATGCACGCCAACTGCACCGTCACCCACCGGCTCGGCGACGACCCCATCGTGTTCCCGGGGCTCGCCGGCGCCTCCCACAACCACTCGTTCATCGGCAACCCCGCCACGAACGCCAACTCGACCCCGGCGTCGCTGGTCGGCGGCGCCACCTCCTGCGAGGACCAGGAGGACGCGTCCGGCTACTGGTTCCCGACCCTGCTGCAGAACGGCAACCCCGTGCTGCCCGACAAGCCGACCGTGTACTACAAGTCCGACGTCAAGGACTACCGCACCGTCAAACCGTTCCCGGCGGGCTTCAAGCTGCTCGTCGGCGACGCCCGCACCCCGGACGCGGCGCACTTCACCGGCAACTGGCAGTGCCCGGGGTACAAGGGCAACGAGATCCCCGCGTCCTGCCCGTCGGGCTCGTCGCTCGTCGTCCGCATGACCGCGCCGAGCTGCTGGGACGGCGTGCACCTCGACACCGCCGACCACAAGTCACACATGGCGTGGCCGGTCAGCGGGGTGTGCCCGGCCACGCACCCGGTGCCGCTGCCGATGCTGGAGATCAAGCTGCCGTACAAGCTGCCCGGCGGTAACACGTCGAACCTGGCGTACTCGTCGGGGGCCAGCTACACGTTCCACTACGACTTCATGAACGGGTGGGACGCGGCACGGCAGGCGTACCTGGTGACCTACTGCATCAACGGCGGGCGCCAGTGCAACGGCTACGGAGAGGACCCGAAGAATCCCTGACGAAGACGGCCCGGAGGCCCGACCGGCCTCCGGGCCCATCCGGCACGTACGCATTGGCGACTTGGGGAATCCGGTCGCCATCGCCGCTCGGGGGCGGCATGCCCGGCGTCGCTCCGGAGGCCCGGCTCCTCCGCTGACGGCAGGACACTGGCGGGAGCAGGGTGCTTGACTATTTCGGGTTGACACGAAATAGTCGGGGCGTGACGGAGGACGACGCTGATGAGATGTTGCGGGCGTTCTCCCATCCGGCGCGGCGGGAGATTCTGCGGCACTGCTGGCACGAGCGGCAGTCGGCGGGGGCGCTCACGGCCGCGTCGGGACTCGCCGCGGCCAGCGTGTCGGAGCATCTCAAGGTGCTGCGCAAGTGCGGGCTGGTGACGCTGCACAAAGAGGGCACGTTCCGGTGGTACAGCACCGACCGCGCCCGTGTGGCCGACCTCGCCGCCTGGCTGCGTGACTTTCCCAACGCCGCACTTATGGAGCAGCCATGACCAGTCCGATCGTCCACTTCGACATCCACGGCGCCGCGCCTGAGAGCGCGCAGCACCGCTTCTACGCCGGCCTCTTCGGCTGGCAGGTCAGCCCGCGCGGGCCCGGGTACGCGCAGGTCAGCACCGGCGAGGGCGGTCTTCGCGGCGCGCTCGTCGACGCCGAGACGCCCTCGGTCACCGTGGGCGTGGCCGTGGCCGACCTCGACGCGGCGGTCGCGCGGGCCGTCGCGCTCGGCGGCGCCGTGACGATGCCGCCGACCGACAACGGCTGGGTCGTCAAGGCGCAGGTCACCGACCCGTCCGGCAACCCGGTGACGCTCATCCAGGACCGGGCTTAGGAGATCGCCGCCACCAGCTTCGGGAACGTGCCCTTCCCCACCTGGATCAGGCGGCTCTGCATGTCGCGGACCTGCGCGTCGGTGAGGGCCTTGCCGCCCGTGCTGGCGACCAGCGTGATGGTGTAGACCAGGTTCGAGTCGACGCCGACGAGCGTGAATGTCGGCGCGGCCGGCTGCTGCAGGTCGGCGTAGGTGAACGCCTGCTCCCCCACGCCCGGGACGTCGGTGACGGTGCCGTTGAGCGCGGCGGAGTCCCGCAGCTGCTTGGCGGCGGCGGAGCCGGAGGCCACGTCCTTGTAGACGGTCGGCATCGCCATCACCGACGCCGTCGTCACCGTATTGCCCGACTTGTGCATCCGGCTCACCGTGCAGGAGGCGGTCCCGGCGTACGTGTTCAGGTTGCGCGACGGCGTCGGGTCGCCGACGGCTTCCTCGTACTGGCTGGTGATCGGCCCCAGGTCGACGGTGGGGCAGATGTTCTGGGGCAGCTTCGTCATCTGGAACTTGCCGGGCCCGCTCGCCTGCCCGCCCGTCGTCGAGGTGCCGCCCGGCCCGCCGCCGCTCTTGTCGCCGCTCTTGAGCAGCACGTACGCGACCACGCCGCCGCCGAGGAGCAGCACGACGACGAGGATGAGCCCGAGGCCCACCGCGATCCCGCCGGCCCGGCTGCCGCTGCTGGCCGGCCGCTGACCCGGCGGCTGCCACCCGGGCGCCGCCGGTGGCAGCGGGGTGGGCGTCGCCGACGGCGGCCCGCCGGGCGTCGCGGACGTGGGCGCGGACGCGTACGGGCTGGCGGACACCGGCATCGGCGCCGGTCGCATGCCGCCGGCGACGGTGGAGTCGGGGAACGCGGCGGCGGGCATCCCACCCGTGTACGCGCCGGTGTCGTAGATCCCCGTCGTCGGCGGCGCCGAGGTCGGGCGCCCCGGGAACGCCCCCGTCGCGGGCGGACCCGACGTCGGCCCTCCCGGGAACGGCGCCGTCGTCGGCGGACCCGACGTCGGGCGTCCTGGGAACGGGGCTGTCGCGGGCGGACCCGCCGCCGGGCCTGCCGGGAACGGCGCCGCTGAGAACGGGGTGCCGGAGACGGGGACGCCGGTGGTCTGATGGCCGGGCTGGAACGCGACCGGTGCGGGCGAGGCCGGCGCCGCTCCCGGGAAACCGTGCGCCGGCGAGCCGGTAGGCTGCGTCCCCGCCGGCTGGAACGGCTGCTGGCCCGGACCTGGCCGGTTCGGCGTCGCCGGCAGGCCGGACACCGGGGAGCCCGGGACCGCGCCGGCCGGGCTGCCCGTCGCGTGCAGGGCGCCTTCGGCGACGACGAGCTCCGGCTGCTCGGCGACGATCGGCGCGATCCCGATCGACTCGTGCAGCATGGTCGCCACGAGCGGGATCCGGCTCGACCCGCCGACGAGGAACAGCCCCGCGATCGCCGACGCCGGCACGGCCGCCTCGGTCAGCAGCGACCTGGTCATCGAGACCGTCTGGCGCAGCACCGGCCGGGCGAGCCCCTCCAGTTGCTCGCGCCCCAGCGGCACCTCCTTGCCGAGCGCGGGCACCATGACGACCGTGCCGCTGGCCCGCGACAGCATCTCCTTCGCCGAGCGCACGTCGTCCCAAAGCTGGCGGCGGCCGGCCGCGTCGGACCACAGCGTGCCGTACGTGGCCTCCAGGAACGCGACGACCGTGGCGTCCACGTCGAGCCCGCCGACGTCGTTGAGCCCGTCTGACGCGACCGGTTCGAAGCCGTGCGGCGATCGCCGCAGGACGGTGACGTCGCAGGTGCCGGCGCCCAGGTCGTACACGACGACGCAGGCCCCTACGGGAAGTTCACCGCCGCGGGTGGCGGCCAGGTAGGTCGCCGCCGCGACCGGCTCGCCCACGAGGTCCACGTCGGCGAACCCCACCTGCCGCGCCGCGTCGACCAGCACCGCGCGCCGGCCGGCGCCCCAGTTGGCGGGGTGCGTCAGCGTGACGGCCGTGACCGGCCCGGCGACCCTGGCGGCCTCCGTCGCGACCCGTTGCAGCACTGCCGCCACGAGCTCCCGGACCCCGACCTCCGCGTCGCCGAGCAGCACGCTGGTGTCGTCGACGCGCCGCTTCGGGTTGGGCTCCAGCCGCTCCGGCGCGCTGCGCGCCAGGTGCGCGGCGTCCCGGCCCGTGTGCAGCCTCCCGTCCGGCCCGAGCAGCACCGCCGACGACAGCAACGGCGACCCGTCGAACAGCAACGGCTGCACCCGCCCGTCGGGCCGCCGCAGCATCGCGATCGTCGTGGACGTGCCGAAGTCGACCCCGAGCCGGAAACCTGTCACGGTCGGCGAGCCTAACCGGTCCCACCACCCGCCGGTCGCCGGACTGTCCTCCACCTGACGCAGCGGGACAGTCCCCCACCGGACACCGCGAACCACCCCGCAGGACACGGCGAAAAGCTGCCCCACCCGACACCGCGGAACCGCCCCACGGAACACCGCGAAAAACTGCCCCCAAAAGTGCCCCCACCCGACACCGCGGGACCGCCCCACGGCACACCACGAAAAAACTGCCCTCCACGGGACACCGCGGAAACTGCCCCCACCGGACGCCGCGGCACTGTCCCAAGGGACACCGCGAGAACTGCCCTCACCGGATCACCCGAGGTCACGTCCAGGGGCCGCCCTCGACCGCACTCCTACCAGCCGAGCGTGCCGGGGCCTCCCTTGATCGGGCCGGTGATGTCGCTGGTGAGCCAGCCGCCGTAGAAGTCGCCCGGCTGGGGTGTGACCCGCTCGCCGTCGACCGTGCACTCGTCGAACCTGGACGGGTAGAACGCGAGCATGCCCCGCAGTGCCTCGTATCCGCTCGCCGGTTCCTCATACGACCATGCGCCGCCGGCCACCCCCGCGACGTCCCAGTAGGTGGCGACGCCCTTGAACTCGCAGAACGTCTGGTGCGGCGTCGGCTGGAGGGGCACCGCCACGTCGGCGGGCGGCACGTAGTACACCGGCGGATGCGACGTCTCGAGCACCCTCAGCGCCGCACGCGTGTCCGCGACGACCTGCCCCGCGTGCCGGACGACGATGTGCCGCGCCGTCCGCTCGACCCGGGGAGGCCGTGGATAGTCCCACACCGACTCGGTCATACCCCCATCATGCCGCCCGGGTACGACAGAAAACCCGGTAGCGTGCGGGAATGACGACCGACCGGCGGCGGTCGGTCGACGCCGAGGCCTCCGACGACGCCGTGGCGGAGGGCGACGTGGAGCGGTTCACGGGCTGAGGCTCCCGAGCCACGCCGCCACGGCATCGACGTCGGCGCGGGTGAGGCCGTGCCGGGCGTCGACGGCGTGCAGCAGGGCCGGGGCGGGGTGGTGGGCGGCGACCCAGTCCCGGTCGGCGGCGCCGATCTCGTCGTCGAGCCAGGCGAACGGCCGGCCGGCCGCGAAGGCCACGAGCCCGGGCGTCTTCCAGTGCACCCGGCCCGGCGGGTCCTCGTCGGGGAAGTCCACGACCGGCAGCCGGGGCAGGCCGAGCCGCGGCGCGACGACCTCGTTGGCGTCGTCCATCCACGTGGTCGCCCAGACCAGCTCGCACGGCAGCGCCGCGAGCCAGGTGCCGTGGGCGGGATCGATGCGGGACAGCAGCGGGTTGCCGCCGCCGGTCGCCGGGGCGGAGCGCGCGCCGACCGCGCCGAACGGGATCAGCGGACCGTCGACGTCGAGGAACAGCACCGGCAGCACCTGGACAGCGTAGCCGCGCGGCGATCGGCTCGACCGAGGCCGAGGCCGAGGCGCACGCCCGGCGGCAGCTCGCCGACATCCTCGAGCTCGACCCGGAGGACCTGCCGCTCAGCGGCGGATCGGGTGCAGGCGGATCATGCCCCGGCTGTCGCCGGTGGCGAGCCAGCCGCCGTCGGGGCTGAAGGCGAGGGCCTGGATCGGGGCGCCGGTCGGGCCGGTGGTGGCGATCCGCCGGCGGGTGCGGGCGTCGAGGAGGACGACCCGGCCGTTTGCGTCGCCGGAAGCGATGAGTGCGGCGCGCTGGTCGTACAGGAGCGACGTGATGCGCGCGGTGTGGCCGAGGTCGCCGGCGGTGGCTGTGAGCGTGCCAGCGGCCGGGTCCCACAGCTCGACGACGGCCGCGCCACCGGTGAACGCGGCGACCGCCAGGGTCTGGCCGTCGGGGCTGAACGCGAGGCGGGTCGCGGGGCTGGTGGTCAGCGCCGCCAGGCGGTGGCGGTCGTCGACGGTGTGGACCTCGACGGTGCGGTCGTGGGCGAACGCGGCCCACCGGCCACCGGGGTCGAGCACGGCGACGCCGGAACCGTTCCAGGACGTCGGGGTCGTTGAGCTGGGCCGCGGCACCGAGTGTGGTGATCAACGCGACGACCACGGTGGCGATCGGCAGGCC
>NZ_JBEXUD010000072.1:0-42199 GCF_040614215.1 Dactylosporangium sp. NPDC006015
CGTCCCCCGCCAGTTCGCGCCGACCGGCGACACGGCCATGCTGCTCGAGCACTTCGGCCTCACCGCCGCGGAGATCCGGGCCGCCGCCGTCACCCCTGCCAGACCCCTGCCAGACCGGAGGAACCATGCGCAGACTTCTCGCCGGTGCGGGCGCCGCCATCGCCCTCGCCGCCGGCACTCTCACCGCGGCCGCTCCCGCCGCGGCCGCGGACGCCCCGTACGACGTCCTCGTGTTCTCCAAGACCGCCGGCTTCCGGCACGACTCGATCGGCACCGGCATCCAGGCCATCCGGGACCTGGGCGCGGCCAACAACTTCACGGTCACCGCCACCGAGGACGCCACCCGCTTCACCACCGCGAACCTCGCCCAGTACGAGGCCGTGGTGTTCCTCAGCACCACCGGCGACGTGCTCAACGACACCCAGCAGGCCGCGTTCGAGTCCTACATCCGCGGCGGCGGCGGATACGTCGGCATCCACTCCGCCGCCGACACCGAGTACAGCTGGACCTTCTACGGTCAGCTCGTCGGGGCGTACTTCGCCTCGCACCCGGCGATCCAGCAGGTGAACGTGAAGACCGAGAACCGGGCCCACCCGGCCACGGCGCACCTGGCGCAGACCTGGACCCGCACCGACGAGCTGTACAACTACCAGAGCAACCCGCGCTCCACGGCACGGGTGCTCTCGACGCTGGACGAGTCGTCGTACTCCGGCGGCACGATGGGCGCCGACCACCCGATCACCTGGTGCAAGACCATCGACAGCGGACGGTCGTTCTACACCGGGCTCGGGCACAGCCAGGCGTCCTACAGTGAGACCGCGCTGCGCGCGGAGCTGCTCGGCGGCATCCGCTACGCGGCGAAGCGGGCGAACGCCGACTGCCGGCCCGAGACCGGCTACACCACCCTGTACAACGGCTCCACGACCGGCTGGACCCAGTCGGGCCCCGGCGGTTTCACCAACACCGACGCCACCCTCACCTCGACCGGTGGGCTGGGGCTGCTGTGGTACAGCGCCAAGCAGTACACGTCGTACTCGCTGAAGGCGGACTGGCGGATGACCGGGGACAGCAACTCCGGGATCCAGGTGGGGTTCCCGAATCCCGGCAGCGACCCGAACATCGCCCAGAACCAGGGCTACGAGATCCAGATCGACGCGACCGACACCGACGACCGCACCACCGGCGCGATCTACGGGGTCAAGGCCGCCGACATCGCCGCCCGGGACGCGGCGCTCAACCCGCCGGGGGAGTGGAACACCTTCGAGGTGCTCGTCGAGGGCCAGCGGATCCGGGTGTACCTCAACGGCACGCTGATCAACGACTTCACCAACACCGATCCGAACCGCAACCTCGACGGCTACATCGGCATCCAGAACCACGGCAGCGGGGACACGGTCGCGTTCCGCAACATCCGGATCAAGGAGTCCGGCACCCAGCCGGCCGGCGTCGGCCCCGTCAAGGGCCTGGCGGGCAAGTGTCTGGACGTGCGGGGCGGCAGCTCGGCCAACGGCACGCAGATCCAGCTGTACACCTGCCAGGGCAACGCGGCGCAGACCTGGACCCGCTCCGGTCAGACGCTGCAGGCGCTCGGCAAGTGCCTGGACGTCAACGGCGGCGGCACCGCGAACGGCACGAAGGTGCAGCTGTGGACGTGCAACGGCGGCGGCAACCAGACATGGGCGGCGCAGTCGGACGGCACGCTGCGCAACCCGCAGTCCGGCAAGTGCCTGGACGTGTCGGGCAACAACTCCGCCGACGGCACGGTGGTGCACCTATGGACCTGCATCTCCGGTGCGGCGAACCAGAAGTGGACCCTGCCCTGACCTGACCGGCCCGACGTACGAAGGAGCGGCCGGACCCCCGGCCGCTCCCGCACATGCCTGAAGGAGCGCTCCGTGTCCTTGAACCCCTTCCACAGAGCCGCCGCGCTCACCAGAGCCTTCGCGGTGGTCCTCGTCGCCGGCGGCGTCGCGGTCCTCCCGCCGCCCTCCACCGCCGCCGTCATGCAGACGCTGTACGCCGCGCCGGCCGGCTCCGGCACCGCCTGCACCGCCGCCCAGCCCTGCTCGCTGTCGCAGGCGCAGACGTCCGTCAGGGCGAGCGCGCCGGCCATGACGGGCGACATCGTCGTGCAGCTCGCCGGCGGCACGTACTCCCTCGGCGCGCCGCTCACCTTCACCGCCGCCGACTCCGGCACCAACGGCCACACCGTCACCTGGCAGGCCGCCGCCGGGACCCGCCCGATCCTCTCCGGCGCGCGGAAGATCACCGGATGGACCGTGTCCGACACCGCCCGCAACATCTGGCGGGCCGACGTCGGCACCGGCTTCGACAGCCGCCAGCTCTACGTCGACGGCCGCATCGCCACCAGGGCCCGCACCCAGGTCAACCGCGCGGACTTCACCGCCTCGACGACCGGGCTCAGCTTCACCACCGGGGCGCTGTCCTACCTCAACAACCTCGCCGCCAAGAGCCGGGTCGAGCTGGAGTCGGTCGACTCGTTCACCGACCGGTACGTGCCCGTGCAGACGATCGCCAACAACACGCTCACCATGCAGCAGCCCGCGTGGAACAACAACACCTGGGGCTACGACACGATCACCAGGCCGTTCCGCGGCGGACCGATGTACCTGGTGAACGCCCGGGAGTTCCTGGACGCCGAGGGGGAGTGGTACCTCGACACGACCGCCGGTGCCCTCTATTACAAGCCGCTGTCCGGGCAGAGCATGGCCACCGCCGACGTCCAGCTGCCGCGGCTGGAGTCGCTGCTGCGCGTCGGCGGCACCTACGCGTCGCCGGCCCACCATCTGACCTTCTCCGGTCTGCAGTTCTCCGGCACCAGCTGGCTGCAGCCCAGCAGCGGCCAGGGCTACGCCGACCAGCAGACCGGCGCGTACATGTACGGCACCTGGAACCGTCCGGGCGACGCGCTCACCTCCTGCCAGTCGGGCTGCCAGCTCTTCGAGGCGACCCGCCCCGCGTGGCGGCAGATGCCCGCCGCGGTGCAGGTGTCCGCCGCGAACACGGTGTCCTTCACCGGCAACCGGTTCACCAACCTCGGCCAGGTCGGTCTCGGCATCGGCAACGACGCCAACGCGCACGCCACCGGCGTCGGGCTCGGCGCCCGCGACATCACGGTGACCGGCAACACGTTCGAGTACCTCTCGGCCGGCGCCGTCATCGCCGGCGGCGTCCAGGCCGACGCGCACCATCCCAGCGACAGCCGGATGACCAACAGCAACATCACCGTGAGCGACAACGTCGTGCACGACGTCGCGTCGGAGTACCGCAGCCACGTCGGGCTGCTCATGACGTACACCGCCGGCTCGACGATGGCGCACAACGAGCTGTACAACCTGCCCTACTCCGGGATCGCCCTGGGCTACGGGTGGGGCGCCAACGACGCGGGCGGTAGCCAGGACTACACGGACCGGGGACTGTACAACTACCAGCCCCGGTACACCACGCCCACCGTCGCGGCGAACAACCGGGTCACGGCCAACTTCGTGCACGACGTGGTCCAGCAGATGACGGACGCCGGCGCGTTCTACCACCTGTCGGCGAGCCCCGGCACGACGGTCAACGAGAACTACTTCCGCAACAGCAACGGCTGGCTCGGCCTGTACTTCGACGAGGGCTCGCGCTACGTCTCCGCGGCGAACAACGTCTTCGACAACACCGGTACCTGGGCGTACACCCAGGAGTGGGCGAACAACAACACCGGCAACCTGACGTTGACCGGCAACTGGACCACGAACAACGGCAGCAACGTCAAGACCGGGACCCGGGGCAACACCAACAGCGGCACGGTCGTGGTGAGCGGCGGCAACTGGCCGAGCGGGGCACGGGCGGTCATGGCCGCCGCCGGTGTTCAGGGCACCCAGCAGCCGGCGGACACCTTCGCGCTGCGTGGCACGGCGTCCGGCCGGTGTCTGGACATCGCCGGAGCGTCGCAGGCCAACGGCGCCCTCGCGCAGATCTGGGACTGCCACGGCGGCACGAACCAGCGGCTCACGCTGACCGCGGCGGGCGAGCTGCGGCTGTACAACGGCGGCAAGTGCCTCGACGTGCTGGGCCGCGGCACCGCGAACGGTACCGCCGTGGAGATCTGGGACTGCAACGGCCAGACCAACCAGCAGTTCCGGCTCAACGGCGACGGCAGCGTCACGGCGGTCGGGGCGAACAAGTGCCTGGACGTCAGCGCCGCGGGCACCGCGAACGGTACGAAGGTCCAGATCTGGGACTGTCTCGGCGCCACCAACCAGCAGTGGAGCCGGGTCACGTCGTAGCTGCGCGGCCGCGGGCCGGGTGGTTCACCGCTGCAGCCGCAGCGCGCCGCCCGGCCCGTCACGGCGGGCCAGCCAGGCGTCGGTGATGTGCGCGAACATCGCCGCCGCGGCGCCGCCCGGGTCGTGCGCGGCGATGCACTCGTACACGCGCCGATGGCCCAGGTTCGACGCCACGCACAGGGCCCGCTCGGTGCGCCCCACGTACCGCGCGGTGTGGATGACCTGACTCTGCAGCGCCTTCACCACCCCGCGGGCGATGCGGTTGCCGGATGCGTGCATGACGATG
Source organism: Dactylosporangium sp. NPDC006015 (assembly GCF_040614215.1). Lineage (NCBI taxonomy): Bacteria > Bacillati > Actinomycetota > Actinomycetes > Micromonosporales > Micromonosporaceae > Dactylosporangium > Dactylosporangium sp. NPDC006015. Next base: position 4,576 of record NZ_JBEXUD010000072.1, read on the forward strand.
TCGTGGAAGGCGCGGTCGTGCTCCTCGTACGTGACGTGGTCGTCGACGAGCTCGTCCATGCGGTCCACGAGCGAGCGGAGCCGGTCGACGGAGTCCTGGTCGGCGCGCCGGGCGGCGACGCCGGCCATGTCGGACTCCAGCAGCCGCCGGGTGACGACGACGTCGTCGAGGACGCCGAGCGTGTCGTCCCCGGCGATGCTCGCGGCGAGCACGAGCTCGTCGAGCATGTTCCACGCGCCGGGCGGTGTGACGATGGTGCCGCTGCCCTGGCGGACCTGTACGAGCCCCTTCTCCTGCAGCAGCTTCACCGCCTCCCGGACCACGGTGCGGCTCACCGAGAACATCTCGCACAGCGCTGGCTCGGGCGGCAGCGGCGTGCCCGGCGGGTGCAGTCCGCGCACGATCCGACTCACCAGTTCGGCGGTGATGGCCCGGGCCAGGTTCGCCGGCCGCCGCTTCCAGGCCGGCGACGGCGCGGCCGTCTGCGTTCCCGTCAGTGTTCCCGTCCGTGTTCCCGTCATCGCGCCTCCCGACCTCCGTGGCGCGCTGGACGCGACGCCGCCCAAGCATACGGAACTGATGACGTCAGACGTAATACGAATATGTTACAGGCGCTTGCAGACGTCATACGTATGTCCTATGTTGTGGGCGCGATGCATCGGTGCTCCTCACAGTCTTCGACAACAAGGGACACGAACATGGTCGGAAAGGCACAGCACGGACACCCCCGGCGGTGGGTCGGTGCGGCAGCGTTGGCCCTCACCCTCACCGTTTCCGGCTGCGGCAGCGACAGCGGCACCACCACCGGCTCCTACGGATTCCCCCAGGCCGCACAGGACGACAAGGCGAAGATCACGGTGTGGGTCGACGCCGACCGGTCCTCGGCGGTCGACGCCTTCAAGAAGGCCAACCCCGACGTGCAGCTGGAAGCCGTCACCTACGACGGGTCGGCGAACGGGTCCAACTCGTTCCGCACCAAGATGCAGCTGTTCGACCGCGCCGGCAGCGGCTGGCCCGACGTGGTCTTCTCCACCCAGAACAACGACGCGGCCTGGGCCAGCCAGCGCAGCAACGGCAAGCAGGCCTTCGCCGCCGTGCTCGACCAGGGCCTCGTGGCCAAGGAGACCCTGGACCGGTTCACCGCCGGCGCGCTCAACCCGTGCACCGTCGAGGGCAAGGTGTACTGCCTGCGCAACGACCTCGCCCAGGTGGTGCTCTGGCACAACAAGGCGCTGCTGGACCAGTTCGGCTACACCCTGCCGGCCACCTGGGAGGACTACCAGGCCCTCGGCGAGAAGGTGGCCCGCGAACACCCCGGCTACATCGTGGGCGCCGCCGGTGACGCGTTCACCCCCGAGATCTACCTCTGGAGCAGCAAGTGTCAGGCCAACGGCATCACCGGTCCGAAGACGGTGACCGTCAACACCGGCACCACGGAGTGCAAGCGCGCCGCCTCGATGCTCGACACCCTCATCAAGAACGGCACGGTGCCCACCGTCAGCGTGTTCTCGCCCGAGTTCGTCAAGACCTACGCGGACAAGGTGCTGCTGATGCCCGGCCCCGCCTGGTACGCCGGCGCCATCTTCAACAACCCACAGTCGCTCAACGTCCCGAAGGGCCGGCTCGGCGTGGCCGCGCCACTGGCGTGGAAAGGTGAGGAGGTGGCGACCGGCAACGTCGGCGGCGGCACCTGGTTCATCAGCAGCCACTCCAAGAACCTCAAGGCCGCCCGGAAGTTCGCCGAGTTCGTCACCACGGCCGACGAGTACCAGGTGAACGTCGCTCCGGGGTACCCCGCGTACGCGCCCGCCGCCGACAAGTGGATCAAGAAGCAGGAGTCGAGCGGGTACTACGCCACCGACCTGCAGGCGATGGTCAAGGCGGGGCCGCAGATCTGGGGCGGATGGGGCTCCGGCATCTTCAGCCAGGAGGCCATCTGGGCCAAGACCGTCACCCCCGCGATCGTCAGCGGCAAGAGCCTGGTCGGACTGCTCCCCGAATGGCAGACCGCGATCAAGAACCAGGCCCAGGTCGACGGCTACACCGTCACGTGACGACCGCATCCGAGGCCGCCCGCCGACCGGGCGGGCGGCCCCGCCTCACGGAGCACCGCAGCGCGGTCAGCTACGCCTTCGTCGCGCTCTACGCCGTGCTCGCGGTCGCCTTCGGTATCCTGCCGGCCGGCTACGCCCTCTACCTCGCGTTCACCGACGGCGGCGGCGCCTTCGCCGGCATCACCAACTTCACCAAGGTCGTCGGGGACTTCCGGTTCCTGCCCGCCGTCGGGCACGTCGCCTGGTACCTGACGATCTGGCTGGTCTCGCTGGTGGTCCTGGTGACGTTCCTGGCGATCGTGGTGCACGCCGTCGGCGCCCGCTGGCTGAGTCGCACCCTGCGGCTGGTGTTCTACCTGCCGGGTGCGGTCGCCGGCGCCTCCAGCGTGCTGCTGTGGCTGTTCGTGCTCGACCCGACCGCCAGCCCGGTCGGGGGGCTGCTGCGGCTGTTCGGGTTCGACAGCTTCAACCAGGTCATCGCGCCCGCGCACCTGCCACCCATCTTCGCCGTCATCGCGTTCTGGACCGGCGCCGGCGGCTGGATCGTCATCATGTACGGCGCGCTCAACAACATCAGCGCCGAGGTGATCGAGGCGGCGCGCATCGACGGCGCCGGGCCGGTGCAGATCGCCTGGCGCATCCAGCTGCCGCTGCTGCGCAAGTGGATCTCGTACATGGGCATCATGTCGCTCGCCGCCGGCACGCAGCTGTTCGTCGAGCCGCAGCTGCTGTCGCAGGCCAGCAACGCGGTCGTGCCCAACGACTACTCGCTCAACCAGCTCGCCTACCTGTACGCCTTCCAGCAGAACGACTTCAACGCCGCGGCCGCCATCTCGCTGCTGCTGCTCGTCTTCGCCCTCGCGCTGTCGGCCGTCTTCGTGACGCGCGGCGGGCTGTTCGAAAGGGACTGAGCCGATGTCGACAGTGCTCACCCGGCGCCCGCAGCAGGTGCCGGCCGGACCGTCCAAGGGCCACCGCGCCGGCGCCGGCGGCACCGCGGGCCGCGCGCTCGTCGCGGTCGTGCTCACCGTCTTCGTGCTGTTCTTCGCCATCCCGATCGTCTGGCTGCTGCTGGCCACCACGAAGTCGGCGCACGAACTGCTCGTCGGCAGCCCGTTCCTGCCCGGGACGCCGGGCGACCTGGCCGCCAACTGGCGGCAGCTGTTCGACTTCCAGGACGGTGCGGTGACCGCGTGGGTCGGCAACTCCGCGCTGTACGCGGTGGGCGCCCTGGCGATCACGCTCGTCGCGAGCATCCCGGCCGGCTACGCCATGGCGATGACGGACTTCCGGTTCCGCCGGTCGCTGCTGGTGCTGACGCTGATCGTCATGCTCATCCCGAACACCGCTCTGGTGCTGCCGATCTTCCTCGAGCTCAACGTGGTGGGGCTGATCGGCAGCCCGCTGTCGGTGATCCTGCCCATGTCGTTCTTCCCGTTCGGGGTGTACCTCGCCTACATCTACTTCTCCACCAGCGTCCCGCGGGACCTGCTCGCCGCGGCCCGCATCGACGGATGCTCGGAGTTCGAGGTGTTCACCAAGGTCGCGCTGCCGCTGGCGACGCCGATCGTCGCCCTGGTCGCCTTCTTCAGCTTCGTGCAGAGCTGGAACAACTTCTTCCTGCCCTTCGTGATGCTGCCGTCCAGCGACGGCTACCCGGTCCAGGTCGGCCTGACGTCGCTGCTCGCCTCGACACCCGCGTTCAACCCCAGCTCCGCCGGCGCCCAGTCGGTGCAGCTGCCGACGCTCGCCCTGGCGACCGTCGTGTCCGTGCTGCCGGTGCTGATCGTCTTCGTGTCCGCCCAGCGGTTCCTGGTCGCGGGCATGACGGCGGGCGGCACCAAAGAGTGAAACCGAACCACGCCGAGAAGGAGCACGTGTGAAAGTCACCGGATACCGCAGCCTGACGACGAAGCACGACTGGGGGCGGCTGATCGGCGATGCCAACGGGGTGATGTCGGAGCCGCGTACCGACGTGCATGTGCTGATCCTGGAGACCGACGCCGGGCTGGAGGGCGTCGGGCTCGGCCAGCACGGTGACATCGGCCGGGTCTTCGGCGCCGTGGAAGGCGAGGACCCGCGGGCCGTCTCGGCCCTGTACGACCGGATGCTGAACTGGGTGTTCAAGACCGGGCACGCGGGTGCCACGTTCGGTGCCGTGGGCGCGATCGACATGGCGCTGTGGGACCTCAAGGCGAAGGCCGCCGGCGAGCCGTTGTGGCGCACGCTGGGCGCGCTGGACCGGTTCGTGCCCGGCTACGCCTCCGGGCTGGACATCGCCCTGGACGACGACGCCCTGATGCGCCTCTACGAGGGGTTCGCCGACCGCGGGTTCAGCGCCGCCAAGCTCAAGGGCGGCCACGACGTGCAGGGGGACCTGCGCCGGCTGGAGGGGCTGCACGAGGTGCTGCGGCGCAACTCGGCGCAGCCGGCCCTCATGTTCGACGCGAACGAGTCATGGAACCGCGCGCAGGCGGTGCGGTTCGTGACGGCCCTGGAACGCGGCGTCGACCTCACCTGGGTCGAGGAGCCCGTGCGCCGCTGGGACGCCGCCGGGCTCGCCGCGGTCCGCCGCGGCATCCGGGCCGCCGTGGCCACCGGGGAGAACCTGACGGGGCTGGAGCAGTACCGGCCGCTGCTGGACGCCGACGCCGTCGACATCGTCCAGGTCGGCAACGTCTGGGGGATCACCCACTTCCTGCGGGTGGCCGCCCTCGCGCACGGGCACGACCTGCCGGTCAGCGCGGTCGCCTACCACGCCAACCCGACGGCGCACGCCGCCGCGGCCGTGCCCAACCACCTGGCCTTCGAGGTGCAGGACGTCTCCTCACCGATCGGCCTCACCGTCGACCAGCAGTACGAGGACGGCGGCATCGTGCTCGGCGACGAGCCCGGCCTGGGCATCCTCGTCGACGAGGCGAGCATCGTCGACCTGCAGGTCACGAGCCCGCCGGTCGTGGTCGACGGACCGCACGTCCGGCCGTCCCGCGCCGGGCTGCAGCTGACCCCGGAGGCCGGCCGCGAGGCCGACCGGGTGGGCCGGTGAACGCACCGCCGCAGACCGATCGGACGCTACGTGACGTGCCCATCACCGACCGCTCGGTTTCGGGCACGCGGAAACGGCGAGCGGGACGTCACATCTGCCCGCGTCGCTCGGTAGACTCTGGCCGACCCGCAGCACGTGACCGCGGTGGGTCGGCGGAGGGCACATGACAACATCACAGCAATCGACCGTGGACGGTTCACCACCTCCCGGATGGGTTCGAGGGCCCGCCAGCCTCGCGAAGGCGCTCACCGCCGAACTGGTGGAGCGCATCGTCGGCGGGACCTATGGGCCGGGCAGCGCGCTGCCTCCGGAGCCTGTGCTGTGCGAGACGTACTCCGTCAGCCGGACCGTGGTGCGCGAGAGTGTGAAGCTCCTGCAGGAGAAGCGGCTGGTCCAGGTCCGGCAGGGCAGCGGCACGGTCGTCAACCCGCCGGCGATGTGGGACCTGCTGGACGAGCTGGTGCTCGCCGCCTCGATCGCCGTGGACGAGGATCTGGCGGTCCTCGACGACGTGGTGGTGACCCGCCGGCTCCTGGAGTCCGACATGGCGAACGTCGCCGCCCGGCTGGCCGACGCGCAGGCCCTGCAGCGGATGCTCGCGTGCGTGGAGCACATGGACAAGACCGTCGATGACGCCGACACGTTCCACGAGCACGACGCCGCCTTCCACGACGTCATCATGCAGACGTCGGGGAACCGCATCGGCCGGGCCGTGGTGCGGTCGCTGCAGCACCAGGTCTCCAACATCGACCGCTACGTGGGCAGGACGGACCGCCCGCTGCGGGAGGAGGCCAACCGCGGCCACCGGCGCATCTACGAACGCATCGCCGCGCGGGACGCGGCGGGCGCGGCGGAGGCGATGTTCGCGCACATCACGGACGCGTGGCTGGTCCGGCGCGGCGAAGGCGCGGATCCCGGCCGGCTGCACCGGTAGCGGCACCTCGACGGCGGCCGTTGCCGTGCCGCGATCCTCCAGCCCGGCGTCGCCCGCCGGGTCGCGGGTGACGGTGGCGGGCCGGCCCATCGGCCGGGCGGCACGGTCCGCGCCAGCTCGGTGCCTGATCATCATCGACGCTCTTCCGTCAGTGCTGTCGGCCGGCCGCGTGGCCGTCGCGATGATGCGGCGGCAACGAGCGGGCGGATTTCTGAGGGCGCGGGCCACGCGTTTCCAATGTGCGTGAAAGGCAGAACCGAGTCAAGGGATCGCTGGTCTCCCGTTTCCACATGCATTGTTCATCGGCGCATGCAGACTCTTTCACCATCCCACGGATAACGAGAATTGCGTGCGTATCTGTCCCTTCAAACTTGCATCGCCGAAAGTGTTTTCAGGAATATGCCCCGTCGTCGCGCCGGCCGGGACGGCGCTGCGGCCGGCGAGGATCGTCTCGGTGTGGATGGCGGGGTCATCGCGCCGCTCCCGCGCCACGAAGGGTGCGTGCGCGTCCGGCCAGCACGCCGGCGACGAGTTTGGCGGCGGTGAAGAAGAACAGCAGGGCGAACGGCCAGCGCCAGCCGCCGGTGCCGTCGTGCAGCAGACCGACCAGGAGCGGGCCGGTGGTCGCCAGGAGGTACCCGACGCACTGCGCCATCGCGGACAGGCTGATCGACTCGGCGGAGCTGCCGGCGCGGGCCATGGTGAAGTAGAGCGCGAGCCCCATCACGCCGCCCTGTCCCAGCCCGAGCAGCCCGGTCCACAGCGCGGCGGTGCTGAGCGGAGCCGCGACCGCACCGGCGAGTCCCACCGCACAGATCGTCACTCCGGCGACCACCAGGACCCGCTGATCGGCTCGCCGCTGCGCGAGCATCGGCGTGATCAGCGCGGTCACCAGGCCGCCGATGCTGAGCATCGACACGAGCAGGCCGGCCTGTCCCGGGGTCGCGCCCCGGTCGCGGAAGAAGCTCGGCAGCCAGGACAGGGTGCTGTAGTAGATGAGGCTCTGCAGTCCCATGAACGCCGCGACCTGCCAGGCGAGCGCCGACCGGTAGACGGCCGGTGCTTTCCCCGCGTCTCCCGGCGCGGTCCCGGCGGGCCGGGACCACTGCGGCAGCCACACGAGCAGGGCCGCCACCGCCGGCAGGCACCAGACGCCGAGCGTCACGAGCCACGAGCCGCCGGACGCCTCGAACAGCGGCACACTGGCGGCGGATCCGACCATGGCGCCGATGTACAGCGCGAACAGGTACAGCCCGAGCAGCAGCCCGGTCCGCCGCGGCTGGCGTCGCCTGATCATGCTGGTCAGCAGGACGCTCATGACGGCGATGGCACCGGCGGACATGGCGGTCGCGGCGAACAGCGCGATGCCGGGGAAGGCTGCCCGCGCGGCCAGCGCACCGGCCAGCACGAGCAGTGCCACGGCGAGCGTGCGCTCCTCGCCGTAGCGTCGCCCGAACGACGCGGCGACCGGCGCGAACACGCCGAACGCCAGGACGGGGATGGTGGCGACGACGGTGACGGCCGTCAGCGACAGGTGTAGATGGGTCTGCATCTCGGGGAAGATCGGCGGCAGGCTGGTGACAGCGGGACGCAGGTTGCAGGCCAGCAGCACCACACCGCAGCTGAGCAGCAGCAGATCCCGCCGGTCCGCGGCACGGTCACGGGCAGCTGCCTCTTGCTGCGGTTCGCGGATCCGACACGGTTTCATCGATGCATTGTTCCAGTGCGTGACGGACCCGCAACGCGATTCACCCAGTCACATCTTGTATCAGGCGCGGCCGGGAGGTGGGCCCCGCGAAGAATTCGACGTGCCTCTATGCCGGGCGGCATGTCGAATGCAGGGGCCGCGGGCGTCACCGTCCTGCTGTGGGCACTCGGCTGCGCGTCGCTCTACCTCGTCGTCCGGGCAGCGGTCCGCGCCGGCATCGAGGACGCCTGGAAGCGACGCGCACAACGCGAGAACACGAAGCCGTAGACACCCGCTGCCGCTGCCGCCGAGCGAGCGCTCCGGGCGCGTCGCCAGCGTGCGGAATTCGGGGCAGCTGGATGGCCGGCGGGGGCATATGCTGCCGCGGCAACCCGGATCGCATAAGGAGAACTGTGAGCAGCGCTCATCCCCTCAGGCGGCTTCTGCTGTCCACGGCCGCCCTTGTCGCCGGTGGCATCGCGTCGGTCGCCCTCGTCGCGCCCAGCCCTGCCATGGCGGCGTCCCTGCCCGACCTGCGGGTCACCATCGCTGTCGCCCCGGTCAAGGCGACCTACGCCGTCGGTGACGCCATCACCACCACGTTCACCGTCGTGAACGCCGGCACGGCCACCGCCAAGAACGCTCGTATCGAAGGCGGTAACGAGGAAGGCGTCGACCGCAAGACCGATGAGCCGAGCGACCAGTTCGACCTCGCGCCGGGCGAGAGCCGCTCCATCGCCTGGGCCGGCACGATCGACCAGGCCGCGGCCGTGGAAGGCTCCGCACACGGTGGCTGGTCGTTCACCAACGACGCGGGTGAGGCCAACCCCGCCGACAACATGGGCACGTTCCGCGTCGACGTGCCCGGCTCCACGGGCGTGCTGAGCGGCAAGGTCTACGTCGACGTGAAGGGCGACCACGACAGCACCCAGCCCGGGCTCGCCGGCGTCACCCTCACCGTCACCGACTCCAAGGGCAGGACCGCCGGCACGGTCAAGACGGGCACCGACGGCGCGTTCACCATGACGCTGCCGGCCGGCGTCTACGTGCTGAGCGTCGCCGGCTGGCAGGTAGAAGGCGAGAACTCCGCGAACGCCAAGGTCCTCGGCGGCCAGACGGCCGACCTCGCCCTTCCCCTGCTCCCCGGCGGCAACCAGCCCGAGCCCAGCCGCACCGCCACCCCGGCGCCGTCCAGCTCAGCTCCGGGGCTCCCGGTGACCGGCAGCAAGACCGGACCCACGCTCCTCGTCGGCGCCGCCGTGATCGCCATCGGCGCCGTCGCGTTCTTCGTGGGCCGCCGCCGGCGCCGCCGGTTCGTCCTCCCCGACTGAAGTTCCTGAGGTGCACCCGCCGACCGGCGCCACGTTCGGGCCGGTCGGCGAGTCGTGGATCACGTTCGGGGGCCGGCCCGGGCCGCGACAGAGTCGGTGCCGATGCAACCGCGTACCGAACTCGTCGCCACGTTCGCCCTGGCGGCATTGGCCTTCATCGTCGTCACCGGCGAGACCACCCCGATCGGGCTGATCAGCGACATCGCCGCGGGCGTCGGCACCAGCGAGAGCCGGGTCGGACTGACGATCAGCTGGTACGCCCTGGTCGCGGGCGGCACCGCGGTCCCGCTGACGCGGCCAGCGCGGCGGCGAACTCGCGGAGCAGGTCGTGCATCGCATACCGGCCCGGGCGCACGGTGCTGAGCAGGTTCGCATCGGTCAGCCGGACCAGCAGGGGCGCCACCTCCGCCGCCGGCAGGCGACTGGCGGCGGCGCCGACCTCGCCGTCGAGCTCGGCCGCCGGCAGCAGGCCGAGCAGCCGGAACACCTGCGGTGACGTTGTTGCCGATGATCGGTAGGTGCGTCGAGATCGTCGGTGGAGAGCTGGGAGCGCAGCACGGCAACTGGCTCGAGAGTGCGGACGACCGCCGGCTGGTCATCACCGACGTCGCACGGCGGTGGCATCAGCTGGACGACGAGGCGAAGGCACGCTTCGGCCTGGACTGGAAAGCATCGGTGGCCGGGTTCACCACTGCGTATGTGGACGATGTCGAGGGAGAAGAGGCTGGTCAAGACGAGTATGAGCAGCGGCAGTATGAGATCACCATGGCGTTGATCTGGCATCGGCACGCCGCGCGGCTCAGGGCCGACGACACGGTACCGGGGTGCTCCTGATCCAGCGTGCAATCCGCCACGGGTTCCGGGCGTCTGGCGCCGACGGTTCGCCAACAGGGCTGATTCGAACCAGGCGGCGTCGGGCCGAGCGGTCATGCCGGTCGCATCGAGAACAATCGGTGTCGCTGGGTGTGACCACCAGGTCACACGGTCAAGATTCGATGCGTAAAGTGGAGCTGGTCGCGGCGCTGCTGCGGGTGGCGCTGGCGGCCGCCGCGCAGGCTGCGGGCTCGCGGGCTGCTGTGGTGCGGGTCGTGACCGCCGGTTCGTGGGGCCCGCGCCGGCGGGCCGCGCTGCGCACCGCGCTGCAACGGGCCGGGGCGGGCGACGCGGAGCTGGTGGCCGCGCCGGTCGCGGTGGGCTGGCACCTGCTCGCCGGTGGTGCCGAGCTGGCGGAGCAGGCGTTCGTGGTGTGCGACCTGGGCGCCGGGCACACCGCGACGGTGCTGGCCAGGACGGGTGGCGGGTTCGACGTCCTCGCCAGTGTCGACGCCGCGGACGGTGGTGGTGACGCGCTGGACGCGGCGGTCGCGGAGTTCCTGGCGCCGTCCGGCGGGGCGGCGGAGCTGCCGGTGCCGTCCAGGCTGGCGAAGGAGGCGCTGTCGGTGACCCAGACGGTGCTGGTGCCGGGCCCGTCGGGGGAGCAGATCGTGTTTGGGTTGCCGCAGCTGCGGCAGGCGGCCGCCGGGGTGGTGGACGCGGCCGTCGCCGCGGCGGTGCAGGCGGTCGAGGCCGCTGACGTCAGGTCGCCGCGGCGCAGGGTGCCGGAGGTCTGGGAGTAATGTCACAGGTCGCTGTAGCGGATCATGACGGGGGTTTCGGTCAGGGTGAGCTCGGCGCCGCCAGCCAGGGGCTCCGTCGTGCCGTCGAGTCGGAGCAGCGCCTCCGCCGTGGCCTCGGCGTGCAGGCGTACCGAGCCGGTGTGGGTCCAGCGGATGACGGCGCGCCGGTTGCCGGCCGGGGTCGGCACGACGAACTCGCACTGCCACGCGTGCTGGGGCAGGCCGGCGGGCTGGCCGTGGCCGCAGGAGCGGATCTGCGCGCCGGCGAGCCAGCGCTGCAACTGCTGCACGGCGAGGGCGGCCTCGGTCGGCTCGCCCTCGTCGGCCTGCAGCACGATGGGGATCTTCGTGCCGCCCCAGTTGTAGAAGTACATGCGGTGCAGGTTCGTGGTGCGGGCGAGCAGCCCGACGAGGTAGAAGCGGACGGCGTAGTCGCGGGCGCGGGCCCGGTCGAGCTGGCCCTCCAGCGGGATGGCGTAGGTCGTGCCCGTGTTCCACAGCGGCGGGTGCACGCCGGCCTCGTGGAAGAGCCGGTCGATCTGCGTGGTCAGCTCCAGCATCGTCTCCGGCGGGTCCTCCGGCGAGCGCTGGTGCAGCTTGACGGCGGCGGCATCGCAGTACTCGTAGCCACCGAGCCGGGCGAACTCCCGCAGCACCTGCTGGCCCTCGGCGCTCCACAGGTTGCCCATGCCCGGGCAGACCACGGTGGCGGCGGGATCGGTGGCGCGGATGATCGCGTTGCCCCGGCGGGTCATCTCGACCAGGGTTTCGACGCTGCCGGTGTACATCCGGGCGTCGTTGGCGAGCACCCACAGCTCGTAGGCGGCGATGCGGCCCTTGTACCGGCCGACCAGCGCGCTGACGTAGGCGTCCCACACCGCCAGGTCGTCCGGCGGCGACGACTTCGCGTTGTCCGGGTAGACCGACCGCTTGCCGTTGGGCGCCGCCCAGGCCGGCGTGCCGCCCATCGTGTAGAGCACCGGCAGCCTGGCGGCGGCGGCCCCTTCGACGAGCCGGTCCAGGATCGTCCAGTCGAACCGGTCCCTCGCCGGGTTCACCCGCGACCAGCCCGTCTCGCTGTCCCACAGGCGCACCGCGCCGGTGGTGAACCCCGGCATGTGCCCGGTCGCGCTGTTGATCGTCACCCCGAAGTACTCCGGCGGGACCGGTCGCGCGGGCAGCGTCCAGCTCGGGCCGCTGATCCACTGCGGGGTCGCGCTCGGCGGCGCGGTCTGCGGCCGGTCTTCCCTGCCCCGCCACCACACCGCCGCGACCGCACCCGCCAGCACCAGCAGCACCGCGGCCAGCCCGGCGTACAGGGCGAGGCGCCGCGGCACCGGTGCAACGGCGGCCTTCGACGAGGCGGCGGGTCCTGCGGTGGCGGCGGGTTCTGAGCCGGCGGCCGGGTCTGAGCCGGCGGCCGGGTCTGCGGTGGCGGCCGGGTCTGCGGTGGCGGCCGGGTCTTGTCGCGGGGCCGCGGCCCACAGCGGATAGAGCCGGTCGAGCTCGTCACGGTCCGCCCCGCACGCCGTGGCGATCCGCTCCACCGTGCCGAAGTCCTGCGGCACCGCCGCCCCGGCGACGAACCGGTGCACCGTCGACTTGCTCAGGTTCGTCTTCTGCCCGATGCGGGCATAGCTGAGCCCGCTGCGGTCCTTCAGCGCGGTCAGCAGCGCGGCAAGCTCGCCGGGACGGTGCGGCATCGCCGTCATCTCTCCAGGTGTCGGGGCGGGCTGCATCCTATCGGCCGTCCCAAGACCGCAACATCCCCGCAGGTCAGCCCGTTTCCGCCGTCCCGCCGTCCCAGATCGGTCCCGGCATCTGGCGCCCGTACCGCGGCGTTGACAGACTGCCAGCGCGGTGGCCCGGACCGTTGGGGGAGCGGCGGTCCGGGCCGCCGGCGACGGTGACCGGATGCGAAACGGGGGCATCCGGTCACCGTCCGTCTCGAGCGCGGCATCGACGGGTTTGCACGCGAAATGCACGGGTGCTGAAACCGGAGGCGGCCACGCCGGCGGCGCAAGCTGCGTCGGCGCCTTCGTCGGCACGGTGACCACCGGTACGAGTGGGGGCTTCACCGGGACGGTGCCGGCGCGGGCCGGAGACCGGGTGTGCGCCGTCGCGCACAACACGGGCCCGATCGTCGGGAGCGCCGACATCGGCTGCATCGCGCTCGCCGTCGCGGTCGACCCGGTCGGCGCGGTCGACCAGTTCGACCGGTCCGGGACCGACCTGGTCCTGAAGGGCTGGGCGGTCGACGGCGACACGGCCGGCGCGCTGGATCTGCACGTGTACCAGGACGGCGCCTTCACCGGTTCGGCCCGGGCCGACGGTCCGCTGGCCGTGCCGCCGGCCGGGTACCCGGAGTACGGCACCGCACACGGGTACACGATCCGGATCCCGGAGCGGGGGACGGGGCGCACACGATCTGCGTCTACGCCCTCAACGTCGGCGCGGGCAGCGTCAACACGCAGCTGGGGTGCCGGCAGTACACCGTGAAGCACGAGCCGTTCGGCGCGCTGGACGGCGTGACGCGGACCGGCGACAAGCTGCGCGTGTGGGGCTGGTCGGTCGACCCGGACGAGCCGTGGACCCCGACCGACGTGCACCTCTACGACAGCGGCGTGTACGTCGGTGCCTTCACCGCGAACGGGAACCGGCCCGACCTGCCCGCCGAGTACGGCGCGGCGCACGGCTACGACCTGACCCTGCCGGCGAACATGGCGACGGGCGACCACTCGTTCTGCGCGTACGCGATCAACCGCTCGTACGGCAGCACCAACACCCTGCTCGGGTGCCGGCCCTACAACGTGCCGGCGCCGGTCGTCGCCCCGACGATCCTGGCGTTTCAGGACTGGGACCTGACCTCCAAGGCGGTCGACCTGGAGTGGACGGACAACTCGGGCAGCGAGACCGGCTACCGCGTCGACCGGTCGGTTGCCGGCGGGGCGTGGCAGGAGGTCTGGCGCGGCCACCCCAACGCGTGGACCTGGACGGACCAGGCGGTCACACCCAACACGCGGACTGCTACCGGGTCGTGGCGTTCAACGACCTCAGCGAGGCGCCGGCCGAGGTCTGCGTGACGACGAAGTCTCCCGAGCTGCTCCGCCCGGCCGGCCTGACGGTGCTCAGCCGGACCGACACCAGCCTCACGATCCGGTGGACCGACAACGCCGACGGTGAGGACAACTACCGGTTCACGTGGGGGCTCGCCACCGACGCCACCGTGACCCACGTCGCCACCGTGGCGGCGCACCCGGGCGTCGGCGGCGAGATGACCTACACGGCGGCCGGCGGGGACCAGGTGCTCGACCGCCTCGCCGTAGGTGAACGTGACGCCCCAGGGGGCGCGCCCGGCGCGACGGATCAGGACGGTCGACAGGTACTCCGGCAGCAGGAGCAGCAGCCCGCCGACGGTCGCCAGGGCGCCGCCGACCGGGCCCAGGAGGCGGTCGACGACCGGCAGCAGCCGTACCAGCGCCCGGAACGCGATCGCCACCAGCAGGAGCAGGAGCCTGCTCCTGCTCGAACTTCGCCTTCCACTGCAGCTCCTCGCGGCGCATGCGCTCCTCGCGCCGGACCTGCGCCTCGCGTTCGAAGTCCTGTTCCAGGCGCGTGCTCTCCAGGTCGAACTGATTCTTGAGCCGGGGAGCGTTCGAGCTCCAGGGACTCCTTCATCTTGGCGAGCTCGTCGTCGTAGCGCTGCTGCGTGGTGTCGCGGATGTGCTGCGCGTCTAGGATCTGGGTCTGCCCGTCGCTAAATATGGCTCGCCAGGCAGCTAAGACGTACCCATCGAAGTTGCCGACGATTCAAGCCTCTCGGGGTCGGCTGGCGGGCGCTCCGCAGAGATCCGCCCCGACGACAAGGCCGGCGAACGCGGGTTCGCGTGATCAATTTCTCCGGTCGGATTATCGGGGAATACTCGCGGAGGCCGTCCTGGTTGGGCCGACCGTGACAACTTTCGGAATCATCGGGGCAGGCAACATCGGCAGCCAGGTCGCGCGGGCGGTGATCGCGCTCGGGCACGACGTGGTGATCGCGAACTCGCGGGGGCCGGAGACGCTGTCGGCGCTCGTCGAGGATCTCGGCCCGGCCGCCCGGGCGGCGACCGCGCAGGAGGCTGGAGCAGCCGGCGACGTCGTGGTCGTCACGGTGCCGTTCGGAAAGTTCCGGGACGTCCCGGTCGAGCCGCTCGCCGGCAAGATCGTGCTGGACACCAACAACTACTACTGGGAGCGCGACGGCAGGTTCGCCGAGCTCGACCGGGGCGAGGCGACCACGTCAGGGTTGCTGCAGGAGCACCTTCCCAAGTCGAAGGTGGTCAAGGCCTTCAACCACATCGGCGCCGCCGACATCACGACCGACGGTTCCCCGTCCGGCACGCCGGGCCGGCGCGCCCTGGTGGTGTCCTCGGACCATCCCGACGCGGCCGACTTCGCCAGGGACCTCTACGACCGGATCGGCTTCGACACGGTCGACGTCAGCCCGCTGAGCGAGTCGTGGCGCGTCGAGCGCGACCGGCCGGCGTATGTCGTCAAGCAGACGAAGGCCGAGCTGGAGGCGAACCTCGCGAAGGCGACCCGCACGGTCTGAACGCAGCCGAACGGCCCGGACCGGGCCGCCGCCGTGCTGGGGCGGCCCGGGGGCGGCGCGTCAGCGTGTCTTCGGCAGGTCGAACTGGTCGGCCCGCTGGCAGTCGCTCGAGCCTCCGATGCCGGACGAGCCCACGCGTTTCAGGGCGTCGCGGGCGTTTTCGCGGCCGAGGTTCCAGCCGTACCACGGGTCCGGCTCGGCCAGGTCGTCGACGATCCAGCTCAGCACGCAGCGACGGACCGAGTCCGGGAGGGTTGACAGGGCCGGGGTGGCGTCGGAGGACAGGGCGCGCAGGTACCAGGCGTCGATCTTGTCGGTCTCCTGGTAGCGCGCGATGTTGCGGCGGGCCGCGTAGTCCTCCGGGTTGAGCACGGCGAGGGTGAGCAGCATGATGACCGCAAGACCGACGGTCGCCGACGGGATCCAGGTGCCGCGCCAGCGGATGCCGGCCGCCATGATCATGATGAAGACGGTGCCGAGGAGCAGTTCGAACGCCATCACGAAGATGCGCTCGCCGGTGAAGCTGTAGACCTTCTGGTAGGTGTACATGCGGGACAGTGCCGACACCACGATCACGATGCTCAGCGACGAGAGCAGGCCGAGCAGCGTGCGCAGCAGGATGCGGTCGACCCGGTCCTCGCGGCTGGCCCAGCGGGTCACGCCGCCCAGCACGGCGATCGTCAGCACGGTGACGGTCGCCAGCTGCCAGAAGCCGCTGCGGGCGTATTCGGCGTAGCTGAGGCCGGCGGTCTGCAGCACGTGGTGCTGGCCGCCGAACAGGACGGTGGCCTGCACGACGACGAATCCGCTGTACAGCAGGACCAGCGCCCCGATCGGCAGCCCCCACTCCAGGCGGCGCAGCCGCGCGGTGCCCGGCTTGTCGATGGTGGACAGGTCCGGCGGTGCGGCGACGGTGTAGACGGCCGCGACGGCGATCAGCGCGCACAGGATGAACAGGAACACGCGGCCGACGCTGACCGTCGGCACGACGTCGGAGAGTACCTGCGAGAACGCGGCGTCGGCGGAGGAGAGCAGCGCGCCGAAGACCAGCACGAACAGGACGGTGATGATGACCGACCAGGCGACGCGCTGGGTGTGGCGGGGCTTGCCGTGCCGGTCGCCGGTGGCGCTGAGGTGCTTGGCCACCCACGGGATGCCGCGCAAGGCCGCGAACGGCGCCGCCACGAGGCTGAACAGTATGGAGCGGACGCGTTGGCCGCCGACGATGGCCAGGGCGGCGCAGCCGAGCGCTCCCAGCACACAGAACGTGACGAGCCACCAGGCGTTGCGGAACGCCAGCACCGACAGCAGGACGACCGCGGAGCCGGCCCAGACAGCCCGCATCGCACGGTCGGCCTTCGGCAGCGCTGCGGCGGCCGGCCAGATGCCGGCGATGACGGCGGCGACGAGCGCGAACCCGCCGAGGAACCAGCCGATGCCGACCCGCGTGCCGGGCAGGACGATCGCGGCGACGAGTCCGCCGGCGAGCACGGCGACCGGTACGCGCCAGCCGCTCGCGGGCTCCGGCCCGGGCCAACGTGCTTCCAGGAACCCGGGCGGCAGCGGTCGCGGCGGCCCCATGACCCGCGGAACAGTCTGATAGGGCCGGAACGTGGGCACCGCAGGATGCGGCGGGAAGGGCGCGCCAGACGGCGGCGCGAAGGGCCGTGTTCCCGACTGGTGCTGCACCAGCGGCGGTGCGACAGCCTCCTCCTCCGCCTCCTCGTCCTCTTGTTCCTCGTCCTCTTCGAGTTCGTCGTCCGGCAGCTCCTCAACAGGCGCGTCGGCTGTGGCCACAACGGGCGTGACCGGCTCGGGCTCAACGGGCGCGGCCGTTGTGCCCTCGACAGGCTTGACCGCCGCGCCCGGGACCAGCGGCACGAACGCGGCGAATCCCGGGGTTCCCGCGGGAATCGTCACCGGAATCGCCCATGTCGTCTGCCCCTCGGCGGTGCCGGGCCAGGCGACCGGCTGCGGCCGTCCATCGCCGCCGGGCATGACCAGCAGATACGGTACGGCCACGGGCGGTTGGACGGTTGGATCGATTTCGTCGGGTACGGCATCGGTCATTGGGTAGCTCCACGTGTCGGTGGACAGTTGCCGGACCACGCCCGTGCTCACCGTCCGTCGCCGTCCCGCCGATGAGCCCAGATCGGCGGGTTGTCACGAATAGTGACGGCGCGTAACACGGCAGTGCGGAGATGGCGGGGCGTGGCGCCAACTGGCGCTTTGGTCCGGACCGGATTTTCCCTGCATGGCCCGGCGGCAGGGATCATGGCACGGCGGCGCGGCCGCGGACCAGCCCGTGGCGCACACCTGGGACGGTGGGACGTTGCGCCACCGCCCACCTGCGAAAAACGCGGCTTCCCGGGACGAGGCGCCGGGCAGTCCAGTGCGGAGAACCGGCGGTGTGCGCCAGCAGCCCGCCGATGCTCCGCTGTGAGGCGGGCAGGGTGAGGCGCTGGAAGAACTGCCACATCAGGGTGTTGGCGCCGATCTCCTGGGTGGTGGTGCCGTTGCCGGGGAAGGCGGCCGGGGTGCCGGGCCCGGTGTGGCCGCCGTCACCGATCGTGTACAGAACGGTGTCGGCGGCGCAGTTCGGGTAGCTGGTCCTTGTCACGTGGGTGGTGACGGAGACGGCGGCCGGGCCCGAGGTGCAGCGGTTGATCGCCGCCCAGCGGGCCTGGGCGCCCGGGATCGGGTAGCGCCAGACGTCGCCGCCGCCCTGGTAGGGGTTGGTGGCGTCCTGCTGGCCGCGGAAGGTGATGACCGGGACCGGACGGGCCGGGGCGCACGACGACGGGTCGGGCTGGGCGGGGTTCCGCGGGTCGGGGGGCCGGCGCGCAGGCCGGCGACCGGGGCGATGGCGGCGACCTGGTGCGGCCGGGCGCAGGCGGCGGCCGACGTCATCCGGCCGCCGCCGGAGTACCAGGTGCCGTAGACGCGGGTCGGGACGGCGCACAGCGCGGAGGTCGCGGTGGTGAGAACTGCCTCCAGGAAGCCGACGTCGTCGCGGGCGCCCGCCGGTGGGGTGCCGACGCCGGCACGTTCGCGAGCATCGGTGCGGGCCGCCCGGGCGGCGGAGTGCACGGCATCGGCTTACCAGCCCACACCACTGGCGGCGACGACTGCTACATCGGCCCAACCGTCGATCAGGTGCCGACCGAGGGCGGAACCTGGCGCGGCGGCACGATGTGCCGAACAAGGGACGGCGAGTGGAGGTGGATCCCGATCATGGTTACGTCGTGCTGCCATCGGTCGAGATTGAGGGCGGTCTCATGGACCTCAAGGTGGTCGGCCGGCGGGAACGGCTGACCGTGATCCGCAAGGGTCCGCCGCCCCGCGACGACGTGCGACTCGCTCACCGCGGGTCTGTAACTCGAGCTGGCCGGTGGCGCGGGTGCCGCGGTGCAGCAGGAGGGCCTGCACCGCGATGGTGCCGTGGCCGCAGCCGGCCAGCTCGCGGTCCGCGGTGAAGAAGCGGACGTTGGGCAGCTCCCCGGCACCGGAGACGAACGCGCCGTGGGAGGTGCCGGCGCGGCGGACCAGGACCCGTCGGTCAGCGTCGCCGAGGGCCGGGTCGTCATCGAAGACCGCGGTGGGGCCTGCTGCCCCGGCCCTGCAGCGTGCATGCGGCGACGATGGTCATTGCCACGCATGCGACGTCACGCCACCCGTGGGGCCGTGCGGGGCTGGCGGGCTCATGGGGTCGTCGCCATGCGGCGGGCGCGGCACAGCACGATCGCCGAGTAGCCGTGGGCGGTGTCCTGGCCGGTCCGGTGGACCTCGATGGTGCCGTCGAGCGGGGCGAACTCGGGCTGGAGCACCTCGTGGATGTCGTGTTCGTCGATGTCGGCGCCGGGGAAGGTGTGGCCCGCCACGGTGTAGCCGCGGCAGCGGCGCAGGGCCGCGGTGACGAACAGGCCACCGGGCTCTACCAGGCCGGTGATGTGGCGCATGAACAACCGCCACGTGGTCCGGTCGGCTGTGGCAGAGTCCGCGCAGTACGGGCTGATCACGGTGGCGTACGTGCGGCCGAGCGGGCGGGGATGGCGGGCATCGACCCGTACCAGCGATGTGATCTTGCTTCTCGTCAGGTCTTCACGTGCGGCGAGCTCCTCGTCGGACGGATCGGCGATGCCCTCGCACTGCAGGGTGTAGCGGACGAACGGGCGCCAGTCGTGGGCGCCGGGCTCGCGGTCGAGCCAGCGCTGGATCTCGGTGAGGTTGGCCGGGAGGTAGTCGCCGAGGTGGATCTCCGAGGCGATCTCGGCCGCGGCGAACACGTGGTGGAGGGTGGGCCCGGTGCCGAAGAACAGCACGGGGCGGTCGCGTTCGGCGTGGCGGACCGCGGCGACCAGGAAAGCGATGGTGGCGACCTCGTCCGGCTCGACGGTGCGGTAGTAGCCGGTCAGGTAGTGTGCCGGCACCCAGTCGGTGTCGAAGGACGCGTACCGGCGACAGCCGAGGAAGGCGCGGGTAAGCCGGGCCAGGCCGTACTCGTACGCCCCGGCGGCGAGGTTCGCGCCCGCCAGGAAGACCACGGCGTCGTGGGTGCCGACGGTGTCGCTGAGCGCGGCGGTGCCGAACGCACCCGCGTAGTACGGCACCTCCGCCGCGACCTGCGTGCCGGCGTAGCCGATCGCCGCCGCCAGCCGCGGCGCGCGGGCGCTGGTCGTGACGCGTCGGGTGAGGTCGTGAGCGGCCTTGGAGATGACGTTGGTACTGGTGCCGGTGCGCGCCAGCAACGACCAGTTCGCCACCAGGTTGGTGCGCAGTCCGAGCCCCCAGGCCACATAGCTGCCCGCGAGCAGCGCCACCGCCCAGGGCGGGGCGACGTCGTCGAGCAGACCCGACGCGACCAGGGCGACGCCGGCTGCGGCCGCCCAGACGTCCAGCGCGTAGTTCGACACCACGGTCGCGGCGATGCTGGCAGTCCATCCGCTCATCGGGACACCGAGACGCCGGCCTCGCGGTCCGTGAGCCGTCCCGTGCGGTGCAGCCAGCGGATCGTGTCGCCGTACGTCTCGATCAGCGAGCGCGGTTTGATGCCGAGCTCCTCGCGGGCGCGGGAGTCGTCGCAGCGGGTTGCCGCACGGATGAGAACCACCCCTTCATGGTCGGCCGGGAGGTGGAACGGGGTGATGCGCTGGAGGGCGGACATGCTCCAGGTCAGCGGCAGCATGGCGGCGGACGGGACGACGAGGCACGGCAGGCGGCGGCCGGTCAGCGCCCGCAGGGCGGCGTACATGGTCTCGCCGTCGGCGAAGTGGCCCGGGACCAGGTAGCGGCGCGGTTCGGATCGGGTCGTGAAGACGGCGGCGTGCACGGCGGCGACGTCGCGGACATCGACGACCTGCAGGCCGCCGCTGGGCCATACCGGGTATCGCCCGCGCAGCATGTCCCGCAGCCGGCGGGCCTGGTCGCCGAAGTGCGGGTCGTCCGGGCCGAGGACCGCGCCCGGCTGCACGATCACCACCGGTGCGCCCGCGTTCTGCAGCTCGCGGGCGACGGCCTCGGACCTGACCTTCGACTGGATGTACGTCCCCGGTGTGCTCGACAGTGGAGCGTCCGGGCTGACGGTGGCTCCCCGCCGTAGCAGCGCGACGATGCTGGAGACGTGCACGACCGGGTCGCAGCCGGCCTCGACGGCGCCTCGGAGCACCGTCTGCGCAGCGGCGAGGTTGGTCCGCGCGATCGCCGGTCGGGCGCGGGCGTCCAGGTCGTACACGGCGGCGGCGTGCAGGACCGCGTCGCAGCCCTGCAGCGCGCGGGCGACGGTGCCGGGGTCGGTGACGTCGCCGACGATGTGCTCCACGACCGTGTGCACGCCGAGCGGTTCCAGGGCCGGGGTGATGCGGGCGGGCGAGCGGACGAGGAGCCGGACGTCGTGGCCCGCGGCGATGAGCGCCGCCACGCTGTGCGAGCCGACGAAGCCGGTCCCTCCGGTGACAAGGATCTTCATGTCGTCGGCCCCTTCTTCGATGATGGCGACGTCGAGGCGAGGATGGAGCCGGGTGGTGTTCACTTTCCAGGTCAGATAGTTGTTATTCGCTGTCCAATCCGAACCGCGGCGGTGGAGAGTTCAGGTGGAGGTGACGACGTGTCGATGTCTCTCGGCGAGGTGCTCGAGTCCGCCCGGCGGCAGCGGTTCGTAGGACGCCGGGCCGAGCTCGCGGCGTTCGACGTCGCCGTCGGCGGGCGCTCGGCGCGGCGGGTGCTGTTCGTGCACGGCCAGGGCGGCATCGGCAAGACCACGCTGCTGGCGGAGCTGGGCGCCCGGGCGCGTGCGGCGGGCCGGACCGTGGTCCACGTCGACGGGCGGGACCTCGACCCCTCCCCGGACGGGCTGCTGTCGGCCATCGGACGGCCCCTGGCCGCCGCCGCGGTCCTGCTCGTGGACGGCTACGAGCAGCTCGCCCCGATCGACGGGTGGTTGCGTGAGCAGTTCATACCGGGTCTGAGCGCCGACACTGTGGTCGTCCTGGCCGGCCGGGAGCCGCCGGCCGCGCCTTGGCGCTCCGATGCCGGGTGGCGAGCGCTGATGACGGTGTACCGTCTGGAGCCCGTCGGTCCCGACGAGGCCGCGCAGCTGCTGGTGCACGCCGGTGTTGAGGCGTCCGTGCTGCCCCACCTGACCGCGCTTGGCGCGGGGCATCCGCTGACCCTGGCGCTGCTGGCCGATCTGGCGACCCGCGGGCAGGTGCCCGACACCCTCGCCGACGCGCCGGATCTGATCTCCACCCTGTTGCAGTCGTTCGTGGGCGAGGTTCCGACCCAGCCCCAGCTGATCGGCTTGGCCACCTGCGCGATCGCCTGGTCGACCACCGAGGACCTGCTCGCCCGGACGGTCGGCGCCGACGCCCCCGCGGTGTGGCAGTGGCTGGCCCGGCTGCCGTTCGTCACCAGCAGCCCCAGCGGGCTGTCGGTCCACGACCTGGCCCGTGACGTGCTCAACGCCGAGTTCCAGCGTCGCCTGCCCGAGCAGTACCGCACTTATCAGCGCCTCGTCTTCGACCACGCGGTCGCCGCCCTGCGCACCGCGAGCGGCCGGTACGGGCAACCCGAGGCGCACCACCTCTTCTTCATCCACCGCCACGGCCCGTTCGGCGAAGTGATCGCGGCGCTGCGGACGCAGGGGTCGGCGGCAGTGGTACCGGCCCGGCCCGACGAGCACGACCAGGTATGCGCCACCATCGAACGGTTCGAGGGACCGGTCAGCGCCGGCCTCGCCCGCGCCTGGCTGTCCGAGCAGCCCGAGCGACTGTCCGTGGTCCGCACCGGCGATCGCGTCGCCGGCTTCGCCCACCACGTGCTGTGCCCCAGCGGCTCCCCGCTCGAGGACCGCGACCCGGTCGTGCGCGCCGTGCTGGACCACGTCGCGCGGGAGAGCCCGATCCGCCCGGGCGAGCACGTGCTGATCAACCGCTTCGCCGCCGGGATCCGTGACCACCAGCACGACCCGTACATGGTGGTGGCCGGCCCGGTGTCCAGCATCATCGAGTGGCTCACCCGCCCACTGGCCTGGTCATTCGTGGTCGTGGTCGACGAGGCGTTCTGGGCGCCGAAGTTTGACTACATCGCTTTCGCACCCATGGTCCGCATCGAGGTCGGCGGCCTGCCCCACGTCGCCTTCGGCATCGACTGGCGCCGCCTGCCGGTAGGGGCGTGGCTGGACCTCATGTACGAACGCGGCCACACGGGCGGCACGGGTCGTGCACCGGCTGCCCTGCTGCGGCCGCCGCCATTGTCCCGCGCCCGCTTCGACGCCTCCGTCCGGACTGCCCTGCAGTCCCTGCACCGTCCCGAGCAGCTCGCGGTCAATCCGCTGCTCGGCACAGCCCTGGCCACGGACGCCACCCAACTGCGCGCCACGATCGAGGATGCCGTCGGCCGGGTCGGCGACCTCCCGAAGGGCCAGCAGCTCCAGGCCGTGCTGCACCGCACCTACGTCCGGCCGGCGCCGACGCAGGAGGCGGCGGCCGAGGTGCTCGGCCTGCCGCTGAGCACGTATCGCCGGTATCTGGCGAAGGCCGTCGATCACCTGACCGACATCCTGTGGACGATCGAGATCGGCGGGCGCACCGGGTAGGGCCGTCGTCGAGCTGGTTGGGATCCGTCCGTGCCGGCTGGTCGAGATCTTGAGAGGCGCTGCCCAGGTTTGAGCCCGGGATGCGCGGCGGGTTCCCGGCTTCTGACTTTGCCTGGAGGGGACCGTCCTCCCGGCGATCGACTTCAGGCGGGCATGTCAGGAGTCCGGACACGCCCAGGCGGCACTGACCCGCCGACGCTTCCCGCTGCAAGCGCGGGGGCGTGTCCCGACGACGTGCCCGAGGCGTTGCCACACGCCTTCGGGTTGGAGCTGGTCCGTCCCCAGGGGCAGTCAAGGGCGGCAGGCATTAGGTCCCTTCGGTGGTTGCCCGAAGCAGTTGACTGTCGCGTGTGCCCGTGCGGGCCGGCGTTGCGGCCGTAACGAAGGTGAGCAGGTGCTGCGGGTTGGCCAGTAGTGGGACAAAGCCGAGTTCGGCGGCGCCGACAAGGGTCGCGTCGTCGCCCAGACCCGAGGTGCGCAGTCGTACCCGCTCGCGGGCCACCGGCAGAACGTTGATCGCGATCCGGGCACGCACCTGCGCCGACGCCGCTGGGTAGACGTCGCGCAGCATCCCACCGAAGATCACTATGGCCGGGTTGAACAAGTTGATGAGATTGGCCACGCCGATGCCGAGCCAGTCCCCGATGCGCCGCACCGATTCCAGCGCGGCCGGATCGCCCCGGTCGGCGTCATCGACCACGGCCCGTACGGCGTCGCGGCCGAACTGCGTGGCGGGCCTGCCTGCGGTGTCGAGCAGGGCTCGTTCGCCCACCTCAGCCTCGAAACAACCTCGCGAGCCGCAACCACACGCCCGCCCGTCGTACGGGTTGATCACCATGTGGCCCACCTCGCAGCCGTAGCCGCCATCTCCATCGAGCAACTTGCCCCCGACGATGATCCCGCCCCCCACGCCCACATCGCCGTGCAGATAGATCAGGTTCTGCAGGCCGATGCCGACACCGCGCTGCTGTTCGGCCAGGGCGCCCAGGTGTGCCTCGTTACCCACAGCCACCGGTAGGCCCAGTCCGAGCCGCCGGGAGAGTTCGGCGCCGAATGCCTGGTCCACCCAACCCAGGTCAGGGCCGAAGCGCACCATGCCGTCATCGGGCCGGATCATGCCGCAGTACGATGCGCCGATCCCGACGCAGGCCGAACTGGCCGGCGCTGAGCGGTGCAACCGACGGCCGAAGCGGGCCAACACGTCCACGACCCAGTCAAGATCAGCACCGGCTCGTGGTCGTACCGCCTCGAGCCGGTCGAGTACGGTCCCGCCCAGATCCACCCTGGCCGCAGTCACTCGGTCCACGGCGACATCGAAGGCCAGCACGTGTACCCGGTTGGGCTCGGGGCGCACCACCAACGACGGGCGCCCACGCCGTCCGGCGCCGGCCGGCGTCTCCTCTCGGACCAAGCCGATAGAGATCAGCTCGGCCGTCAGCGCCATAATGGTGCTGCGGTTCAAGCCCATCCTCTCGGCCAACGCTGCACGGGAGACCGCGCCGTCCAGATGGACGTGCCGCAACAGGATGCCGAGGTTGGGCGATGGATCCTGCAGAACCACGCACACCTCCGACATCGGCTCGGATGTGCCAACAGTCGAGCCCGGAAACAGGACCGGCGGGCGCCGCAGTCCAAGGCCATAGCGTACCGAGCACCCCACCCCGCGTTTGCGCTCGGCCAATGCGCCCATCTCGGTGTTGCCTCCAGCAACACCGCATGCCGTAACCCATCCGAAGATCGAGTTCGGTGCCAAAGCTTGGTCGACCAAGCGTGCATTCGGCCGAACCGCACCACCCCGTCATCTGGGCCGGACCATGCTCGACACGAATTCGGAGGCGCCTTTTCGATCGCTTGCAGGGGGTAGCGTCATTCGAGCCGGGATATGTGAGGTTTCGGTGGCTGCGCGACGGGCCTGGTGGGGTCCCGGGCGGGGTCCTGTCAGCAGCCGCGCCACGTGCGTAGTTCACGGATGAGGGGTGTCGATGACCGGCCAGAGTGTTAGCCGTCTCGGTGTCGCTGGCGCCGTCCTCGTGTTCACGATGGGGACGCTTGTGCCCGGGAGCGCGTCCGCGGATCCGGGCGCTCCAGTGGCGCCAGGGTCGCCGATCGATCCAGCGTCGGCGGTGCCGAAAACCATCGTGCTCGACGTTGAGGCCGGGAAGGTGGTGTCGGTGGAGCCCGGCCTACCAGCCGGGGTCGCCGAAGTGCCGATCGGTTTTATCGACAGTGCCGACTGGCACAGGTAAGGCCTGCATGCATGGCTGACCTTCCCGCAACGCAAGGTGTCCCGGTCGTGCGCGCAGACTTCAGCGACGACAGCACCTGGCGGCGACTCATGAAGGAGATCGCCGCCCCAACGGAGGAGGGCTTCGGCGCTGACGTCGAGTTCGTCGAGGACCGGACGCTCGCAGGCATGGATGCCGTGGCGATCGCGGCCGGTTACCGTCGTGCCTACCCGCATCAGTACCGGCACCCGATCCTGTTCGTGGTCGACGCTGTTGCCGTCTCAGCGCCGGACCACCCGCTCCTGGTCATCAACCTCAATGCCAGGGACAGCTCGGGACCGTTCAGAACCCTGCCACGGCAGGTGCAGTCGATCGAGAACAACCTGTCGATCGCAAACATGGACTACTTCGAGTTCGCGCGGTCCACCGGTCCAGACGGCGTCTTCCGAGGCTTCTGAACACCTTGCCGACCCGCCTGCTCAATACAGGGGGCACCTCGACTGGACGGTGCTGGTCTGCTGCGGATGGGGCGCCCCCACCGTGCTGACCTGGCACGGCATGCTGTTCGTCGGGCAGGGCATCCTGGTCGAGGCGGGCACGGTCGCGATCGACCCGGCGTTGCGGAGCATCAGCCGCTGGTACCTCGGCCTCTGGGGCCCCTGGTTCGTGCTGGGCGGCCTGGCCTTCGGCGCGGCGGCGCGGGCGCACGTCCTGGCGTCGCCCGATCGGCGCCGCGAGCGCGCGGCCGGCATCGTCGGCGCCGCAGGCGGGCTCGGCCTCTCCGTGATCGCCCTCGCCGCGGGCATCGGATAGGGCTTTCGCGGCCGTCAGCCGGGGCAGGGGTCGTGCAGGCGGCGCCACTCGGCCGGTGCGTCGCCGTAGCGGGCGCGGAAGCGCCGGCGTCACCACCGAGGTCCTCCTGGCCGCGGCCGCGCGTGACGACGGCAGAGGTTTCCGGCCGCGCCGACCGGAATCTCGGCAACCGAAGAGCTCCGGCATCCGTCTGTTCTGTAGCATCGTCGAGCCCTGACGGGTCCGGACCGAGTTGGAGTGCCTCCGTGCCGTTGCGCCGCATCGCCGTGCTCGGGTTGACCATCCTGATACTGACCTTGACGCTCGGTGGCAGCCGCGGCAACAGCGGCCCGCCCGCGCCTGCTGTGGCCGCGCCGGTCGCGGCGGTGCCGGTGGTCGCCGAGCACCGGGAGCCGACGGTCCAACCGAGCGTGCCGAGCCCCATGGCCTCGCCGTCCGCGTCGTCGCCGGTCATCGCGACGGGCGACGGTCCGGCTGGGACGGTGCGCAAGACGGGGTCGGATGCGGTCGCGCTGACCTTCGACGACGGCCCGTGGGACGATACCCCCGCCGTGTTGGACCTGCTGGCCCAGCACCGCGTCAAGGCGACGTTCTGCATGGTCGGCCGGCAGGTCGCTGCGCGCGCGGAGATGGTCCGGCGGATGGTCGCCGAGGGGCACACCCTGTGCAACCACTCGTGGAGCCACGACGAGATGCTGCGCACCCGTACGCCCGATCAGATCAGATCCGACATGCAACGCACCAACGACGCGATCCGGGCGGTCGCACCCGGCGCGGTGATCGGCTACTTCCGCGCCCCCGGCGGCAACTGGTCGCCCGGCATCGTGAGCATCGCGGCCGGCCTGGGCATGACGTCGATCTCGTGGACCGTCGACCCGCGGGACTGGAGCGGCCCTGGGGTCCAGTCGATCGTGAACACCGTGCTGACGAAAACTCGTCCCGGTGGGATCGTGCTCCTGCACGACGGCGCGGGGCCGCAGACGGTCGCCGCGCTGCGAACGATCCTGCCCGACCTGGCGGGCCGGTTCACCCTGATCGCCCTCCCGGCGCCGACCAGCGTGGCCCAAACCTTGCGATAGGAAACCGCCGGGGCAACTCAGCCGGTCCTGACGGCGGCCTGGCCGCACCCGGCCCGTCAGCGGTGCGACGGGCGGGCAAGGGTGTCGCCCTGGGGTGCGACGGTGACCAGGCCCGCCGGGGTCAGGAACACGAGCCGGTCCGTCGTCGGCCGCAGCACCGCCCGGGCGTCGGCGACGTGCCAGTTCGGGTGTTCGCACGGGCCGGGCACGCACAGGGAGAGCCCGTCGCCGTCGGCGACCACGAAGGACGAGCCGCCACCCGGGACGCCGAAGGGACGGCGCGGTGCGGGGTCGCGAGCGAGGACGGCGTTGATCACGACCGGAACGGCAAGACATGGTCGCCTCGGCGGTATCCTCCACGAGTGCCGACAGGC
Source organism: Dactylosporangium sp. NPDC006015 (assembly GCF_040614215.1). NCBI lineage: Bacteria > Bacillati > Actinomycetota > Actinomycetes > Micromonosporales > Micromonosporaceae > Dactylosporangium > Dactylosporangium sp. NPDC006015. The sequence continues at coordinate 32,421 of NZ_JBEXUD010000072.1, forward strand.
GCCTGACCTGCACGGAGGAGATTTTCGGCAAGGGCGAGATCCGGCTGGGCCGGTTGGCGTACCGCACCAGCGCTATCCTGTCGCGATACCGCCGTGTCCAGATATCGAACATGGTTCGGTATCTCGAAAGGACTGTGCATGCCTCGCGTGGTACCGGCGGTCATCCGCGCCCTCGACATCCTCGAACTCTTCCTGGACCAGCCCCGGCTGTCGGCCCGCGAGATCGCCGAACGGCTCGGCCTGCCTCGGACCACCGTCCACGAGTTGCTCGTCACGCTGGTCGCCCGCTCGTATCTGATCTCGGTGCCCGGCCAACCGGTCCAGTTCCGGCTTGGCATGCCACTGTTCCAACTTGGTGCCGCGTTCGCCGGCCAGCTCGACCTGGTCCGCGAGGCGCAGGATGTGGCGCAGGACGTCGCTGCGGCCTGTGACGAGGCTGTGCACGTCGCTGTGCTCAGCGGCGCGGATGTGATCTACCTGGTGAAGGTCGACAGCACGCACCCGGTCCGGATGGTGTCCGCGGTCGGCCGGCGGCTGCCCGCGCACTGCACGGCCGTCGGCAAGATGCTGCTGTCGAGCCTCGACCCGAGCGACCTTGACGCGCTCCTGCCGCCCGGCGGCCTGTCCGCCATGACGCCGGACAGCATCACCGACCCGGACCGGTTCCGTGCCGAGCTCGATCGCATCCGCGCCGAGGGCGTGGCGGTCGACGACGGCGAGTCCGACAGCGCGGTCCGCTGTGTCGGAGCGCCGGTCCGCGACCACACCGGCAAGACGGTCGCGGCGATGAGTGTCTCCGCGCCGATCATCCGCTGGACGCCCACGGCGCACGCGGAGTGGACGCGGCTGGTCTGCGAGGGTGCCGTCGCGTTGTCGACCCGGCTGGGATACCGCGCACCGCGCTGACGCGCCCGTTCGGCGCACGATGTGGCCGACTGTCCATCGGCCTCATTGACACCTCTCACTCGGTCCTCTACCGTCGCGTCCTATCGAGATATCGAACTCTGTTCGAAATATCGAACACCGCCTTGAAATGTGCTCACGAGAACACGCCGCAGTGGATCGCGCCGTTCTGTGTGGACTGACGATCCTCGCCTACGGAAGGGAGTTCAGTATCACCTGATTCGAGCACCGGGTGTCCGCGGATCCCCGTTCTCTGGTTGGTCACAAACGTCAATGTCGTGCGCCTTTTTCCAGGTACCGAAGTCATTCAGATGTAACTGTTCAATGTGGGTATTGACCCGCCGCGATCAGCGGCCGTAGCGTGCGGCACGCGCGGAACAGTTCGGAAATCGATCGAAAGTATCAGACCGTTCCAGGCGGTGGAATTGGCACATCGCCGTCCCCGTACCGCTGAGCCTTCGGATCATTTGATGGCTTGCGACAAAGGAGGTAAATGGTCATGGAGAACAACCCGTCATGGTCCCGGCGCGGCTTCCTGGGAATGGGTTTGGGCGTGCTCGGCGCGGCTGGTCTGGCCGCATGTGGGGACAGTCCCTCGAAGTCCGCTCCGAAGGTGCAGCCGGAGGTTCCGCAGGAACTGCTCGACGCCGCGGCGTCGTTGAAGGGCTCCTTGATGGGGGTGCTGTCGCAGAAGCTGTACTCGACGGCGGCGAACGCGGCGCTCGACAGCTCGATCAAGACGTTCGCCGACGCCACCGGGACGAAGATCGAGAACAGTCTGGTCCAGGCCGACGCCGGTGATGTGGTTGCCAAGATCGACGCCGAGGTGAAGGGTGGTGTGGCGCGCGACCTGGCGTTCATGACCGACTCGCGGTTCGTGGCGCAGTTCCACGCGCTGGGCGACCTGGAGGATGTGACGGACGTCGTCAAGGCGCTCACGGCCAAGTACGGCGAGCCCACCGCGGAGTCCAAGAACTTCTGCGTCTTCGACGGCAAGTGGTTCGCCATCCCGTACCACTTCATCGGCATCGGGTCTTTCCTGCGCAAGGACTGGATGCAGGAGAAGGGCATCACTCCCAAGGAGATCTACACCTGGGAGGAACTGCGGGACCTGTGCCTGTCCATCTCCGATCCGGGCAAGCGCCGGTACGGCTGGGGCATGACCGTGAACCGGTCCGGTGACGCCAACGGCATGATCGAGGCACTGATCAACGCCTACGGCGGGTCGATCGTCGACAACGACGGCAAGAAGGTCATCTTCGACTCGCCCGAGACGGTGCAGGCGGTGAGCTTCCTGGGCGACATCTACACCAACCCCAAGTACAAGCCGATGCTGCCGCCGGGCGTGGCCGCCTGGACCGACTCCAGCAACAACGAGAACTGGCTCGCCGGGATCCTCGGCTACACCCGCAACCAGTTCAGCGTCTACGCGGACTCCAAGACCAAGAAGAATCCCGTCTACGACAACACGCACGTCTTCGCCGACTGCATCGGACCCGCGACGGACAAGCCCCTGCTGCTCGGCCAGTCCCAGGGCTTCGTCATCTTCAAGGGCGCCAAGAACGCGGCGCTCGCCAAGCTCCTGGCGCAGTACTTGGTCAGCGCGAAGGCGCTGCTCGGCGTGGCGAAGGAGGCGCCCGGCCTGGCATTGCCCGCCTGGGAGAAGGTGTGGGATTCCGACCCGTTCTTCACCAGCGGCGACCCCGCGTTCCCCGTCCTACGCAAGATCACCCAGCTGTCGCTGCCGCTGAAGACGAAGAACGGCCTGGCCTTCCCGCAGAAGGCCAACGCCGGTCAGCAGGCCGCCACCGCCGCGTACGTCCTCACCGACATGATGCAGCAGGTCGTCCAGGGCACGGCGCCCGACAAGGCCGTGACCGCCGCCCACGCCAAGATGGTGCAGATCTTCAACCAGCAGGGGCTGCCCCAGTGACATCGGTGCGGACCCCACCGCCCCCGGCGACGAAGACATCCCCGTCGCCGGGGCGCGGCTCCCTCACGACGACCCAGCGGCGGCTGGGTCGCGACTGGCGGCTGGCGGCGCTGTTCCTGGCGCCGATGGCCCTGCTGGTCGGCGGGCTCGTGCTCGTGCCGATCGGCCGTTCCGTCGTCACCAGCACGACGGAGCGGCACGGGCAGGACAGCGTGTTCGTCGGCCTGGGCAACTACATCGCCCTCGCCGGCGACGAGCAGTTCCGCACGGGCGTGCTGAACTCGTTCGTGTTCACCGCGTACGCCGAGGTGTTCAAGGTGGTGCTGGGTCTGTCCGCGGCACTCCTGTTGCACCATCGGCGGCGTGGCCGGGCCGTGCTGGCCGGGCTGCTCCTGCTGCCGTGGGTGGTGCCGACGGTGGTGACGGCGTTCAGCTGGCGCGCACTGCTCGACCCGATCTTCGGCAGCGTCAACACGCTGCTCACCGACTCGGGCATCGGCCCCCTGCTGGCCGCCGCGCACCTGGTCGACGAGTGGCCCGCGGGCTGGCTGTCCGACCCGTCGCTTGCCATGCCGTCGGTCATCCTCGTCAACGTGTGGAAGGGCGTGCCGTTCTTCACCGTCACGTTCCTCGCCGGGTTGAAGGCCATCCCCGCGGACCTCTACGAGGCGGCGACCATCGACGGCGCGTCATCGCTGCAGCGGTTCATCCACGTGACCCTGCCCGGCCTGCGCCACGTCATCACCGTGACGGTGACCCTGTCGTCGATCTGGACGTTCAACAACTTCGACCTCATCTGGCTGCTGACACAGGGTGGCCCGGGCGATGCGACCGCGCCGTATGTGCTCGTCGCCTACTCCAAGGCGATCCTGCAGCTGCAGTACGGCGCGGGAGCGGCAGTCACGCTCGTGATGCTGCCGGTCATCGGCGTGCTGGTGTTCGTCCTGGTCCGGTTGATGCGCCGCAACGACGCCGGCGCGCCCTCCCGACCGCCCGGGCCGGTGCGCAAGGCAATGCCATGGGCCATGGCCGTGACGGTCGCCGGTCTGCTGGCCTGGGCATCACCCCAGATCTTCTGGAAGGCCGCGGTGGTCCTCGCGGTGATCCTGCTGGTCGCCGCGGTCGTGGGCCGGGTGGTCACGGCGTTGCAAACCTGGGGGCACCGCCGGGCGTCGTCCCTGGTCTCGCGCCTGGGTTCTGGTGTCGCGCTGGCCGGGCTGCTCGTCTTCGTGCTCGGCCCGCTGTACTGGATCGCCGTCACGGCCTTCAAGTCCGAGGACCAGATCGTCATGCACAACAGCGACCTCTGGCCGACGCCGTGGACCCTGCAACAGTTCGGTGACCTGTTCACCAACCAGCCCTTCGGCCGCTGGTACCTCAACACCGTGCTGGTGTCCCTGACGTCCACCGTGGCGGCACTGCTCTGCGCCGCCCTGGCCGGCTACGCACTGGCCCGGCTGCGGTTCCGCGGGGCGCAGAGCTTCACGGTCACGGTCCTGCTCACCTACGTGATGCCGGGAGCGCTGCTGTTCATCCCGCTCTACCAGCTGCTCATCGGCGTGCGGCTCAACGACTCGCTTTGGTCGCTGGTGCTGACCTACCCGACCTTCACGCTGCCGTTCGCCACCTGGCTGCTGACCGGCTACTTCTCCTCGATTCCCACCGAGCTCGAGGAGGCCGCGCTGGTCGACGGCTGCACCCGCCTCCAAGCGTTCCGCCGGGTGATGCTGCCGCTGGCAAAACCGGGCCTACTGGCAGTCGGACTGTTCACCCTCACCAATGCCTGGAACGAGTTCCTCTTCGCCTTCGTGTTCCTCACCAAGGACGAATACAAGACGCTCCCCGTCGGAATGCAGGCGATGATCACCGGAGACGTCGTCCCGCAAGGACAGCTCGCCGCCGCGTCGCTGCTCGTCAGCATCCCCGTGGTACTGATGTACGCCTTCGGGCAACGCTTCCTGACCGAGGGCCTCACCGCGGGCGCGGTGAAGGGCTGACACCCGCCCGGCCCCGGAGAAGGCAGCCCAGTGGACCCCGGCGGTCCGGGCAGCCCGGCCGACAACGCCGGTAGCGGGCTCCGCAGCCACGGTCTCGGCATTGATTTCCGCCCGGACTGCCTGCTGACGAATTGCACGTATGACTTCAGAGAGTGCAGGCCTTGAACATCGTCAGGTACGAGTTGAACGGCGACGTCCACGTCGGACTTCATACTGATGGCGCGGTCGTCGAGGTCGAGGGCGTCTCGGCGCTGGCGCAGTTGTGGCATCTGCCGGCCACGCAGTTGCGGGCGCGGTTGTCCCGGCCCGTGTCGGGTCCTGTGGTGCCGCTGTCCGGGGTGCGGCTGCTGGCCCCGGTCGACGCGTCGACCGAGGTGTGGGCCTGTGGTGTCACCTATCGGGAGTCGCGGGAGGCCCGTATCGAGGACAGTGAGCGGGCCGCGGATGTGTATTCGCTGGTGTACGACGCGCAGCGACCGGAGTTGTTCTTCAAGTCGGTGCCGTGGCGGGTTCGCGGTCCTGGTGCGCCGATCGGTATCCGGGCTGACTCCGAGGTCGATGTTCCGGAGCCGGAGCTTGCTGTCGTGATCAATCGGTTCGGTGAGATCGTTGGTTACACGGTCTGCAACGACGTGTCGTCGCGCAGTATCGAGGGCGCGAATCCGTTGTATCTGCCGCAGGCGAAGACCTACTACGGGTCGTGTGCCCTCGGTCCGTGGATCACGCCTGCCTGGGATGTCAGCGATCCGTATGCACTCGCGATCGACCTTTCGATCGAACGGGACGGTTGCGAGCACTGGCGGGGACGTACCAGCACGTCGTTGCTGCACCGGCGGTTGGATGAGTTGGTCGGTTACATCATGCGTGGTGATGTTCATCCTGACGGTGCAGTGCTGTCCACCGGAACGGGTCTTGTGCCGCCGGCGCCGTTCACCCTGGCCGATGGCGACACGGTGCGGATCACCATCGACGCGATCGGTACTCTGACCAACCCGGTCCGGCGCGGAATCCCTCAGGCGGAGGCATCGTGATCGCCAGCATCGACCCGAGCACCGGCGCCACCACCGAGGTGTTCGACGTCCCCGCCGAGGACCTCGACCGGCTGGGCGAGCGCGCCCGCGCCGCACACCGCGAACTCGAAGGGGCCGGGCGCTCCGGCCGGGCGGCGATGCTGCGGGCCATGGCGGCGGCGGTCGAGGAACGCCGCACGGCGCTGGTGGCGGTGGCCGACCGCGAGACGGGCCTGGGCCGGCAGCGGCTGAACGCGGAGCTGACCCGCACGGAGTACCAACTCGAGTTCTTCGCCGACGTGCTCGACGACGGCGCGTACCTCGAGGCGGCCATCGACCACGCCGGTTCGACCCGGATGGGTCAGCGCCCGGATCTGCGCCGGATACTTGTCCCGCTGGGGCCGGTGGCGGTCTTCGGCGCCGCCAACTTCCCGTTCGCCTTCTCCGTTCCGGGTGGCGACACTGCCTCCGCGCTGGCCGCCGGCTGCCCCGTGATCGCGAAGGTCCACCCGGCCCACCCCGCCACCTCGCTGCTGTCCCGCGACGCGCTGCTGGCCGGCGCCCGGGCCGCGGGCCTGAGCACCGATGTGGTGTCGCTCGTGTACCGCGACGAGACCGCGGCGCGGCTCGTGCGGCACCCGGACATCACCGCGGTCGGCTTCACCGGCTCGCTGCGCGTCGGCCGGCTGCTCGCCGACCTCGCCGCCGCCCGGCCGGCGCCGATCCCCTTCTACGGCGAGCTCGGCGCGGTCAACACCTTCGTGGTCGGCCGCGCCGCCGCACGCGACCGCGGCGCGCAGATCGGCGACGGGCTCGCGGCCTCCTTCATGCTCGGCGTCGGGCAGTTCTGCACAAAGCCGGGGATCGCGGTCGTTCCGTCCGGTTCGGCCGGATCTGCGCTGACGCAGGCGCTCGTCGACCGGGTCGCCGCGGCGGGCGCCGGCATCATGCTGAGCGAGCGCATCGCCGACGCGTACGCCGACGGGGCCGAGTCCCTGCTCGCCGCCGCCGGCGTCGAGGTGCTCGCCCGGGGCGGCGACGGGCCGGCCGAGGGCTTCCGGGGCTCGCCGCTGCTGCTGCGGGCCCGGCCGGACGCGCTTGAGGGCCCGCTGCTGGAAGAGTGCTTCGGGCCGGAGCTGATCGTCGTCGAGTACGACACCGACGACGACGCACTCACCACGCTGCGCCGTTTCGGGCCCGCGCTCACCGCGACCATCCACGCCGATGACGAGGACCGGCGGCTGGCCTCCCGGCTGTTGGACCACGCACACCGCACGGCCGGGCGCGTGGTGTGGAACGGCTACCCGACGGGTGTGGCGGTCGCCTGGGCGATGCACCACGGCGGTCCCTACCCCGCCACCACCAACGCCCTGCACACCAGTGTCGGCGCGAGCGCGATCCGCCGCTGGCTGCGCCCTGTCTGCTTTCAGGACGTCCCCCAGGAACTGCTGCCGGACGAGCTGCGCGACGTCCCCGAGCACGGCCGCACCCCGCGCCGCGTCAGCGGAACGCTGGATCGCGGATGACCGCCGCGCCCTGTCACCCGGCAGACGATGGGAGTCTGCACCTTGCCATGTCCGATGTGGACGATGGTCTGATGCAATATTTCGTGGAATGTTGAGAGGAAGGCGCATGCAGCCACGTCGCAGCGCGCAGTGGTACGCGGGCAACGACCGCAACAGCTACATCCACCGGGCTTGGATGCGTCGAGGCCTGCCGGCCGACGCGTTCGACGGCCGGCCGCACATCGCGATCGCCAACACCGCCTCCGACCTGACCCCGTGCAACGCCCACCTCGACGAGGTCGCCCGCAGCGTCAGCGACGGCATCTACGAGGCCGGCGGCATCGCGTTGAACCTGCCGGTGGTGTCGCTGGGGGAGACGCAGGTGCGCCCGACGGCGATGCTGTGGCGCAACATGGCCGCGATGGCGACGGAGGAGATGCTGCGGGCCAACCCGATCGACGGCGTGGTCCTGCTCGGCGGCTGCGACAAGACCATCCCGTCCCTGCTGATGGCCGCCGCGTCGGTGGACCTGCCCGCCGTTGTGATGCCCGGCGGCCCGATGCTGACCGGGACCTTCCGCGGCGTCCCGCTGGGCTGCGGCACCGGTGTCTGGCAGCTGAGCGAGGAGGTCCGCGCCGGCACCCTGAGCGCCGCCGAGTTCGTTCGCTCGGAATCCTCGATGATCCGCAGCAAGGGTCACTGCAACACCATGGGCACCGCCTCCACCATGGGCCTGCTGGCCGAGGTGCTCGGCATGACCCGGCCCGGCGTGGCCGGCATTCCCGCGCCCGACAGCCGCCTGCTGGAGGCCGCCCACGCCACCGGTGTGCTCGTCGTGGAGATGATCGAAGCCGGTCGGCGGCCCAGCACCGTGCTGTCCCGGGGCTCGTTCCTCAACGCGATCGTGGCCCTCGCCGCCCTCGGCGGCTCCACCAACGCGGTGGTCCACCTGCTGGCCATCGCCGGCCGGCTCGGCGTCGAGCTCACGCAGGACGACTTCGACCGTACCGGCTCGCACGTGCCGCTCCTTGTGGACCTCCAACCGGCCGGCCGCTTTCTGATGGAGGACCTGTACCGGGCCGGGGGCCTGCACGCGGTCCTCAATGAGGTCCGCGACCTGCTCGACCCGGCCGCGCTCACCGTCACGGGGCGGCCGCTGGTGGAGCACCTCGACACCGCGCGGGTCTACGACCGCGAGGTCATCCGCCCGCGGGAACAGCCGCTGCAGCCGGCCGCCGGGATCGCGGTCCTGTACGGCAACCTCGCGCCGGACGGTGCCGTCATCAAGCCCGCCGCCGCCTCACCGGAACTGCTCTCGCACCGCGGTCCGGCGGTCGTCTTCGACTCGATCGAGGATCTGCACGCCCGCCTCGACGATCCGGACCTCGGCGTCACCGCCGACTCGGTGCTGATCCTGCGCGGCTGCGGCCCGAAGGGCTACCCCGGCATGCCGGAGGTCGCCAACCTGCCGCTGCCGGCCAAGCTGCTCGCCGAGGGCGTCCGGGACATGGTCCGCATCTGCGACGGCCGGATGAGCGGCACTGCGTACGGAACCGTCGTCCTGCACGTCACGCCGGAGGCCGCCGTCGGCGGTCCGCTGGCCAAGGTCCGCACCGGCGACATGATCATTCTCGACGTCGCGGGCCGGCGCCTCGACGTCGACATCCCCGACGCCGAGCTCGCCGCCCGAGAGCCCGCCGCCGCCGCCGTGAACGCCTTCGCCCGCCCACGGCGCGGCTGGGAGCGCCTCTACGTGGACACCGTCGGCCAGGCCAACGTCGGCGCCGACCTCGACTTCCTGCTCGGCTCCAGCGGCGATGAGGTCTCCCGCGAATCCCACTGACGAGGAACCCCGGTGAACATCCCCCACACCGCCGCCATCGCCGGCGACACGTGCATCATCAAGCGGACCTGGTGATGCACGTGCGCCGGCCGCATACAGAGGGCCTTGCTGTCAGCGCTGCAGCGTCAGCACGCCCGGCCGCCACGGCAGCAGGTTGTAGTCGCCGCCCGCGCTGGGGTTCTTGCCCTGGTACAGGAACTGCAGGTTGCACGGGTCGATCGTCTTGGTCTGGTCGGGGTTGGTGCGGACCAGGTCACCGTGGCTGATGTCGTTGGTCCACGTCGCGCCGCTGTTCGCCTTGCCGGCGAAGGGGTTGCTCTCGCTGGCGGCCTGCGGGGTCCACGACCCGCTCAGGCTGCTGGACGTGAACGACCGGAAGTAGCGGCCCTGACTGCCGATCGCCTCGACGATCATCAGGTACTGGTTCTGGCCCTGCACCTTGTAGACCTCGACCGCCTCGAACAGGTTGTTCGTCGAGTCGCTCATGATCGTGGTGTAGCTGGAGCCGAAGTTGCCCGGGAAGTTCCCGATCGGCATGCTGGCCCGGTAGATCTTGCCGTTGTCACCGGCGAAGAACAGGTACATGTT
>NZ_JBEXUD010000073.1:0-28703 GCF_040614215.1 Dactylosporangium sp. NPDC006015
CTGCTGCAGGAACGTCAACCGGTAGATCTGCACGCCGGGCACCATCGTCTGGTAGCCGGGACCGCCTTGCGTCGCGATCTGGACGACGTCGAAGCTCGCCAGGGCGGCGATGATCGTGAACGTCGTGCACACGACGAGTTCGCGCCGCAACCCGGGCAGCGTCACGGCGAAGAACTCACTGACCCGCCCGGCCCCGTCCAGCCGGGCCGCCTCGTACAGCGCCGGGTCGATCTTGCCGATGCCCGCCAGCAGCAGCACCGTGCAGAAGCCGAGCATGACCCAGACTCCGATCACACCGACCGCGGGCAGAGCGAACGTGAAGTCACCGAGCCAGGCCCGTGTGTACTGATCGAGGCCGACTGCGCGCAAGACCTGATTGACCAGGCCGTCCGAGGAGTACATCCACGTCCACGCGATACCGGCCGCGACCAGCGGAAGCACCTGGGGGATGAACAGTACGACCCGGGCGGTGGTGCTGAACGCGCTGGGCTTCAGTTCGCGGATGAGCGACGCGGCGACCAGACCGAGCCCGACCGGCAGGACCGTGTAGAACACGACGAGGACGAACGCGTGCACCACGGACTGCAGTAGCTCCGGCTGGGTGAAGATCGCTTTCCAGTTGTCCAGTCCGGCAGGCGTCGCCGGCCCGATGCCATCCCAGTCGTAGAACGAGTACTGCACGGACTGGAGCATCGGGAACAGCACGAAAACGCCGTACATGCCGAACGCTGGCGCAACCCAGAGGAGCGCGCTCCAGCTCCGCCGCCGGAGTGCGGATGGGCGCCGTGCGGCGGGTTGTGGTGCCGCAGGAACGCTCGACGGGTCGGTCATAGCCGAATCCTGCCGCATCGCCTCCGGGGTCGAGACGGACAGCACCGCATCACCCCTGGGTCGGCTCGCCGCGATCATCGCCCGAGATCGCGCTCGTAGTCGGACTGCACCTTGGCCGCGAACGCCTCGGGCGTCGTCTTGCCGGCCAGCAGCAGCTGCGTCTGCGGGATGAGGCTGTTGACGTGGATCGAAGCCGTCGCATCAGCCATGAAGCCGACCAGCCCGTTGCTCTTCAGCAACTCCTGGAACGCGCTGACGGTGGCTGCGACCGCCGACCCCTCGGGCGCGGTCGGAGCCGGCGCGTCCGACGGGCCGGCCGGCACCAGCCCGCCGAGGGTGACCGTCTCCTGCCGCGCCTGCTGGTCCGTCTGCACGAAGTCCAGGAACGCGGCCGCCACGTCTGCGTTGGGTGACTTCGCCGGGATCCCCAGGTTGGCGACGGCGGTCATCGCGTACGACGGCCCACCGGCAACGCCGGGCGGGAACAGGAAAAACCCGAACTGACCGGGTCCGGTCTTGTCGAGTCCCGGAGCCTGCCAGTTGCCGCTCGGGAAGAACACGCCGTTGCCCTTGATGAACTCGGCCGGGGCCCGGGTCTGGTCGATGTCGTTCACGTCGGCCGGCAGGTATCCCGCCTGTCCCCAGCGTTGCAATGTCGTGGCGGCCTTGACCGTCGCCGCGGTGTCGATACTCGCGCCGGGTTTGGCGTAGTTCCAGTCCTGGACGGCTCGCGCGTCACCGGCGTAGGACATCACCAGGTTCTGCAGCGGATAGACGCTGCCGCCGTCCTTGCCGTTGATCATGATCGGCTGCAGCCTGGCGTCCTTCGCCTTGGCGAGCAACTGCTCGAACTCGGCGACAGTCGCCGGTGGCCGCGTCATACCGATCCGCTGCGCAAGCGCCTTGTTGTAATACACCCCGGTCAGGCCAAAACCAGCGCCCGCGGCGTACAACGAGCCTGTCCCCCGCTGTCTGCCGTCCGCCGCTACACGGGTGGAGGCGAACTGCGACTGCGGCCACTCGTTCCACCCATACGCCTGCGCATACGGGTCGAGGCTGATCAGCAGGTGGTCCTTGGTCAGGTTGCCGAGCTGCGGCACGCGGACGAGGTCGGGCACGTTGTTCCCGGCGAGAGTGCGCGCGATGGTCGTGGTCAAGGCGGCGTAGTCCTGGCTCTCCACCTTGACGGTCACGTTGCTGTGCTTGGCGTGGAACAGCTTGCCGAGAGCGGTGTAGAACGGGACGTCGACGCCGCTGGTGACGAGCAGCTTCAGGGTGACCGGTTCGCTGCCGATGCCGGTGGAGACCGGCTTGGACGGCGCCGGGCCGGCTTCGGAGTTGCCGCCGGGTGCGCAGGCGGCGAGCAGCAGGGCAGCCGCCGCGGCGACGCCGGCGGCCCGGAGGGTTCCGCAGTAATGGGTCAGCGATCGCACGAGAAGTCCTTAAGGCTCGATGGTGTGGGTTGACTGGAACGCGCGGCGTACGGCGTCGCCAGCCTTGCCAACGGCGTGATGCGCGTCGGTCATCACGGCGAACATCTCGAAGAAGCCATGGATCTGCCCCGCGTACTCGGTCAGCTCGACCGGCACGTCGGCCGCCTCCAGACGCCGGGCATAGTCCTCGGCCTCGCGGCGGAGGAAATCGTGTTCGGCCGTGATGATCGTCGCAGGCGCGACACCGCGCACAGATTCAGCGTGCAGCGGGGATACATACGACGCCTTGCGGTGTGCTGGGTCGGGGACGTACGTCGCCCAGATGTACTGGAGCCGACGGTAGCTGTTGGAGCCGAAACCCGACTGGCCCGCGAAGGTCTCGTACCGCCGCCGGAACGCGACCTTGTAGTCGGTGTTCTCGACGCTGTCGAGTACCGGGTAGACGAGGAGTTGGGCGGCCAACCGAACGCCTTCATCACGCGCTTTGAGCGCGGCAGCCGCGGCGAGGTTTCCGCCCGAGCTGTCCCCACCGACAGCCACGCTGCCGAAGTTGTGGCGTGCCCAGGTGACGGCCGTCCACGTGTCGTCGAAGCCGGCTGGAAACGGGTGCTCGGGCGCGAGCCGGTAGTCGATGGACAGGACCCCGCATCCGGCCCGGTTCGAGAGTGCCCGGGCGACACCCTCGGCGGTGTCGAGGTCTCCGTGAATCCAGCCGCCGCCGTGCGCCCAGACCAGCACCTCCCGTTCCGCACCCGTGGGCAGATAGAGCCGAGCCGGTACGCCGTCCGCGTCGACCGACTCGACAGAGGCCACCGGCGCCGGCTCGCCGGTCACGGCCAGGACCTTCGCACGTGCGTCCGCCCGCACGGCCGCGATGTCGGCGGCCCACGGGTCGGGTGATGATCCGGAGCTGTCCAGGAAGGCCTGAACCTGCTCGTGCGGCCGCAGCGCAGTGTCTTCCTCGCGGACGACCGGGGTTCCTCGCCGGGAAGCTGCACTCATGCGATCGCGCCTCTCGCCACAGTTAAGACTGAGCACTCAGTCTGTTTCGCAGAAGTTACCGAATACTCAGTCGGTTGTCTATGCTTGGCGATGACCGTCCCAACCATCGCGAGGAGATCAACCGTGTCCCCTGCCCAGAAGCCCAAGACCTCAGCGAAGGGCCTCGAGACACGGGACCGCATCGTCGACGTCGCCGTACGATTCATCGCCCGCAACGGAGCGCGCGGCACCAGCCTCGCCGACATCGCGGCCGAGGCCGGCGTGTCACAAACCGGGCTGCTCTATCACTTCCGCAGCAAGGAGGCCCTGCTCAACGCCGTCATGGATCGCCACCTGGCCTTCTCCGAGCAGTGGCTGTGGGGCGACGGACCCGACCCCGGCATCAAGATCGTCGACATCATCGCCAAGCACATGGCCAGCTGGCCCAGCCAGCACGACGGCAAGGTGGCCAGCCTGCTCGGCATGAACACCGTCGTCCTCGGCGAAAACGTCAGCCCCGACACCGACCTCCACCCACGGCTGGTCGACGGCTACCGGACAACGATCGACCGCGTGACAGCGACCCTGCGGTCCGCACAAGAGCGCGGCGAGATGCGCGATGACATCGACCCGCAGCTCAAGGCAATGGAAATCATCGCTTTCTGCTACGGCCTCGAGGCCGCATGGTTGGTGGACCCGACGATCCCCGTCGCCGCGGCGGCCGCCCAATGGGCGGCACAGCAGACCAGGCAGTTGGCGACCGGGTCGGCGACGTCCTGACGACACGCCCCCGGGAGTCCGGCACTCATCGAAATGTTCACGGGTCCGCGCTGGACACTGCCGTGCGGTGGTAGGCGACCCAGCCCCGAACGATCGGGACGATGCCCCCAGAACCGCCGCACACCCGCAGAGGGGCTGGCCGTGAATCAGTCGTTCGGCGTGGTCGGTCTCCTCGATGGTGACGTCGCTGCCGTGACTGCTGTGGAACCGCCAGCGGGTGATCACGCCGTCCGGGCCGCGGAGTTCGCCTGCGGCCAGCGCCGCGTCGATGCGCTCTCGTACGACCAGTTCGTCGGTCGGAGGCCCCAGCGACGCGCTCAAGCACATTCTCCCAGGTCGCCTCCAGCATAAGCCGGCCGAGTAAAGGGGTCGGTGCCAGAAGAGCTGCGCCTGCGCCGCCTCCGCCTGATTGCCGAATCGACCGGCGACGACCTTCCGCAGCACCTCGAGCGTTCAGCGCACCGCGACGACGATGACCTCCGCCGGGAACCGGAACCCGGCGAACGCCGACTTCGCAGGCCGCCACCGATCAGGCCTGATCGATGACTTCATCGCTCAAGTCTGCCTCGATCTTGCCAACGCTCAATGCACGGCGCCCAACTACTGGGCTCTGGCACAAGTTCCGGATCCAGGTGGCGATCTTCAGCCGGGCCTCGGTGCGGGTGCGGAACTGCTGGCGGTGGACATAATCGAACCGATGTCCCGTTCAGCCATGAACCTCTATCCCTCGAGTTCTGGCCTCCACGTTGCGAGGGGGACCGCACCGTACGGCTCTCCCGCACCGTCGCGTTCGCACGCACCCTCGCGCTCCGCGGTGCCCGCACCCACCAGCGCCGCACCTCCGTGAGCCCGAGTTCCCCCGGACCGCCAGCCCGACCCCGGCTGCCGCCTCCCCCGCTCCGGCGGCCGAGCCGACTCGAGCGATCGGCGTTCCGGATCGGTCCCGCGGCTGGTGCTCGGCACGGTCGTCGTGGTGCTGCTCTGGCCGGCGGCTGGCTGTGGACCCGACGGCTGCGCGGTCCCCAGCCCCGCTGACACGCCTGCGGCGACCGATACGGTCCACAATGGACAGTTATTGCCGATCCATGTGCAAAGTGTCACGTGTCGCAAAGCATCAGGTTGGGTAGGGCTTGAAGCGATTGGGACTGCATAGCCGGCGAAACCCTGGGGTATCTGTATGCGTTTGCGTGGCCGTAGTGTGCTGTCCGCCGTTTCGTCGCTGCTGCTGTGTGGACTGCTCGCCGGCGTGGTGGTGGCCGCTGCGACGTTCCCGGCGCTGGCCGTGTCGGGCCTGGCCGCCAAGTCCGGCGCCGACCACTTCGAGAGTCTGCCGACCACGTTCGACGTGCTGCCGGCGCCGCAGATCTCGTACGTCTACGCCAGCGACGGCAAGACGCTGCTGGCGATGATGTACGACGAGAACCGGCGGGACGTGCCGATCACCGACGTCGCGCCGGTCATGGCGCAGGCGATCGTGGCCGCCGAGGACACCCGGTTCTACCAGCACCACGGGGTGGACGCGAAGGGTGTGGCCCGCGCGTTCGTGAACAACCAGAACGGCGGCGATCAGCAGGGCGCCTCGACGCTGACGATGCAATACGTGCGGCAGGTCTCCGCCTACACTGCGCGCACGCCGCAGGAGGTCGTGGAGGCCACCGACAAGACGCCGGCCCGCAAGGTGCGCGAGATGAAGCTCGCGGTCGCGCTGGAGAAGAAACTCTCCAAAGCGCAGATCCTGGAGCGGTACCTGAACATCTCGTCCTACGGCCACGGCGCGTACGGCATCTTCGCCGCGTCGCACGTCTACTTCAACAAGGACCCGAAGGACCTCACGCTGCCGGAGGCCGCGCTGATCGCCGGCCTGGTGAAGGCCCCGACGACCAACGACCCGGCCACGGCCGAGGGCCTGCCACGCGCGCTGGACCGGCAGAAGTACGTGCTCGACCAGATGGTGACGATGGGCTACATCACCGGGCAGCAGGCCGACGAGGCGGCGGCCGCCGAGCTCACGATCGTCGGCAGGCGGACCCCCGAGGGCTGCGAGGCCGTCCAGCGCGCCGACCTCGGCGCCGGCTTCATGTGCGACTACCTGCGCCGGTGGTGGCTCGAGCAGCCGGCGTTCGGCGCCGACGCGTACGAGCGGCAGAACAAACTTCGCTCCGGCGGCTACACCATCGTCAGCTCGATGAGCGTGCAGGCCCAGGCTGCCGCGTTCAAGTACGCCCAGAACCAGCCGGGCGCCGGCAACTCCGTCAAGCTCGGCGACTCCGATGCGGTCATGCTCGCCGCGATCGAGCCGGGTACCGGGCGGGTGCAGGCCCTCGCGACGAACCGCAACTTCAGCAACGACCAGACCCACAACGGGGCCAGTACCAACCCGGCGAAGAAGGGACAGAAGGGCAACTATCCCAACACGACGGTCCCGCTCATCACCGGCGGCCCGGAGATCCTCGGCTACCAGGCCGGATCGTCGTTCAAGATGTTCTCCGCGGTCGCCGCGCTGGAGGCAGGTCTGCCGCTGTCGCATACCGAAAACGTCCAGAAACAGTTCGTGTCCGACTATCCGGTCGACCCCAGCAGCCCCACCGCCTGCAACGGGGCGCACTACTGCCCGAAGAACTCGGGTGACCAGGCCGGCGACTTCAACATGTGGCAGAGCTTCGGCATGTCGCTGAACACGTACTTCGTGCCGCTGCAGCAGAAGGTCGGCGCCGAGAAGGTGGTCGACGTGGCGCAGCGGCTGGGCATCCAGTTCCGGTCCTCGAACGACGCCAAGCTGGCGGCTGACGCCCACCAGTGGGGCGCCTTCACGCTGGGCGTGTCGGACACGACCCCACTGGACCTCGCCAACGCCTATGCCACCCTGGCCGCTGACGGCAAGTTCTGCGCCCCGACCCCGATCGTCGAGATCCGGGACTTCAACGGCAACAAGATCGACGCCGGGAGCCCGCAGTGCAGGCAGGTCGTCGACCCGGACGTGGCCCGCGCCGCCGTGGACATGGCCCGCTGCCCGGTCGGCGACCAGTCCGCGTTCAACGCCTGCCCCGACGGTGGTACGGCCGCCGGCGTCCACGGCCAGGTCGACCGGCCCGTCGCTGGCAAGACCGGTACCACCGACAGCGAGAAGAGCGCGACGTTCGTCGTGATGGCCAAACAGCTCGCGGTCGCCGGCATCGTCACCGATCCCGACAACCCGCAGACCAACAAGACGATGTCGCACCCGGTCATCAACAACGCGGTCGCATACACGCTCAAGGGCGCCCTCGCCGGCGTGCCCGCGGTGAACTTCACCGCGCCGAGCCATGCCAAGGCGTTCGGCGGCTAACCACGTCTCGCTGAGGGAGCAGAGCGGGAGCGCAACGGCTCCCCGAACGGCGCTGAACCGAGCCGAACGGCCACTGTTGCGTTTGCCGACTGGAGGGCGCGTATGCGTGAGCGCGGCCAGTCTTCAGATGGCGGCGGCGAGCTCGGTGAACGCTGCAGCGACGCGGAGCCCGCGCGGAGCGTCGAGTCCGAGTTCGTAAATGGCCGCGGCCATTAGGTTCTGCATGAAGAGGTGTGTCCGGCGATGATTGTCTGTGCGGTCCGGTCGGTCCGCAGCCCGCGCATCGGTCTGAGCCGCTGTTTCAGCTGACTATGATCGGCCTCGACCCGGTTGTCGGCATGCCGTTCGACATGGTGCCACGCCCACGGAACCAGCTCATCGAGGACCGCCGGGTACACCGACGCTGCGTCAGTGACCATCTCGGTGGGTCGCACCTTCAGGGTGGCCAGCGCCCGCCGGAAGAACCGTCGTGCTGCCTCGGCGTCGCGGCGGGCGGAGACGAGCACGTCGATGACCTGGCAGATGTCGAGAACTTGCTGGATGAGCTGTCATCCTCCAAGGCGAGGACCTCCGCTTGAATCGGGGACGCACAGTACCGCCTGCGGCTCACACAGCATCGACCTCGGCCCGGCGGGGCAACTGCCACACCGAATGCCCAACGCCCGCCCGCCGCCGAGCGGAGCATACCCTCGGGAAGATCACCGTACGGGCGTTCGCGTCAGAGATGTGTCACGGTCATCCACAGTGGACACTTGAATTGGACGGGGTGCAATCCTGAGTCAAGGTGTCGATCACGTGACGCCACGATCGCCGACGACTTACAAACGCCTGCTCAACCACACTCTCACGGCAAGCACCGACAGGCCCTCACAGACCCCTTGACTCCGCTCAACGCAACAGCGAGGAGTTCAGCGAGCACGCCGGGCGACCGTC
The DNA here is from genome assembly GCF_040614215.1 of Dactylosporangium sp. NPDC006015. Classification (NCBI taxonomy): domain Bacteria; kingdom Bacillati; phylum Actinomycetota; class Actinomycetes; order Micromonosporales; family Micromonosporaceae; genus Dactylosporangium; species Dactylosporangium sp. NPDC006015. The sequence goes on from NZ_JBEXUD010000073.1 coordinate 8,284, forward strand.
GACGTCGCAAACCGTACGGTCGTACGGGCAAAAACGCGTGTCATGACACGATCAGAAGATTCGTAACAGTCAACAGAAAAGGCCAGCTGAGCTGGCCTTTCGCAAAGTCGGGACGGCGGGATTCGAACCCACGACCCCTTGACCCCCAGGCTCGTAACGACTCTGCTACTGAGTGTTGCCCGATGCCGGTCTATGCCCTCACGTCTTCCTGACCTCTTCATAGTACTCCTTCCCCGTGCCGACTGGTGTCGCGTCATACTTCCGTGTCCACGAGGAGTTGATCTCTGCTGTGAGCCCATTGTGAGCGCTTCCTAATCAAGTGCCGCTCGTGTTGCTGCGTTCGCGCTGCATTCGCGGTCGATCAGCGGACCCGCAGGACGGTCGTGTTCACGCCGCGTTCAGCACGCCGGCGCCCGCGTCGAGCTCCGGCGTGATGAGCCCCGCGATGTCGTCCGCGGCCTGACGACGGCGGCAGGCGTTGACCCGTGAGTAGTAGCGCATCAACGTCGCCGGGTCATGACCGAGACGCTCGGCCACCTCAGCAATGCCGTACCCGAGGTCCAGCAGATTCGACGCGACCAGGTGCCGGATCTGATGTGGGCCGAGCGGGCGCACGCCTGCCGCGACCGCGAGCTGGTTGAATCGGTGCGTGACGTTGTCCGGCCGCAACGGCTGACCCTGCCGACCGGTGAACATGTAGCCGGACACCAGCGACTTCTTCGCGCGCGGCCTGACATCGTTCAACACCGCAAGCGTCATCGGGTCGAGCGCCAGGCTGCGGACGCCGTTGTGCGACTTGGGCGGCTTCTCCCGCACCCGACTCGTCGGATCCTCAACCACCCGTTGCCGGCGAACCGTCAACACGGCGAGATCCGGCTCCAGATCACACCAGCGCAGACCACACAGCTCACCGCGGCGCAGACCCGTCGTCAGCAGCAACCGCCACAACGGATACAACCGATCACCAGCAACGAACTTATGGAACACCCGGGCCTCATCCACCGTCCACACCGGCCGCAGCTCATCGGACTCCCGAGGCTTAAGCGCACCGAGACTCCGGCCAGTCTGCTCACTAAACGCCTTCCCCAGCACAAGATGCAACGTCCGCAGCGTGGTGCGGGAGTAGCCAGCCGCCTCCAGCTGCTGGTAAGCACGCTCGACCATCCGGCCGCTCAGTCGCGACGCCCTGACCCGACCCACGTATGGATAGATCAGGCTCAGCAGGCAGCGGTAGTTGTACACCGTATTCGGCTGCAACTGCTGCACCCGCCCGACCAGCCAATCCTCACACAACGTCTGCACCGAATCGGACAGCCGCAACCTTGGCCGCTGCGCGTCACGCTGCCGACACAACCGTCGATACTCCGCCAATGCCGCCCGCTCCGTCACGAACCCGCCCCGGCGGGCCTGCATCCGCGAACCAGCACGATCCCGGCCAAGCTCCACCCGGAACCCGAACAACCCCGTCCCCGGATCCCGAACAACCACCTCAACATCGGCCACGACAACCTCCGCCGTCTCATTTTCTGAAACGGTCCCTCCAACACATCCGACCGCGACCCAGCACCAACCACAACAACACTTCACACCACCAGAGGAACCCCAGTACGAGTGAATCTCCTCGACCGATCGGCGCCAACGGCCCGACGGGCGCCCACTTATGGCCGACAAGCGCCCGCTCGATCAGGCTCGATCGCTACGGTCTCATGCATGACACCGACGGCAGCCATCCACGTAACGGCGGGATTCGTCGGTGAGGTACTGGAACCGGTCCCGATCGACGAGGCAGCGAACCGGATCCGGGTGTACTGCACGTCGCGGTACAGCGGCTGGGCCGTCTACGACCTGGCCGGCATCAGCGCACGGGCGGCCGGCCTCTTCACAGAAGTCTCGGCGTGGTCGTTGCTGTTCGCCAACGCCCTCAACGGCCGGGTGGAGATCTCACAGATCGCCGACTTCAATCGGACGCTCGGCGCGAGTTCGCCGATCGGATCGGCCGCATCCCAGTCGACCGGGATCTGCACTCCATGACCGAAGAGGAGGTTGCCGCGGTGATCCGTGCCTGCCAGTTCAAATTCAATGGCGTTGGGCGCCGAGAATCACGAAGCTGGGTGCCCTGTACAGGCCTGCCGCGATCCCGGTGCTCGACGGCTACGTCGGGATGGCGTTCGGCTACCAGCGCGACGACCTTAGCATCACGGTGCAACGCTTCGGCCTGAACCGTCAACAGCGCATCGCCGCGATCGTCCGCGCGCTGGCCACGTACCTCCACGACCATCACGAGACGATGGCGCAGCTGCGGGCGCTGGTGTCGCCGACGGTGCCCGAGCTTGCCGCAGCACCCGGACCGCAGCAGCCACCGCTCATCCCAGACCTGCGACTACTCGACATCGTCATATGGACAGCGATGGACGACCGCATCGCTACCCGCGCGGGGAAGCCACCGAAGTGGCTCGGCCGACCAGTCGGCGCCCACATCCCCAGCGAGGCCATCGCACCAGAACCCATCTATCCAGCCGGGATCAATCCACGCTGAACAGCAGCGATGCCGCCCCGTCTGGCACCCCCTCCAGGAGCGGGGCAGGAGGAATGCTTTCAACCCGCGCCCGGGCAAGCAGCACGGCCGCAGGTCTCCGATCGGCCAGCGTTGCGGCAGACGGTAGGACCGCCGGGGCGGGATCTACGATTGGCACCGTGAAGTTGGTGGCGAGTGAACCGATGCCCCTCGACCGCGCCGGCAAGGTCGATATTGTCTGCTGGATCCGGGTCTACCGCGCCGCAACCGCCGCCGTCGTGATCGTGACGGAGGTGCCCGGCAATCCGGGAAATTCGGTGACCAACGTGATCGAACGCATCGCCGCCGCGGTCATCTCCACATACCTTCCCTCGGCCCCCCAGCACATACGGTGGTTCCTCTGCTACCCCGGCGGCGTGTTCGGCACTGAACCGACCGAGTATTCCGAGGTCGTGATCACGTCGACCGGGGAGGTTCGGTGGCTCAAAGGGGGCCGCGATATTCCACGGAGCCGGATCGAGCAGGCAATCGGCGCGTCTCTGGACCTTCTGCCACCCCATGAGGAGGTTCTTGATCGGGTGCTCGCCGTCGGCGGGCAGTTGCAGGAGCAACCGCCGACAGTGCGGTTCGTCGTCGTGCCGGTCTCCGATCTGCCACCACCAAGAAACCCGTTCCAGTGCGTCCACCACGAGCGGTTCTGGACCTTCATGCGCGAGCACAGATACGACCACGACCGCGAAGCGCCGCGCGAAGTACGCGAGCACTTCTACACAACACTGACCCCGAACGACTATGCCGCGTGCCGCTACCACACGGCGGACTGGCGACGGATCGTCGACGAGGCGGTACGGATCGTCGACAACCTGGGCGACCAACCCGATGAAGGCACGATCGAGAGGGAGATCAACGGAAAGAGCCGGCCGGAAGGCGAGAAGTGGGGCCTGTGGTCGCTGCTCGGCAGCGAGGGCTTGACGTGGTCGGGTGACGACTTCACCAACGGTCAGCACCGAGGCTGTGCCATTCGCGCGTCAGGCGCGGCCAGGATCGTGAAAGTCGTCGCGGGTCCCCCGACCGGACCGCCAAATACCTGGCGTATCACCGACGACGCGTAGGTATGCCACGGCGCCTCATCGGCTCGTCGAGCGGGACAGCAGATCTTCCCGCTCCTGTGCGTATCGAGCAGCTGCGTCACATGCGATTGAAGGCCTATGGCTGACTGCCTCCATGGCATCGCACCAGCCCAAACCAACCCGCACCGTCGCGTCGACGCGCCGAAGATCAGCAGGACTCTCCTCGACCCTGGAATTGCGATCTTGGCGTCCGCTCATGCCGATGAGCGAGCACTTGATCATGGCAATACCATTGCCTCCAGGTGCATGCCCAGAGGAGAAAGAGCTGAGAACGTCAGCTCGCCGGGCGAGTTCAGAGAATGATCAACATTGATCGTCTCCAGTCCGGTGGTGCTGGATCAGCCGGACAGGCGAAGGTTGGGTCCATGCCTTGCAGCCGGGCTCGCTCGATGCGACTATCAGACACCCTCAGCACACCTCGGCAGTAGAACTCTCAAACCGCGCGACGGCGTGGGCGAGGACTCTACCTTCCCGCCCATCCGGAGCCGTCTCCGACAGATCTAACGGTGATCGTTTATGGTTGCTCGACATGCGACAAGATTGCTCCAGGAGCCGGGACTTCTGCTTTTATCCGCCTCCATTTCCTTTGCGATAACGGGGCTCGCGGCCGCATACGCTACACGCCGTTTCGACGCTGAAGTGGTGACCATAGGAGTGGCGACTGTCGTCGCGTCGATCGCTGTCATAATGTCGAAAATCTATTCGCGTCCGAGCGGTTTAGGTGACCGACACAACGATCCGGAGTGGGCGAATTTCGGCCGTTCCGTTGAACTGGAAACCGCAGTCGGACTCGCAACAAGCGACGTGTCGCAGGCAATTTCTACATTGCTTCAAAACTCGCGATTCGAGATCGTCATTGTCGGTCTGTCGTCAACTCTAGATGCACTCGCCATCGTCGAAGAGGTCCGCTCAGCAGCGCATAGAGGCGTACGCGTTCGCCTTATTGCCGAAGACCCTGACGGTAATCGGGTACGGACGCGTCGGCGGCCCGCCGCTGCTCAGCGAAAGGCCCATCAAGAGCTGCGAGAGATCGGTGTTGAGGTAAGGACTTTCACGGGCCCATTTCGAGCGAACTTCGTTGCAGTCGACTCTCGACAGATCTTGGCCAGCGTAGGAACCGGTCTCACGCACGGCAAGTCACTGTTTATTGCCGTATCAATGAGAACATCTTCTTTGCTTGCGGAAAGTTATCTCCAGTATGCAAATGACCTCTGGCGGAATTCTCGTTCGTTGGATCGCGGGGTCGACATAGGATGAGCCACCTTCCCCTTATCCTGGTTGCAATTGGTGCCGCTTTGCTGATGGTGGGCCTGACTCAACGGCTCGGATCCATTCAAGATATCCAACTCTCGGATTCCCGCAGGTTTGATTCAGACGCTTACCGGCTTGCAGACGAGGTGCGACGGCAACTCAGCCAGGTCGTATTTGCCCAGAATAGGATATCGGAAGAAACATTGAGCAAGGTTGCAGAGATGTTGTCCACTAAGGAGGACCACCGACATAGGGGAATTGACTCAGTTAAGTTGATTCGACAAATTTCGCACGCTCTTGGCACACCGCTGGCCGGAATCAAAGCCGAAGTCCAGTTGCTCGAATTGTCACAATTGGGAGCCGAAAATACGCGAAGGCTAAACCGCATTCGGACGGGTGTTGACCTTTGCCAAGCATTCCTTTTGGCGTATCGACACCTGGGCATAGTAGATGAAGGAACAAACTTTCTCGGTCGCGAAAAGCTTTCCAGCGCCTTTGAGCGGGCCGCCGAATTCTACGATTCCCGCATTGACCGCAAGGTCGTCGTGGAGGTCAGCGTTCCCGATTCTCTGCCCGGATATTCGAACTATCAGATCCTTACTGCATTGTTGCCTCTGCTCGAAAATGCAGTCCAGGGCACGACCGACAAGGCAGTCCTGGTGACACACTCGCGGGCATCAACGACAGAGAGGATCGTGATAGAGAACGCAATTGCAGACGGGCTGCCAACCGACTTCATGGCGGATGAGGTAAGCGGAAAACCCCCTCCCCATCAAGGATTGGGCATTGGCATAAGCCGGCGGTTGACCGAGTCGCTGGGCGGGACCTTAACATTCGCGCGCGAAAAAGAGCGCCTACAGATGGTTGTGAACCTACCAGCGAAGGAAGGTCGATGAGCAGCTATCGGGTCCTAGTCGTCGATGATCAAGGTAATGAAGCTCGGTCGTTCGCGGACATGATTGAGGCAAAGACCGGTCTCCACTGTGCTGCCACCGATGATCCAGAGGAAGCGGCGAGGATAGCGGAGACATCACCGCTCACCGTGCTGGTTCTCGACCAGAGCATGCCACGACTGTCGGGTACCGAACTCTATCAGCACTTGAAGCACCTCGTACCCTATGGCGCTGCGTTAATGCTGACCCAGGAAGACGATGCCGCGGCGGCTGGCATGGCAATGAGACTCGGATACAAAGAGAGACTACACAAGGCAAATATCGACGATCTTCCTGGCCTAGTGCTTCGCCTCCACATTGAAGCAACATCTAACCTGGCGAGGAGTACGCGTCCAGTCACGCTGTTCCATCGCTCGAGGTGGCCTTTCGGCGCGCGACGCGAGATCACCCTTGTCTCATTCGACCTCTTGGATGGATCGTTTGTCGACTCAAACGAATGGACCGAGTTCCTGTCCATAAACGCCGGTCAAGAGAGCAAGGTCAGCCGGCAAGAGACCTTCACGCGCACTCTGACGTTCGAAGGGGAGTCCACAGAATCAATTTCCGCCGAAGTGGGTGTTTCGGCGGCAAAGCTCTCCGGAAAACTCGCCTCTACGCTACTAGAACGAACACGAGACTCCTACGCAACCTCCACAACCGCTGTTCACCTACTTGAGGATTCCTTTAGACTTCCTCAGGAGCCATCCGATCCTAATGAGATTCACGTTCGAATGAGAAGATTTGATTACGCGCCGGTCTACCGCCGCTTTCGAGTTGTCGTCATGACACATTGTGGAAAATGCGACTCCCGGGAGTCTCTGGCGGGAATAGTGCGTTTACCTACCGAGACTGTAGCGCTGCGGCAAGTTGACTACCTAAGTGACAGGACTGTGAGAGAGCACCTTACCGGGACGCGACGGCTGCCGTTGGCGGCTTCTGCGTAGCGCTGATCACTCTGAGGTGGCTATGCGGCCACTGAAGATCGGCTGCAACCGCTCATGCCGCGATCCGCGCGGTCTCGGCTGTTAGAGCACCTGCGCCGCGGTGCTGGGTAGTCTCGTGTCCGTGTCTGACAAGGCGGAGCGACGGGCAGCGCGCGAGGTGGTGGCTGCGTACCACGAGGCCGCTCTGGGCGAGCTTGTTGCCTGCGTGGGTGAGGCTGTCGACCGCTACCGTGCCGGAGAACTCGACGCCTTCGACGTTGACCGAGTGCTGTTCCAGTACTCGCGAGCGGCGAAGGAGCTCTGGAAGTACTGCAACTACGGTCCGGTGGAGATCGCCGCGGAGGTCATCAGAGCGCAGCCGCCCGGCGACTGGTGGGAGCGGGGTGCTCCGCGGCAGCGGTCCTGACCGGGGTCGTGTAACACACTCAGGCATCCGCACATGCCGCTGTCAATGCGCCGTTGGTTATCGAGGGCTGGTCACGTTGCGCCGATGGGGCAGGGGCAGGTCTCGTCCTGGTGCTTGTAGTCGTAGGAGCGGGGATGACCGCAGTAGCAGATGCTGAGCAGCGTGTGCTGGGGGTCGGTGGACTGGTCCGGGTCAGCGCCGCATGCCGGGCACGGTGTCGGCGCGTCTGGACCGGTCACCGTCGGCGCTGAGCGGGCCCACCAGGCAACGACGCGCTCGGCCACGGAGTCGAACTCATCGTCGGCCACGTCGAGCGGCCGCGCGGCGGGCGGGCCGGCGCGACGAGCCGGTCGGAGTCGTTCGCGACCGCCACCCGCGTCCTGGCCGCCTACGACCTCCTGCAACCGACTGACCGTGGCCGGTCCCGGTGGTCCCAGGCACGACGCCGTGAGCGAGACTGAGAGCAATGCCGCTCTTACGACCTGGAGCTTTCCTATGCCGCACGGGATCGTCCGCTGGTTCGACGCCGAACGGGGGTTCGGCTTCCTCGCGCCTGAGGACGGCTCGCCAGACGTGTTCGTGCACGCCTCCGAGATCGTGGGTGAAGGCGGCCCGAAGGTGCTCCGCGAGGGCCAGGCCGTCGAGTTCGAGGCCGGCGAGAACGACCGCGGTCCCCAGGCGCTGCGCGTCCGCGTCACCGCCGAGCAGGCCGCCGGCGGCGCCGTGGGCCTGCTCGGCACGGTCAACTGGTACGAGCCGACCAAGGGGTACGGGTTCGCCTCGCCAGACGGCGGCGGCCCCGACATCTTCGTGCACAGCTCGGCCATCGTGACCGGCGGCGTGGTCAGCGACGGACAGCGGGTGGCCTTCGTCGTCGTCGAGGGCGAGCGCGGCCCGCAGGCCGCGCACGTGATCCCGCTCGGTCCTGGGGCCGGCCTGTCCGCCACGGCAGGCGGTGCCGACGGGGCGGACGGAACCGTCTCCTGGTACGACGAGGACAAGGGCTTCGGCTTCATCGCCCCCGACTCCGGCGCCGGGGACGTCTTCGTCCACGCCCGGTCCCTGGCCGAGGGCCTCACCTGGCTGACAGAGGGCGACCGCGTGGCGTACGAGGTGGTCAGCAGCGACAAGGGCCCGCAGGCCCGCGACGTGCAGCTGGTCCGAGGCGCCGAGCCCGCGCCGCCACCCGCCAGGAGTAAGCCGCCGTCACGGGGCATGCCCGCACGCGCGGGCCACGGCGTCGTCGCACGTTACGACGGCGACCGCGGGTTCGGGTTCATCACCCCGGACGCCGGAGGCGACGACCTGTTCGTCCACGTATCCGGGGTCGCCGGGTCGGAACCACTGCAGCAGGGCGACCAGGTCCGGTACACGGTGCGTCAGAGCGACCGGGGCCCGCAGGCCGACCGCGTGGAGCGCCTCTGACACCTCTGAACACATGCTCATCTGCCGCGACTCGGGCGTTGGCGCGTGCCTGCCGTGGTGCGTAGGACCCGCTGAGCATACTGGTCCGATGGCGACACGAGCGGGTATCGATCCGTGGGCATTCTGTGCGACGGACGCAAATTTGCGGACGCCTCCGACACCTGGCGGTCCGGGAAACTGCCCGCCAGGTGGTGACCTCGATCTGCATGTCGGCTGGGATCGTTTCGAGAAGCTCATGCTGGACCTCGTCCAGCGGGTGCTTGGGCTGCGCGGTGTCCGGTTCCGCCGCTACGGGCGGCTTGGCCAGAAGCAGCACGGCATCGATCTGGCCGGCAGAGATCCTGATGGCGCCTACGTGGTGGTGCAGTGCAAGGACTACAAGTCCTTCACGAAGGCCGACCTGCAGAGGGCCGTCGCTGCCTTCACGTCCGGCCGCCGCCCGTTCGACGCGACCCACCTGATTGTGGCGACGTCGGCAAACACCGAGGCGACGCAGGTATTCGACGAATTGTCTACGTTGCAGGGCAGTCATCCCGAACTGGCGCTCGACCTATGGGGCGCCGAGCAGATCAACGATCATCTGCGACGCAATGCTGACGTGGTCGTCCGCTTCTGGACCCGGGAGACCGCAGCCACCTTCTGCACCGCGCCGCTGCCCGGTGTGCCCGCTCCCCCACCGGACCGCCAGCTGCAGGCCGACCGCATCCTCGTCGGTCCTCTGAAGACGCCAGACGTCCTGCTCAAATTGCAGACAGCTGACCGTAAGCGAGATACCGCACCTGATGAGTCCGCCGAGCTCTACCGCGAACTGGCGGAGCAGTTGGAAGCTGCGCGGCATCGAGGGCACGCAGCGGTGCTGCGCGGCCGGCAGACCGGTGCGCTTCGGGATGCCGGCCGGCCGGTGGAAGCTGCTGCGGTGACTGCCCGCTTGGCTGTTGACGCGATCCACCGGGGCGAGCGCGATGAGGCCAGGCGTTTGCATCATGTGCTGACCAAGATCGTCGCCGAAACAGCCAGCGACACTGACTCTGAATCCGTTGAGCCGCATCGGCACGCGGTACTCGTGTCGACGGCCGTGGAGTACGTCGGCGATCCGCTCGGCCGACCCGATCATCTCCTCGACGCACTATCCGACCCGGACGCAGAGACGGTGCCGTACCACGCAGAGCTGGTGCTCATACTTGCCGAAGGAGTCGCGGCCTGCCTTCCTCAGCGACTCCACGACCTTGACGGATTGCTGCGTTCCGCCGTGCAGCGGCTTGGCGCCGACAATCTGAGCGAGTTCGGTGTTCGGCTGCGCCTCGTCGTCGCGGAATACGACCAGGACGAGCGGCGCATCCTGCGAGGAGTCGCTCGCAGACATGAAGTTTCCGGACGCCTGACGGCGCTGATCAGCGCGCGTGAGGCCCGTCGTTGCGCGCAGGAAAGCCAGCTTGACGACGCGGTCGTGCATTGGCGCGACGCCGTGTACTACGGCATCCACGACGGCCTGGCCGAAGACGCTGCGGATTGGTTGTACGCCGTTCGGACCCTTAAGTCCTTACTCGGACTGCCCATCGGCGGAGCCGAAGATGAGCACCACCTCGCGCAAGCGTTACGGCACACGGCTTCGGACCGCCTCCTCGACCGCGCTCGGCACCCCAGCGAGCAAGCACGCGCCGCGGTCCTAGAGAAGCATCCCAACGTGGCGGTGCTGCACGCACGGCAATGGCTCACCGATGCGTTCATCACCGGCAGCTGGGCCAACGAACTGGAGGCCGAGCGCTTCCTCGGTGACCTCTACCGGGACAACACCGAAATCGAGCTCGCCGCTGAACTCCTCGCCAGGTCCGGCAGCACCACGAATCTGGAAGCACTTGCCGAACAGGCCGGCGACCGTCTTATCCCGGTCAGACTCGACCGAGACGAGCCATGGTGGACCACGCATGCGCGGATCGCGCTCGCCATCGCTCAAGCAGACCTCCTGCCCGACGATGCCGCTGCGGCACTCCTCGCAGAACTCACTGACCTCGCGGTCCGCGGACGTGACGGCGAACTCATCGACCGATACGGCGGTGACGGGCTGACCCAGCGGGCCACGAACGGCGCCTGCGCCATCGCCCACCGCTCGACCGCCGCGGACGCGGCGGCCGTGCTCGAACTGCTCGCACAAGACGTGCCACGCGAACCGAACCGATTCAAGAACAGCGACGACGCGCACGCCGCCGCCTGCGTTGAGATCGCTGTCGCCCATCCGAGTCTGGCAGTTCCGGCGCTGACGCGGCTCTTTGACCTCGCTGGCCACGGCGTCAGGAAGGCCATCAACCTCACCATTGACGACCGGACCCTGAATCTAATCAAGGGCAGCGCCGGTTCCAGCGGCCCGATTCTCCCGATCCTCACCAGTCAGCAGCGCGGCGTGCTCAGAACTGCTGCGCTACAACTCGCCGAAGGCCAGCTGCCAATCGTTCATATACTTCGCCACGAACTGGCGCCCGACTGCCCCGCCGCCCAGCAAGCAGCACGCCTGGCACGTGACCGCATCCTGACGCGCCCAGACCCCAACCCTGGGCACACCACATTCGGCTCGATGATCATTACCGACGCCTACCTCGCCGGGCTCCTTGAGCAGCCAGATCGAACAGCATGCCTGGCGAAACTCCTCAATATCGCCGAGGACATCCGCGAGGCGGCAATGAACAGGCAGAACGCCTTGGACGCAGCGGCCAACCTCGTCATCACCGCAGAGCCAGAGGCAAGAGCAAACGCCTTCCAACGCAGCAAGCAGTTCGTCACCGGAGCCCAGGACGGCAGCGCCTACGACGACGAAGTGACCGGACCGGCCCATCCCCTGAGCTTCATCCGGACCTCGCTCGGGACAGCAACCCTGCGCGGACAAGGCCTGCGACTCGCCGGCTGCGCAGCAAGCGATGACAACGACCGCCGATGGGTCCGCGACCAAGCAGTGGTTGCGCTCCGCAGCGACGACGACTTCCTTGTGCAACATGCCGCCCTAGCCCTGGCGGCGATGGAAACCGTCACCTCCGAACTCAACGCAAACCTCCTCGCCGCGCATCGACACGTGAACGTACGGCAGCTCAGCGCACACATGTGCGTTCGACAACCAGAACGCCACCGAGAAACCGCCCTCGGCCTCACCAAAGACCGTGAGCCGCGAGTCCGACGGGTCCTCGCCGAAGCAGCCGCACGAGCCTACGCCCAGAACCCCGCCGGTTTACAAGAACTCATCGAGATCCTTGTAACCGACGCCCGCCACAGCATCCGCACGATTGCTCAACCAAACGTGGCGGCAAGCCGTGAATTTGGTGGCCCGATCCCGACAGGCCGCTGACCGTACGCACTTGCCACACTGCGCAACTCCTGCCGCGATCGAGCATGCCCATCGAGCGCCAATAGCCGTCCTTGTCGACACACCAGCCGACGGAAGGGTCGATGGCAACCAGTCGGCGAGAGCGACAGGATGCTCGGGTGGCTGTGAACTTTGTGTTGACCGAGGCGCGTGATGTGTCGGCAGGTGACCCGCTCGGTCGGAGGTGGGTGGGGTGGGATGCGACTGCCACCGACGATGAGATGTGGGAGATCAATCGCGGTGTGTGGAAGCTCGGGGACAAGGTTGATCGCGAACGATTCGCCACGCTGTCGTACGACGGCCGGGTGCAGGTCGTTGCGGAGATCGACGGCCGCACCCGCCACGACGTTGGCGGCGTGACGAAATGGGCACTGACCGGACATGTACTACGCCCGGGTGACCCAGTCCACGACGCGCTGAAAGGCACGCCCGCGCCCCGGCACCGCAACCCGGTGGGCTACTTCGACACCGCAACGCTCGACTCGATGCCGGCAGCACAGCGAGCCGTTCTCCAGCCACGGAACCCAGCCACGATGATCGCGACGTGGAACCCCAAGAGGTGGAACCCCGACAACTGGGCCGAGGAGGTATACCCCAGCAACGTCGAAACCGTCGGCGCCGGCCGGGTGCTGCGCGGCCGATGGTCCACCGGTAACCGGAAGTCCGACATCGAACCGGGCGACCGGATCTTCTTCCTCCGCCAGGGCATGGAGCCACGCGGCATCGTCGGCAGCGGTACCGCCGCCAGCCGGATCTTCCCAGACGAGCAGTGGGACGACGAACGCGCCGGCAACGACGCCAACTACGTCCTGATCGACTGGGACACGCTCCTGCTGCCAGACGAAGGGCTACCCCACCCGCATCTGATCGCGGCGATACCGGAAGGTGGTGGTTGGGCGCCCCAGGCCAGCGGTTGGATACTGCCGCCGGCTGCCGCGACCAAACTCGAGACGCTCTGGGCGCAGCACCTCGGCCAGCCGCAACCACTCCCCCAGCGCGGCGCATCACGCCAAGGCTGGCAGATGGACCCCGTCCGCCGCCGCAAGGTCGAAGACGCCGCCCAGGACCGGCTGATGACCTACTACCGCGATCTCGGCTGGGACGTCAAAGACGTCCGACACGGCAACCCCTACGACGCCACAGCCACCAAAGATGGCCGCACCCTCTGGCTCGAAGCGAAAGGCACCGAAACCAACGGCACAGCCGTCATCGTCACCCACGGAGAGGTGCAATGGGCCCGAGAACACCCCGGCGACTGCATCCTCGGCATCCTGTCCGACGTCACCTTCCTGCCGGACGGCGAAGTCGAACTAGCCGCCGGAAACTTCCGCATACTCGAGTGGAACCCAGACAACGGGACCCTCACACCACGCAACTTCGACTACACGCCACCGACGACCACCGACACGAGTGACACAGACCTCGCGGGCTAACCCAGTACGAACGTCACGCTCGTTCGCGGGAGATCACCGTACGGGCGTACGTGTCACAGATGTGTCATGACCATCCACAGTGGACTTTGGACGACCCGCAACGGTTAAGGGGCCGCTCCCCAGACGAGCGTCGATAGGTGCGCACCACAAAAGTCCTGCTCAGACTGAATTTCATCCGATCATCACGGCACCTGAACTGGACGGCGCAGACCCGTGCGCTAACGGGTCCGAGCGAGATCAACAGGCCGCCCAGCAGCAATTTTGCCGAAACAGTACGCGCGTACGTGCAAAATCTAGTGTCATGACGCGACCGATACATTGACCGCGGTCAACAAAAAAGGCCAGCTGAGCTGGCCTTTCGCAAAGTCGGGACGGCGTGATTCGAACCCACGACCCCTTGACCCCCAGGGGGGCATCGGACCGGTTCCACTGTGGAGTGTCGGCTCGTATCGGCCGGTGTTCTCACATCCAAGTGACCTGCCCATATTAACACGGCTGCGTGCTGGCCGGTGTTGCGTCATACTTCCGTGTCCGCCTGGAGTTGATCTCCATTGTGAGCCCGTTGTTAGCGCACTCCAATCAAGTACCGTTCGTGATGCTGCGTCCATACCGGCTCTCAACCCGGCCGCCCGCGACGCCGAATGAATTGTCCTGACGGGCGACAAGTGCTCGGCACCGGCCGTCAGGAGGTCGCCCGCCGTGTCGAGGAACTGGACGGCCTCCTCGGGTGCGACCAGGTCGACGATGTGGTCGGCGGCTTGCCGACAGCGCGCCGCGTTGACCCCGGGCGTAATAGCGCATCAACGTTCCTGGATCATGACCGAGCCGCTCATTGGCAACAAATGCCCTCGCACGTTCAAACGGTCCAACGACCCACTGTTCATCCGTGGAGCGGCGCGCCTCCTCGATGTCCACGTCGGCAAGGCGGCCGTAGCAGGGCCGGCCGGCGGTAACCATCATGTGGTCGACGGTGCGGGGCAGGTCCCGGAAGCACCGTTCGAGGAGGCGGGGTCGGTCGCGTTGAAGGCGGCGGTGTGCACTACGTCGAGCTCGGTCGCCGCCGGTGCCAGGCGATCCGGGTCGCGTCCGGTCAGGATGACGTCGGCGCGCCTCGCCGCGGGCTACCCGTGACGTATCTGGATCGGTCGGGTTGGGGGTCATGCTCAGGAAACATCGACTGATCGGGACCTCGTGCAGCCGCGTTGACGGTCTCCCGGGCCCAGCAAGAGGGCTGGCACGGCGAGGTTGAGGCCTTTCCGCACGATGAGCTCGGCCCGAGACAAGCTCGCCCCACGTAGCCGATCGAAGCTTGCCGACTGTCACCACCATGGTGAAGGGTTGTTGCGAGCAGCACCTACGGCCGAGGAAGGATTCTTCCTGGACATGGTCCACTCCGGCACAATCCATGGTCAGTACGCCCACCCGATCGTCGAAGTGCAGGTACGCATCACCGATGCGCTGGCCCAACTTCTCAGCAGACGATCAGAGACGCATGCGGTGGTGCCGCCGGCCTATGTCCGGCGGCACCTCGTGGAACATGCTGCAGCGGGCGGCGTCCTCGACGAGCGGATCCTGACACTGCATTTCCTACCGTACGTGGATGCCCCGAGGCTGCGCGGTCTGGCCCCAACACTGCGTACATCGGCCGGGGCGCAGTTGTGGCAGGCCTGGCGACAGACCGCACACGCGTGGCGATGGAACTCCCCGACAGCCAACCTCGATTCGCTGGCATTCTCGCTGGCGGCATATGTGCCCGGATGGTCCGAGCCAATCAGCGGCACCACCAAGTCGTCGTCGACCATGGTGTGGTTGACGCGCTGGGCCCGTCGACCTCGCCAGTTCGGTGAAATCTTGACTCGGTGCCCCGGCGGTGTGTCGGCGCTATCGGCGTTAATGCTGAACGGGCGGCTGGTCGCGGTGACCGGCGGCTACGACGGCACGGTGCGGGTGTGGGACTTGACCACCGGCGCGGCGGCAAGTGTAGCGTTGACCGGTCATACCGGACGCGTCGGTGCGGTGGCGGCGGTGGTGCGGCCCGACGGACGCCCGGTCGCGGTCACCGGCGATAGTGACGGCACAGTGCGGGTATGGGACCTGGTTGCTGGCACGGCGGTAGGTAAGCCGTTCACCGGCCACACCGGTGGCGTGCTTGCAGCGGCGACGGCGGTGCTGCCGGACGGGCGCCTAGTCGCGGTGATCGGCGGCTTTGACGGCATAGTTCGGGTATGGGACCTGGTTGCTGGCACGGCGGTGGGTGAACCGTTGACCGGCGGTACGGGCGGCGTGTCGGCATTGGCGGCGGTGGTCCTGCCCGATGGACGCACAGTTGTCGTCACCGGCAGCAGCGACGGCACAGTGCGGGTGTGGGACCTGGTCACCGGCCTTGCGGTGGGTGAACCGTTGACTGGCCACACCGGCGGCGTGTGGGCGGTGGCAGCAGTAGTGCTGCCGAACGGGCGCCTGGCCGCGGTCACCGGCTGCGAGGACGGTGCGGTGCGGATGTGGGACCTAACTGCCAGCACGGCGGTGGGTGAACCGTTCACCGGCCACACCGGTGACGTTGGGGCGGTCGCGACGGTGGTACTGCCCGACGGACGTCTGATCGCGGTCACCGGCGGCTTCGACAGAACAGTTCGGGTGTGGAACATGCGCACCGGCGTGCCGGTGGGTGAACCGTTCACCGGGCACACCCGCGGCGTGTGGGCGGTAGCGGCGGCGGTGCTATCCGATGGTCGCCCGGTCGCGGTAAGCGGCAGCAGTGACGGCGAGGTCCGGGTATGGGACCTGACCACCACCGCGGCGGTCGGTGAACCATTCAACGGCCACACCGGCCACGTGCATGCAACGGTGACGACGGTACTGTCGGACGGACGCTCGATCGCGGTCACCGGCGGCAGCGACGGCAGCGTACGAGTATGGGACCTGGACACCGGCACAGCGGTAGGCGAACCGTTCACCGGCCACACTCTTAGCGTGTTTGCGGTAGCGGCGGCGGTACTGTCGGACGGACGCTCGGTCGCGGTCACCGGCGGCAGCGACGGCACAGTACGAGTATGGGACCTGGACACCGGCACAGCGGTAGGCGAACCGTTCACCGGCCACACCGGCGGCGTACTTACGGTAGCGACGGCCATGCTGTCCGATGGTCGCCCGGTCGCGGTCACCGGCGACAGCGACGGCACAGTACGAGTATGGGACCTGGACACCGGCACAGCGGTAGGCGAACCGTTCACCGGGCACACCGGCGGCGTGCTCGCGGTGGCGACGGCGGTACTGTCGGACGGCCGCCTGGTCGCGGTCACTGGCGACAGTGACGGCACAGTACGGATATGGGACCTGACCACCACGGCGGCGGTAGGCGAACCATTGATCGGCCACCCTGGCGTGTCGGCAGTGGCGACGGCAGTGCTGCCGGACGGACGCCCGATCGCGGTCACCGGCGACACTGAGGGCGCAGTGCGGATGTGGGACCTGGACACCGGCACGGCGGTAGATGAACCGTTCACCGGCCACACCGGCGGCGTATTTGCGGTAGCGACGGCGGTGCTACCCGACGGACGCCCGGTCGCGGTCACGAGCAGCAGCGACGGCACGGTGCGGATGTGGGACCTCGTGACACATGCACCGTTAACACACCCGCTGGAATTGCCCGATGCCGTAAGCGGCATAGGTGTAGCTGACGGCCTATCCGGTCCGTGGTTTGTGTTTGCGGGTGTTGGAGTTGCTTGTGTGCGGTTGAACGTCTTCGCCTTACAGAGCCGAGTTTGAAAAGTGACGCATGGTGAGCTGGTTGGGGTGCACGGGGTGGCCAAACATCGGCTGGAACGGCACCTGTTGTTGCGGGACTGGGCGCCGACGTTAGTCGACGGAGTAAGCAGGCAGCAGCGGATCGAGCGCGCCGAGCGGCAGGTCCCGCCCGGCCTCCGACGCGCGCAGCCGCAGCACTCTCGTGCCGTGCTGTCCGGCGGCCGTGACATCCTCATCGGCGAGCCTGTTCTTGCCGATACCGGCCGGCCCGATCAGCAGCGCACCGCCCGGTTTCCGCGCCGGCGCGCGTACGTTCGACGACGGCCCGCTCCGGATCGCGGGCCACGAACGGCCGGCGCATCGCGCAACCTTCCGCCTTATCCCCCGCGGGCCAGATGCCGCACCTGCCCGCCAGCGGCCGGATCAATGTGCAACTCCGCAACAGCAACCCCGTCACCGGCAAGGACCACCAGAGGTCGGTCCCCCTGGTGTATGGCCATAGCCGTCACTGACCAACCCGTCAGCGGCTCACCCATCGCAGTTCCGGTACTCAGGTCCCACACCCGGATCGTGCCGTCGTCACCGCCGGTGATGGCGACGGCGCGTTCGCCACGCAGCACCGCCACCGCCCGCACAGGGCCGTTGTGGCCGGTCAGCGGCGAACCTACCGGTGTGCCTGTGCTCAGGTCCCATACTTGAACTGTGCCGTCATAGTCGCCGGTGACCGCGATGGGGCGCCCGTCAGGCAGTACCACCGTCGTCACCGCCGTCATGCCAGGGGATTGGCGGGTCAGTGGCTCGTCCACGGCGGTACCGGTGCTCAGATCCCACACACGGGTCGTTCCATCGCGCCCGACGGTAACCGCGCCCAACTGGCCGTCGGGCAGCACCGCTGTCGCTACTGCCCAGACGACGCCGTCATGACCGGTCAACGGTCCACTCGCAGCCGTACCGGTACTCAGATTCCACACCCGCACCGTGCCGTCGTAGCTGCCGGTGACCGCTACTGGACGCCCGTCAGGCAGCACCGCCATCGCTACCGCCGTCACGCTGCCAGCGTGTCCGTTCAGCGGCTCGCCTACCGGCGTGCCAGTGCTCAAATCCCACACCCGCACCACGCCGTCGTACCCGCCAGTGACCGCTACTGGACGCCCGTCAGGCAGCACCGCCATCGCCACTGCCCTCACGCTGCCAGCGTGTCCGTTCAGCGGCTCGCCCACCAGCGTGCCAGAGCTCAAATCCCACACCCGCACCACGCCGTCGTACCCGCCAGTGACCGCTACTGGACGCCCGTCAGGCAGCACCCCTGTCGCTGCCGCCGTCACGCTGCCAGCGTGGCCGGCCAGCGGATCAGCCACTGCACCGGTACTCAAATCCCATACCCGCACCGTCTTGTCGTATCCAGCGGTGACCGCAACTGGCCGCCCGTCGGGCAGCGTCATCGTCGCTATCGCCCACATGCCGCCAGCGTGGCCGGTCAACGGATCACCCACCGCCATCTGGGTGCTCAAATCCCATACCCGCACCGTGTCGTCGTACCCCCCGGTCACCGCGACGGACTGTCCGTCGGGCAGTACCGCCGTCGCCACTGCGGTTACGCTGCCCTGGTGGCCGACCAACGGGTCGCCCACTGGCGTGCACGTGCTCAAATCCCACACCCGCACCGTGCCATCGCTGCCGACGGTGACCGCGACCAACTGGCCGTTGGGCAGCACCGCTGTTGTCGCGGCCCAGACGACGCCGTCATGGCCGGTCAACGGTCCACCCATTGCCGTACCGGTGCTCAGATCCCACACCCGCACTGTGCGGTCGTAGCCAACGATGACCGCGATCAGGTGGCCGTTCCGCAGCACGCCCGTCGCCACCGCCCTAACGCCAATGTCTAGGATGGTCAACGGTTGACCCACGGCTGTGCATGTGCTCAGATCCCACAATCGCACCGTGCCGTCAAAGTCGCCGGTGACCGCGACCGCGCTGCCGTCGGCTACCACGGCCGTCGCCACGGCCGTCACGATGCTGTCGTGACCGGTCAGTGGATCACCCACCGCCGTACCGGTGCTCAGATCCCATACCCGCACCGTGCCGTTGTAGCCGCCGGACACCGCAACCGCGCGGCCGTCGGCCAACACCGCCGTCGTCACCACCGCGACACCAGCCTCGTGGCCGGTCAACGGATCACCCACCGCCGTCCCGGTGCTGAGATCCCAGAGCAGCACATCGCCGTCAACGCCGACGACCACTACCGGATGTCCATTTTGCAGCACTGAGGTTGCGACGGTGGTTACGTTGATTCCGCGGGCAAGCACCTCATGGGGGCTGACGCTGCGGGCGGCCCAGCGAATGCGCCAGTTGCCGCCGATGGATTGCGGACGCGGTTGGTTGTTCAGTGCGCTGTAGAGGCTGAGTGCGGCGGCATTCGCGGCGGGTTTGCGCCATTGCCACAAGTGAGTGACTTGCCGGATGGCAGGTAGAAGCGGGTGGGCAGCGTAGTTGGGTGCTGTTTGTGCGGCGGCGCGGAGGCGGGCGGGATCGAGGTAGGGCAGGAACGCGTCGGGGATCGTCCGGGCGGTGAGGACGTCCCCGGCGACAGCGTGTTCGGCGAGGTGGCGTCGGACGTACGGCGGCGGTGCCTGGTTACACGCAAGGGTGGCGGGGACGTCGGCAAGACGGGACAGCTCCCGGGCGATGCGGGCCTCGACGTCGCGCAGTTGCGCTGCTGTGTCAGGGGTGCGATCGGTCATGGTGCCGTCGCGCCGCTGGCCGGCTCAATGTGCAACTCGGCGAGCGTGAGGCCGTCACCGGCGAGGACGACCAGGGGGCGGTGCCCCAGATGCACGGCCAAGGCCCGAGCTGACACACCCGCCAATGGCGCACCCACCGGCGTGCCTGTGTGCAGGTCCCACACCCGCACCACGCCGCCGCGGTCGCCGGTGACCGCGATCGGGCGTCCGTCGGGCAGCACTACCGCCGCCACCGCCGCCACGCCGCTGGTGTGGCCGGTCAGTGGCTCACCGGCTGGCGTGCCGGTGCTCAGGCCCCACACCCGCACCGTGTCGTCGTGGCCGCCGGTGACCGCGATCGGACGCCCATCGGGTAGCACCACCGCTGCCACCGCCCGCACGACACCCCTGTGGCCGGTCAGCGGGGAACCCAGCTGTGTACAGGTGCCCAGATCCCACCGTCGGACCGTGCCGTCGTGGCCGCCGGTGACCGCGATCGGACGCCCATCGGGTAGCACCACCGCTGCCACCGCCCGCACGACACCCCTGTGGCCGGTCAGCGGGGAAC
>NZ_JBEXUD010000073.1:28800-42180 GCF_040614215.1 Dactylosporangium sp. NPDC006015
AACCCAGCTGTGTACAGGTGCCCAGGTCCCACACCCGCACCGTGCCGTCGTAGCCGCCGGTGACCGCGATCGGACGCCCACCCGGCAGCACCACCGCCGCCACCGCTGTCACGCCGCGGGTGTGGCCGCTCATCGGGTCGCCTATCTCCGTGCCGGTGCCCAGGTCCCACCCTCGCACGACGCCGACGAAGTCGCCGGTGACCACAACCGTTCGCCCGTCCGGCCACACCACCACCGCCATCTCAGCTGCGGCGCCGATGTCGCCTGTCAGCGGCACACCCACCGGCGTCTCTGCGGTCAGGTCCCACGCCCGTACGATGCCGTCGTAGCCGCCAGTAACCGCGACTGGCGGCCCGTCAGGCGGCACCACCGCCGTCACCGCCCACGTGCCGCCGGTGCGTCCGGTCAGCGGTTCACCTGACCGGACGCTTGTGTCCAGGTCCCACACCCGCACCGCGCCGTCGTGGTCGCCGGCGGTGACCGCTACTGGGCGACTGTCGGGCAGCACCGTCGTCGCCACCGCCCATACCGCACCGTTGTGGCCGGTCAGCGACTCACCGATAGGCGTGCCGTTGCTCAGGTCCCACACCCGCACGTCGCCGTCGTAGCCGCCGGTCACCGCGACTGGCCGACCGTCCGGCAACACCATCGTCGCCACTGCCTGCATGCCGGTGGCGTAGCCGGTCGGCGATTCACGTACCGGCGTCCCGGTGCACAGGTTCCACACCCGCAACATGCTGTCGTCATCGCTGACAGTGACCGCGATCGGGCGCTTGTCGCGCAGAACCATCGTCGATACCGCCGACACCGCGCCGTGGTGGCCGGACAGCGGGTCACCCAAAGCTGCACCGGTGCCCAGGTCCCACATCCGCAACATGCCGTCGTGGCCGCCGGTGATCGCGACCGGGCGCTCGTCGGGCAGGAGAACTGTCGCCACCGCCAACACGATGCGGTCGTCGCCGGTCAGCGGGGCACCTACCGCCGTGCTCGTGCTCAGGTCCCACACCCGCACCGTGCCGCCGTCGTAGCCGGTAACCGCGATCGGGCGCCCGTCGGGCAACACCATCGTCGCCACCGACGACACGATGCCGTCGTCGCAGGTCAGCGGGGCACCCACTGGCATGCCGGTGCTCAGGTCCCACACCCGCAACATGCCGTCGTGGCCGCCGGTGACGGCGACCGTACGCCCGTCGGGCAACACCATCGTCGCCACCACCGTCACGCCGCCGTCGTGGCCGGTCAGCGGGGCACTCACCGCCGTGCCGGTGCCGAGGTCCCACACCCGCAACATGCCGTCGTGGCCGCCGGTGACCGCGACCCGTTGTCTATTCGGAAGCACTGCCGTTGCGACGGCCGTTGCTGTGGTTCCGCGGGCGAGCACCTCATGAGGGCTGGTGCTGCGGGTGGCCCAGCGAATGTGCCAGTTGCCGCCGAAGGCTTCCAGCCGCCGTTGGTTGTTCAGCGCAGTGTAGAGGCTGAGTGCGGCCGCGTTCGCGGCGGGTTTGTGCCATTGCCACAGGTAGGTGACTTGCCGGATGACAGGTAGCAGCGAGTGGTCCGCGTGGTGCTGAGCTGCCGCGCGGAGGCGGACCGGATCGAGGTAGGGCAGGAACGCGTCGGGGATCGTCCGGGGGTTGAGGACATCCCCGGCGGCTGCGTGTTCGGCGAGGTGGCGTCGGATGTACGGCGGGGGTGCCTGGTCGCAGGCGACGGTGGCCGGGACGTCGGCGAGGCGGGACAACTCCCGCGCGATGCGGGCCTCGACGTCGCGGAGTTGAGCAGCGGTGTGAACGGTCATGGTGCCGCGAGGAGTTCGCGCCAGCGTTCGCGGAGGGTGGTGCGGAGGAGGTCGTGGAAGAGGCGGTAGACGGTGGTGTCGTCCTCGGTGTCGGTGACGAGGTAAGCGCCGAGGCGGGAGCCAAGCAGCCAGGCGATGTCGGTGTCGCCGTAGTAGCCGCCGTCGTCGTCGACAGCGTGGGCGACGAGCGGCCAGATGTTGGCCCAGGGCAGGCCGGCACCGTAGGCGAAGGCGACCGCGCGGAGCAGGACGACCGCGCGATGGCGGTCCTTCGGGTCCTCAAGGCTGCGGTGCAGGTCGTCACGGAAGACGCCCAGGACGCCGTCGTCGAGGGCCGCCCGCCAGGCGGGATCAGTGGCCTCGACCACGGTGTGGTGCGCGACGAGCGACGACGCGGCGATACGGGCCACCAGGAACGAGCGGCCGGCCTGCGCCCCCAGTACATCGGCGACGGCATCGACCTGATCGTCCGGCAGGCTCCGGTATGGGGAACCCGCCGTGTGCCGCAGGATGCTGCGGACGTAGTCCGCGACGTCCCGCTTGTCCCACCACGGAGGCTCGTCGACCGGGATGCGCTTGGCCCGCAGTACCCGAGCCGCGGCATCTGCGAGCGCGGCACCGTTGCCGGGCTGAGGGTCCGGGCGGTCGCCCGCGGCGTGCGAGCGGACGCCCACCAGCAGGCGGATCCGCGGCCGCGAGGGGTCCGGATCGAGCTTGGCGAGCACCTTGTGCAGCAGGTCCTGCGGGTGGGTGGCCTCGTCGAGCGCGTCGATGACCACAGTGATCGTCCGCTCGTGGGTGCTCAGCCAGCGATGCCATGCGTCGAGGCGTTCGGTATCAGTGGGTTCCGCGTGTGCGGTATTCGGCGGCGATACGTATAGCGCACCGCAGATCTGTGCGAGCACCTGCGTGTGTAGCTTCCCGGTGGCGAGCACGGCCACATCCACCGCGTCGGCGGGTGGCCGCAAGTCGGTGGGCACGTCGCTGAGCTCCTCCCGGTGCTGTTCGACGAACCTCGTGTCGCTCAACGTGACCAGGCGCGCGATGGCCGCCGACTTGCCGCTGCCGGCGCCGCCGGTGATGATGGTTGCGCCCGTAGTGGTCGTCGCGGCGGCGATCAGCTCGCGGATCAGGGCCGCCCGCCCGGTGAACAGCCAGCCCGGCTCGTCGTCGCGCATGACGCCACGGGCCCGGGGCCGCCAGTGGGTCTCCAGGTCGCTGCGCGGCAGGGCCAGTTCGTGCCGCGCCGGGGTGAGGTCGGCGGCATCGCTGCCGCGGTAGTGCGGGTTCGGCAGACACAGGTGCCGATCGTCAAAGCTGCCGCGGGCCAACGGGTTCAGTGTCTGCCCGGGCGCCAGTTGCTCACGTACGCCGCGCAGAAACTCCTCGACCTTAAGATACGGTTCGAGTGCGCCGCCGTAGCTGCCGCCCTCCGGCCGGGCTAGCTTCTCCAGGAAGCGGGTGACGGCGCCGGTGAGCGCGCCGACCACCGCCTCCTCGTTCCTGGTCGCGCTCGGCAGCACGAGCCAGGTCGACGGCAGGTCCCGGTCCAGCCGGGTCGTGTCGGGGACGACTGCGCCGGCGTAGCAGGCGTCCAGGATCACCAGCAGGTGCCTGATCCCGGTCTCCGACAGCCACGCGATCAAGTCGCTGGTGCGGATCGCCGTGCTGGCCAGTCGTCCACTCTCGGTCTGCTTGAGGATCAGGTAGTGAGTGTCGTTCGCCTTCTTGCCGTGCCCCGTGATGAACACGACGGCGGCGTCGCTCTCCCGCCAGGCCTGCATCATCGGCGGGTCCTCAAGGGCGTCGCGGATCTGCGCCTTCGTCGGGTTCGCCGCCAACTCGGGGTAACGTGCCGTGAACCGCCGCGGACCCAGCCCGTCCTGGCACAGCCAGTCCCGCAACGCCTTGACCTCACCGTCCACCTTCAGCGGCGACCACGTCGGATCGTCGTACTCGCCGGTGGCCACGGCGACGAAATGCCGGCGGGTGACGTCCTCCTCCATGCCGGTCAGCCTGCCAGGTGGGGCAGCGCCCGCAGCAGCGCCTCGCCGGTCGCCTTCCGGGCCAGGTACCCCTCCACTGCGTGCGCGTCGCCACCGTTGTCGACGGTCCGGTCACCGTCCGGGCCGATGCGCGGCCACCAGGTGTACAGCGGCCCGGCGCAGGCCACCGGATCCCGCAGGTCCCGCACGTTCACCCAGGCCGGCACCGGCAACGGCACCACCGTCAGCCGGCTTCGCACCATCCGCAGACCCAACGGCGAGCCGAGCGTCAGCAGTAACTTGATCTCGTGTTCCGGGTGCTGGCGCAGGTACTCGTACGCCACCAGCGACCCCAGTGAATGCCCGATCAGCACCCGCGTCTTGTCGTCAACTGTCGCCGCCACCCTGGCATCGACGGTCGCCTTCAGCTCCGAATCAGTCAGGTACCGGCGAACCTGCCGCAGTACCCCGACGTACAGCACCCCGGCGGCGACGCCGAACCGCCGGTCGACGGCCCGCAGCAGCACCTGCAATGCCCGGGGGATCCGGTTGTACCCCTTGGCCTGTTCGCCCTCGGCCGCAGCCACGTCATCGGCGTCGACCGACTCCGCCAGCGTCTCGGTGACCTCGTCGAGCTCGGCCTCGTCCATGCCCTCCAGCGCGTCCTCGGTGGCGCCGGACTTCGTCTGCCCGCCCGCGTCCGCCAGGAACAGGTCGCCGTAGAACGCCTGATCCAGGTCCGGTACTGCGACCGCACGCCCGGCGGCCCGCTCGACGCCGTCGGCCAAGGCGGGCGCCCAGTCCCGCAGCAGCAGGTGCCGTCCCAGCCGCTGCTTGGCGACCCCGTGCACCCCGACCAGCTCACCCATGCGACACGCTCCCCATCAATGCGTCGACGTTCAACCGCACGCACGCGATCCCGGTCCCCACGAGCACCACCAGCGGCCCGCCCAGATCGTCCACCACCGCGATACCGACAACCGAGTCGGGCAACGAGAGGGGGTGACCGAGCGGCTGATGCGTGGTCAGATCCCACAGTCGCACAACGCCGTCGTCCGCGCCGGTCACCGCGACCGGCCGCCCGTCAGGCAACGTGCCGGTCGCCACCGCACACACGATGTCGTTGTGGCCAATGAGTGGTGGCTCCACCGGCGCGCCGGACGTCAGGTCCCACACCCGCACCAGACCATCGAAGTCACCGGTGACCGCGACCGGCCGCCCGTCAGGCAACCGCGCCGTCGAAACCGCCCAGATGTTGTGGCCGTGAGGGGTCACCGAGGCACCGACCGGCGCACCGGCCGTCAGGTCCCACATCCACATCACACCATCGACACCAAGGGTGACGGCGACCGTCCGCCCGCTGGGCAGCATCACCGCCGACACCGCCACCACAGGGCTGGTGTGGCCGGAAAGCGGGGCACCTATCGCCGCACCGGTCGTCAGATCCCAGACCCGCACCACGCCGTCCCGGCCGCCGGCCACCGCCATCGGGCGGCCGTCGGCCAGCACCACCGTCGACACCACCCACACCGCGCTGTCATGACCGGACAGTGAGACGCCCAGTGCCGCACCGGTTGTCAGATCCCAAACCCGCACCACGCCGTCCCGGCCGCCGGTCACCGCTGCCGGCCGCCCGTCAGGCAGGACCATCGTCGACACCGCCCGCCCAGGCGTGGTGTCGACGGCGGTCAAAGCGCCCAACGCCGCGCCGGTGGACAGGTCCCACACTCGCACGGCACTGTCGCCGCCGCCCGTCACGGCGACCAGTCGGCCATCTGGCAAGGCTGCCGTCGACACCGCCCGCAGGCCGCCGCTGACGTCGAGGCCGGTCGACGGGTCACTCGGCGCCGCGCCCGCGTTCAGGTGCACCATCCGCAGCACGTTGTCTTCCCCGCACGTTATCGCGACCGGCCGACCGTCAGGCAGTGTGACCGCCGCCACCGCCGACACGCTTCCGTCATGCTCGATCCAGGCCTCGCTCGCCCGCGTGCCGGTGGTCACGTCCCACACCCGCACCGCGCCGTTTCCACCGGCCACCACGACCTGGCGCCCGTCCGGCAGCATTGCCGCAGTCACCGCCTGCACCGCATCGGCGTCGTCCGCGTCGAAGGCTCCGATTGCAGCCCCGGTGGTCAGGTCCCACACCTGGACCACGCCGTCGCCATCACCGGTCACCGCGGCCGGCCGCCCGTCGGGCATGACAATCGCAGTCGCCGCCCACACACCATCGCTGGACCCGGTCCGCAGATCTCCGATCGGCACGCCGGTGGTCAGGTCCCACACCCGCACTGATACGTCATGGCCGCCGACCGCCGCGACCGGCCTCCCGTCGGCCAGCACCGCCGTCGCCACCGCTCGCAGTTCCCGGGCGTGTCCAATCAACGGGTCACCGATCTGGGTGCCGGTCCACAGTTCCCATATCCGCGCCTCGCGGCCGTCGCCGACGGTCACCGCAACCGGCCTCCCGTCGGGCATCACCGCCGTCGCCACCGCCCGCACGTCGCGGCGGTGCCCGGGCTGCGCAACCCAGGACTCCTCACGGGTGAGCAGGTCCCACATGCGCACGTCGCCGTCGGCGCCGCCGGTCACCGCGACCGGCCGGCCGTCGGGCAGCACCGTCGTTGCCACGGCAAGCACCGCACCACGATGGCCGGGCCACATCGGTCCCAGCGTTTCTCCCGAGTGCAGGTCCCACACCCGCACCTCGCCGGCACGGTCGCCGGTCACCGCGACCGGCAGTCCATCGGGCAGCACCATCGCGGCCACGGCGTTCAGGGCGTTGGTGAACCGGGCCAGGATCTCGCTGGACTGGCGGGGACGACGCGCCCATTGCGTCAGCCACACGCTGCCCGACAGGGCTGCGGCCGGATCGTACGAGGCCAGGGAACAGGCGAGCGCGTCAAGGTTCGCGGCGGGGTGGTCCCAGCGCCAGGAGTAGGCGACCTGCCGCCACGCCTGCCACACGTCCGACCCCGCGGCGGTCCGCAGGTTCGGAACGAGGCCACGTAGGCGTGGGGCGTCGGCGTAGGGCAGGAAGTCCAGCGACACGACCCGCTCGTCGAGGACGCCGCCGGCCGCGGCGTGCTCGGCCAGGTGGCGCCGTACGTACGCCTGCGGGGCCGGGCGGCGGTTCAGCAGGCTGGCCAGCACGTCCGTGATGCGGCCGTGCACCTCTACGATGGGGTCCGATGCCATGCCCCTCCCCCGGCGGACGGCGTTGCCACGAGCAACCCTGCACTACCAGAGTGACGGAATGCAATCTTCCGATCGGCTACTTGTCACCGAGCCGGTGACAGACGACCGGGCGTTCGGCGTCCGAGGTGTCGGCGGCGAGGCGGGCTCGGCCGGATCGCGCAGGGCGGCCGTCGAGGCAGACATCGCCGCTACCAACGCAGTCAGCACCATCCCCTACCTGCTCGACGTGCACCTCCCACAACGGACCCGTACCAGCGCCGACGCACTGCCCGAAGCGTGAACCATCGGGGGAGATCACCGTACGGGCGTACGTGTCGCAGATGTGTCGTGATCATCCACAGTGGACTCATAGCTGACCGGTGCGGTAAAGGGGCCGTTTCCCAGATGGGCATCGATCAAGGCAAAACGCAAACGAGCAGCTCAGGCTACATATCGCCCGATCATCACGGTGCTCGGACTGGTCGCAGCAGGCCCAGTTCGCTAACGGACAACGACGAGATCAACACGCCACTCAGCAGCAGCTTCGCGGAAACAGTACGCGCGTACGTGCAAATCAAGTGTCATGACGCGGCCGACACATTGATTCTGGTCAACGAAAAGGCCAGCCGAGCTGGCCTTTTTCAAATTCGGGACGGCGGGATTCGAACCCACGACCCCTTGACCCCCAGGGCTTGCAAAGGCTCCACTGTGGAGTGTCGGCTCATGTCGGCCGGTGTTCCCACATCCAAGTGACCTCCTCACATTAACACTGCTGCGTGTTGGCCGGTGTTGCGTCATGCTTCCGTGTCCGCCTGGAGTTGATCTCTGCTGTGAGCGCATTGTTAGCGCGCTCCAATCAAGTGCCGTTCATGACGCTGCGTCCATACCAACCTTGCGCGCGCAGAAGAGGTGCCCGAGGGGTCGGCTGGTTCAGGCTGCGGTCAGCGTCCGGCGACCGCGTCGACCCTCTGTGCCCAGCCTGAGCGAGGCAGCGGGGCCGTAGGTTTCCCTACGGCCTCGGCAAAACGCAGGCTGTTGCGCAGATGATGTCCGCGACTCGGGTGGCCTGGGCGAGGAGGACCGAGGGGTGCTGCCCCAGGTCGAGCGCGTGGCAGATGATCTGGACGCCGGTGCTGCGGATGGTGTGTCGGGCGGGTTGCTCGTTGCCCCGGGCGTAGATGAGGTGTCCGTGGGTGAGGTCGAGTGCGGTGCAGTAGGCGAGCATCTGGTAGAGGTCGGCCTGGGGGAACCCGGCCGGTTTCTCCGACTTGTACTTGGCGTCGATGACGGCTGCGGGGACGTTGTCGCGGTGCCATACCAGGTCGGGTCGCATCCGGACCTTCGAGTCCTGGTCGAGGTAGTGCGGGTCCTGGCGGCGCGCCCGTCCGCCATGGCGTTGCAGTGCTTCGGCGATGGCGACGGTGACGAAGTCCTCGAACAGTCGGGGCATGTCGAGCATGAACCCGTTGACCGCTGTCGCACCGGCGGCGTGCTCGACGGACGTACCGCGCAGGATCACCTCCGCCAGCCGTAGCGCGGTGTGGTAGCGGGTGTTGAGCCGGGTCGGGTACCACTGCGGCAGTGGTTGCCCCCGCACGAGCGGCGTCACGTCCCCCAGCCGGATCAGCAGGTGCCGCAGCCGACGCCGGCACTCCTGGTCGACTCTGGGTACGCGGAGCATCTGTTGCGTTGCGGCACGCAGCAGCTGGTTCTCCGCGATGTCGCTGGTGAACTCGTCGTATCGGACCTCGACCGGGATCGCGGCGCCGTGATGGCGGCGCAGTTGCTCGCCTTCTCGCAGCCGGCCACGCAGCACCGGCAGCGCCTCCTCACGGACCTGGTAGCCCTGCAGCAGACCTTGCCGCAGGGCCCGGTTCGCCTGCCGCCACAGCGCATGGGCCAGGGCCGGCAGCAGGTTTTCCCCGCCGGTCAGGTCGACCGTCTCGTCCCGCCAGCCGGTCGGGTTGCTCGCGTAGCCCAGCAGGAACAGCAGTCGGTCGATCGGCACCTTCGGGCGTACCCACACCTCGGTGCCGCCGACCTGGGCGACGCCGACCTTGCCGGCCGCGCGGATCAGCCACACTCCCGGGTCGTAACGCGACGGCACGGCCTCCACGACCCCGGAGGCGGCCAGACGCCGGCCTTCGACATCGGTGAGCCGCACCTCCACTGCGGGTCCCAGCTCATCAAGCTCGATGAGCATCAGGACGGCTCGTCGGCAACCGCTGCCGGCATCGACGTGTTGGTCTGCGCGGTGGCGACGCTGCGGCGCAGGGCCGCCAGCCCGTACTGGGCGGCCAGGTCGACGCCGTCGCCGTAGTGCAGCTCCTCCAGCAGGGGCAGGATCGAGGTCCGCCACACCCGGTCCAGGCCTCCGTCGGCGTAGACGCTGTGCCGCATCAGGTACGACGGGCCGACGGCGAAGTCCGCGTCCGGCACCCGCGCGTTCAACGCCGCCAGCAGCGCCGCCGCCTCACCGGGCAACCCATGGTGGTCCAGCCACCTGCCGAGCAACCCACGGACCGGGTCGTCGTTCGGATGCAAGGACACGAACGCGAACCGGCGGCGCATGGCCGCGTCGACCAACGCGATCGACCGGTCGGCGGTATTCATCGTGCCGATCAGGAACACGTTCTCCGGCAACGTGAAATCGTCTTCCTCACCGGCCGAATACAGCAGCCCGACGGCCTGGTCGCGGTACTCCAGCAGAAAGTACAGCTCCCCAAACACCTTCGCCAGGTTCGCCCGGTTGATCTCGTCAATGATCAGCACGTATGGGGTCGACGGGTCCTGCCGGGCGGCGTCGACGATGCGCCGGAACGGGCCGGGCCTCAGCTCGAACCCGACCTTGCCGTCCTCGCCGACGCTGGGCCGGAACCCTTCGAAGAAGTCCTCATAGGAGTACGACGGGTGGAACTGCACCAGCCGCACGGCGTTCGGTTCGGTCAGGTGCCACGCCACGCGCTGGGCGAGGTAGGTCTTTCCGGTGCCGGGCGGACCGTACAGGATCAGCTGCCGCCGATCACGGAGCAGCTCGATGACTTCCTGCAGCCACGACCGGTCGACCAGCAGCGCCTCCGCAAGCGCGTCGTCGGCGTCCCGGAGTACCAGATCGGCCGCAGGCAGCGTCGGGCCGTCCACGCCGATGAGCTCTTCCAGCAGCGCCAACTCGTCGGTCAGGTCGACCACGTCAGCCTGACTGGACAGCTTGGCCGGCAACGGCGCGGGCAGCGCCGCATACTCCACCGCGGCTTCACGAGGGCGCCACTGCACCATCCGGCGCAGGTTGGAGCGCTTGTCGGCGGACTCGACAAACACCGGCGGGCCGGTCAGCACCCCGACGTGCACCGCCCCGCCGCTGGAGGTGGCGACCAAGTCGCCGTCGTGCATTCGGCTCAGGAAGGTGTGGAACTCCTGCAGCTTCTCCTTCCGCGCGGCGTACGACTTGTGGCTGTAATCGCGGTCGACGGCCTCCTTCAACGTGGCGTGATCGATGCCCACGTCGATCGGGAGCAGGTTCGCCGCCGCGAGCGAGACGAAGCCCTCAGCCAGCCAGGCCGGCACGAGGTTGTGGCCGTTGACGCTCGACCCGCGCACCAGCCACGCCCGCCGCGACCCCGGCTCGTCGGTGGTGTCGGTGGCCGTCGTGCGCCACCGGTCGGCGTACGGGCCGTCGTAGAAATCGACCGGCCCGTGCTGCTCAGCCTGCAACGCCACCGTGATCTGCAACAGATCACGGTCCACATCGCCGGTCGCCGCCGGCAGGTCCGCAGCGAACGCGTCGCGGATCGCGACCTTGTGGCTGACCTTCACGATCGGCAGGAACGTGTCCGGATGCGCCAGATACAGCAACGCCTCCCGCTGCGACGGCATGTTCGGGCCGGGACAGCCGCGCACGAACCGTTTCCACGCCCACGGATCATCGAACGCCGCCTGCTGATCGGCCGCCGGAAGGTCGTGCCAATGCCGTACGACATGGATCAGGAGGCTGAGCATCTTCCAGATCGAGACGTTGAACCCGACACCACCGCTGAACACACCATGCTCGAACGCCTTGTCGATTATCGGTGGCGTCTCCACCGGCGACGCCAGCCATCCGAGCACCGATCGGATTCTTGCCCGCTTCGCCATCGCCGTCACGTTCGACAGCGGCAGCACGTTCAGCGTCAACAGCTCCGCGGTGAGCAGCACCGCGTCATCGGAACAGCCGTCGAGCTGCCGCCGCAGTTTCGTGAGGAAGTCCGCACCCGACGCGTCGGGGCGTTCAACGAAACGCTCATACAACTCCCCCACCGCCGCCGGCGACCACACCGAACGGCCCGCCACGAACGCCGAACCACCGCTACGCAAACCACGCCGCAGCAGCTCAGCGGCGGCGGCGAGGACCACCTCACCCGACGGACCGGCCAAGATGCCGTCCACCGGACCATCCACGGCGTTCACCGGCGTGACACGCCCGCGATCCCACGACCGGTACGCCGCCTCAGCCACCCGTGCGAACTCGTCCGGATCCCGGTACTCCGTCAGCGCGAGCCGGCCCCCGTCGGTAAGGAACCACAGTCGATGTTCCCTCCGCAGCCAGCCCGCCTTGACAAGGTTGACGGCATACCAGACGAGATCGACCTCACCGCGCTGCCGGTTCGACCTGGTGCGTTCCAGATCCTCCGGCTGCGGCGGCACACGCCGGCACACCTCGTCCCAGACGTCGCGGAACGCGAGCCCGTCAGGCTTGCCGACCAACGCCTCCAACGCCGCCCGCATCCGCTGACCCCGACGCTCCGCGACACTCATCCATCAGCCTCTCGTCCTTGCGGGATAACGCGGCCCATGACCTAGCGGCGAATTCAAGATCGTCTGGTACGGCAGACCCGTCGTGATCGCCTCCACCATCGCGTCGCGCACCTGCAGGATAGACCGCTTCGTCCGATACTCCCCGAACCCCTGCTCATCCTTACGCATGACAATCGGGAAAGTATCGAATGAAATCCACGTCGTCACGCTCAACGCCGTAAAGAGATGAAATCGCGGCGTCGATTTCCGCACGCAGTAGAGCCCTGTACCTGCCGATAAATACGTCCATGCTGTTCACAGGGCGTTCTGGCAAGCGACGACGAACCTGCCTGGTCGGGTCCTGATGTCCCGCTCACACCGAAAGTCGCGCAACACCAGGCGGCGCATTTCCTCGGCTACAAAATCAGAACCCAGCACGCCGATACCAAGATCACCGACGGTCGTCGGATGATCAACGGAACCATCGGCTTGTTCGTGCCCAGGACCGCCATCCGGCAGCGATGCGCTCGGTATATGAGCAAGGGCATACCCGCGCAACGAGGCCCGCTGTTGTTCGACGAGGACTTCACGATCGTCGCCACCTACGGTTCCGAGTACCGCGGATATGTCCAGTACTACCTGCTGGCCCAGGACGTCTACCCGCTGGACCGACTGCACTGAGTCATGGAGACATCCATGCTCAAGACCCTGGCCGCGAAGCACTCCACCACCGTCACGAAGATGGCCGGTAAGTACAAGACGCGGGTCGCCACCGACGACGGCCCCCGGGTCTGCTTCCAGGTCACGGTCCCACGCCAGGGCAGGAAGCCACTGGTCGCCCGCTTCGGCGGGATCCCCCTCAAACGCCAGCCCACCGCGATCATCAACGACCGGAAACCACCCCAGGCCACCACCCAGGGCAACGAGCTGATCCACCGGCTCCTCGCCGAACGGTGCGAGCTCTGCGAGTCACGCACGGGACTGCAAGTGCACCACGTCCGGAAACTCGCTGACCTCGACAGGCCGGGCAGACCCGAACGACCAACGTGGATCCATCTGATGGCCAAGCGCAAGCGCAAGACCCTCGTGGTCTGCTCACGCTGCCACCACGACATCCACGCCGGACGAGCCACAGCAAGCACCCGGAAGTAGAGCACTGGAGAGCCGGATGCGGTGAAAGCCGCCCGTCCGGTTCGGGAAGGGGCCGTCGGAAAAGGACCCGAACCACGGGCACCTCGTCGGCGGCCTACTTCACCCGGCGGGTGCACGGCGAACTCGCCACCCTCGGCATCAAGGTCGCCCCCCTCCACCGTCTGGGAGATCCTCAAGACCGAGGGCATCGACCCCGCGCCCCAGCGAAGCGTCACGACCTGGGCCGGCTTCCTGCGCTCCCAAGCCGAAACGCTGCCCGCCTGCGACTTCATCGAGACCGTCACCCTGACCGGGCAGCGCCAGTACATCCTCGCAGTCATCGAGCACGCCAACCGCCGTATCCGCATCCTCGACACCACCGCGCACCCGACCGCAGGCTGGGTGGCACAGGCCATCAAGAACCTCGTGATGGACCTCGAGAACGCGAGCTGCCGGGCGCGCTACCTGATCAGGGACCGCGACGGGAAGTTCCCCGCCCTCATCGACGAAATCCTCGCCGAC
>NZ_JBEXUD010000074.1:0-39789 GCF_040614215.1 Dactylosporangium sp. NPDC006015
GGCTTGCCCGCGTCCTGGAACGCCTCGACCGCGGCGACGGCGGTGGCACCGGCGTCCATCCAGATGCCGTCGATCGTGCCGTACCGCTGAATGTAGTCGTTGACGATCTTCTTCGTCTTCGCCGGGTCACCATCGGTGAACTCGACACCGACGACGTTGACCTTCGCCTTGTCGAACTGAACCTTCGCCGCCGACCAGCGGGTCTCCAGCACGTCGACGCCGGGCAGGATCCGCAGCGCGAGGACCTTACCGCCGGACTTCACCTTCTCCGACAGGAACGACGCACCCACGTGCCCGAACCCGTAACCGCCGATCGGGTTGATGAACGTGACCGGACACTTCGTGTCCACGCCACGGTCGAACACGATGACCGGCAAACCCTTGGCACAGGCCGCCTCCACCGCGGGCGTCAACGTCGCGGTGGTGTTGGGCGAGACGATGAGCGCGTCACAGCCCTTGCCGAGCAGGTCGTTGATGTCAGCGATCTGCTTGCTGTCCTTGCCCTCCGCGTCGACGTGCACGAACTCCTTGATCTTCGCCTTCTGCGCCTCGACCTCGGCCTGCATCACCTTGAACCCGACCTGCCGCCACGGATTGTTCAACGCGGCGTTGGAGAAGCACACCTTGTACGGGCCGGCCTTCTTGTACTTCGCGGTGTCGACCAGCTTCGGGTTGAGCACCTGCTCCCACGGCTTGTCAGCGGGGCCGGTGGCGGTGGCCTGCAGCAGCGACAACTCGTTGTCGTAATCGGCCTGCACGAAGAACTTCGACTGCTCGCCAGTCCCCGACCCCGCCGCCGCGGTCGACGACGCGGCACCGGAGGCGGTCGTGGTCGGCTCATCGGTGGCACAACCGGTCAGAATCAGCAACGCAGCACTCATCGCCGCGACAACGGACGTGGATCGTCTCACGTGTTCTCCTATGGATGGGGTGTCAGGAGCTCTTGCCATGGATGACCTTGGAAAACACTTCGGAGCGTGAGCAACGAATGCGATGCCACGGCGGTTTCCCCTAACGCCGTGTCACCTCCGGCGCGACCGCGTCGACGTTCGCAGCCCGATGCAGCACTCAACGTAAGCAGCAAACTTCACGTTGCTAGATCTTCCGGTCACCGGTGCAGTACTTCTGCTGGATAAGACAAAAGATCGTGTCCATTACGTTAAAGGTCTGAGCGTCGACTGGCAATGACGTAACCCGATCAAGACGAAACAGCTACGAAACCGTGCTCTCCGAGGCGCAGAACTGAGCTGCAAAAAAACGTTATGAGCTGCCTGTTTGTTGTCCGTATTGACTTCAAAAGGTTCGCCAGAGCAGGCTTGGCGCCGCGAGCCATGACAGAAGAGCCCATCGATGTGACTCTTCGTCACGGCAGCTGGCGCGTCTCCATCCAGTCGATGTCACTGTCCGTCGCGGCGGACGGCAGTCGAATCGACCGGATCACCCACGCGCCACTCAACCCTGTCCACGGGGGGTGCTGTCGTGCGCCCATGGCTCGCATCGCGTTGTCCCGCCGAGAGGAAACGGCATGCGAAGAAGCACGTTGATCCTGGGCACCATCGTCGGCATGCTGCTGTCGATGGCGCTCGTCCAGCCCGCGCAGGCGGCGCCCGCCTTCCGCGCGCTGGTGTTCACCAAGACCGTCGGGTATCGGCACGACTCGATCCCGGCCGGCATCCAGATGATCCAGCAGCAGGCCGCCGCCAACAACTTCGAGGCGGTGTTCAGCGAGGACTCGGCCGTCTTCACGCCGGCCAACCTTGCCACCTACGACGTCCTCGTCATGCTGCAGACGTCGGGCATGGTGTTCACGACCGCCGCCCAGCGCTCGGCCGTCGAGGGCTACCTGGCCAGCGGCAAGGGCATCGTCGCCATCCACAACGCCACCGACATGGGCATCGACACCGAGTACCCGTGGTGGGACCAGACGGTCAACGCGGGCGCGCACATGCCCGAGCACTCCCCCGGCGTCCTGGCCGGCCAGGCCATCGTCGCCGACAAGTTCCACCCGTCCACGGTGGGCCTGCCGGACCGGTGGAACCGCAGCGAGGAGTGGTACAACTTCGACAAGAACCCGCGCGGCGACGTGCACGTGCTCGTGACCGCCGACGAGCGCACGTACAACCCCGGCTCCCGCGCGATGGGCAGCGACCACCCGATCTCCTGGTGCCGCAACACCTCCGGCGGCCGGGTGTGGACCACCGCCATGGGCCACGCCATCGAGTCCTACAGCGAGACGTTCTTCCGCAACCACGTCCTGGGCGGGATCCGGTGGGCGGCGGGCAACCTCGCGGGCGACTGCGGCGGCACCGTCTGGGGCAACTTCGAGAAGCGCACCCTCGACGACAACACCGCCGACCCGATGGCCCTCGCCGTCGCGCCTGACGGCCGCGTCCTGTACGTGCAGCGCGCCGGGCAGGTGAAGATCTTCAAGCCGAGCACCAACTCCACCGTCACCGCCGGGACGCTGAGCGTCTACACCGGTGGCGAGGACGGCCTCACCGGCCTTGCGCTGGACCCGAACTTCGCCAGCAACGGCTACGTGTACCTGTACCACTCACCGGCCAGCAGCACGACGGACATCAACCGGGTCTCGCGGTACACGCTGAGCGGCGACACGCTGAACATGTCCAGCGGCGTCACGATCATCGACATCCCGGCCTACCGCGACCGCACGTTCCCCGAGCCCGGCCATACCGGTGGCTACATCGCCTTCGGCCCGGACGGCAACCTGTACATCGGTACCGGCGACGACACCCCACCGAACCTGGACCCCAACTGGCAGGGCTACGCCCCCCTCGACTGGCGGTCCGGCAAGGCCAACCTGGACGCCGCCCGCACCGCCGGCAACACCAACGACCTGCGCGGCAAGCTGCTGCGCATCCGGCCCGCAGCCTCCGGCGGCTACACGATCCCGTCGGGCAACCTGTACCCGCAGGGCACCGCCCAGACGCGGGCCGAGGTCTACGCGATGGGCTTCCGTAACCCGTTCCGCTTCTCGATCGACCCGGCCAACGGCTGGGTCTACCTGGCCGACTACGGCCCGGACCGCAACCCGCCGACCACCAACCGCGGCCCGGAAGGCCTGGTCGAGCTCAACGTCATCAAGACGGCGGGCAACTACGGCTGGCCCTTCTGCCACGGCGACAACCAGCCCTACGCGCCGTACAACCCCGACACCGGCGTCGTCGGCGCGAAGTTCAACTGCGCCGCGCCGGTCAACAACTCCCCCAACAACACCGGCCTGGTCAACCTGAAGCCGATCGTCGCGCCGAACATGTGGTACGGCTACCCGGCCTCGACGAACTTCCCGGAGCTCGGCGCCGGAGGCTCCGCGCCGATGGGCGGGCCGGTCTACCGGTACAACGCGGCGAACCCGTCGTCGACGAAGTTCCCGCAGTACTACGACGGCGTCCACTTCTTCTACGAGTGGGCCCGCAACTTCGTCAAGGAGGTCCACTTCGACGGCAACACCGCCGTCACCCGGACCAACACGTTCCTGCCCGGCGGCAACTTCAACAAGCCGATGGACATGGAGTTCGGCCCCGACGGCTCGCTGTACCTGCTCGAATGGGGCTCCAACTTCGGCGGCGGCAACAACGACTCCGGCCTCTACCGCATCGACTACGTCCAAGGTGGACGGTCGCCGATCGCCAAGGCCTCGGCCAACGTGACCAACGGCAACGCCCCGCTGAGCGTGCAGTTCTCCAGCGCTGGATCGATGGACCCGGACCCGGGCGACACGATCAGCTACCTGTGGACGTTCGGCGACGGCACCACGTCGACGGCGGCGAACCCCGCCAAGACGTACAGCAGCAACGGCAACTTCACCGCACAGTTGAAGGTCACCGACAACACCGGCAAGACCGGATTCGCCAACGTGCAGATCACCGTCGGCAACACCGCGCCGACCGTCACGGTCAGCACCCCGGTGAACGGCGGCATGCTCAACTTCGGTGATCAGGTCGCCTACACCGTCACGGTCACCGACCCCGGCGGCGCCGCGATCGACTGCTCCAAGGTGTACGTCAACCCGGCGCTGGGCCACGACGACCACCTGCACGAGACCACGGAGTACCCCGGCTGCTCCGGGACCATCTCCACCGACCTGCTCGGCGGGCACCCCGACGGCGCGAACCTCTTCTACGCCCTCATCGCCAAGTACACCGACAACGGCGGCGCGGGCGGCGCGGCCCCGCTGACCGGCTACGGCCAGGCCATCCTCCAGCCGAAGCACAAGCAGGCGGAGTACTTCACCGCACAGTCCGGCATCCGGGTCATCGACCAGGCCGGCGCGGAGAGCACGAAGCGCATCGGCGACATCTCCAACAACGACTGGATTTCGTTCAACCCGATGAGCCTGCAGGGCATCACCAACGTCACCTACCGGGTCTCCTCGCCGACCGGCGGCGGCTCCATCGAGCTGCGCGCCGACTCGCCGACCGGCACCCTGCTGGCGACGACGGCGGTCCCGAACACCACCGGGTGGGACAACTACCAGAACACCGCGACGGTCAACACCGCCGCGCTGTCCGGCACCCACACGCTCTACATGGTGTTCAAGAACAGCGCCAACAACGGCTTCGACCTCGACTCGTTCACCTTCGGCGGGACCGGCGTGGGCACGCCCGGCACCGGCGGCGTGGCCGGGAAGACGTGGACGATGACGGCCCAGCACAGCGGCAAGAACGTCGACGTCAACGGCGTCTCGACCGCCGACGAGGCCCAGATCATCCAGTGGGCCCCGACCGGCGGCAACAACCAGAAGTGGCAGGCGGTCGACGCCGGTGGCGGCGCCGTCTACCTCAAGGCGGTGCACAGCGGCAAGTGCCTCGACGTGGTCGGGGGCTCCACCACCGCGGGCGCCTTCCTGCAGCAGTTCACCTGCAACAACGGCAACAACCAGAAGTTCATCGTGACCCCGACCGGCACCTCCGGCGTGTACACGGTGAAGAACGTCCAAAGTGGACTCTGTGTTGACGTGAACGGCAGCTCCGTCGACGACGGCGCCCGCCTGCTCCAGTGGACCTGCCACGGCGCCACCAACCAGCAGTGGAGGTTCACCCTGGCCTGATCCCGCCGATCCCGGAGCCGGCCCCCGCAACGACGCGGGGGCCGGCGTCGTGCCTTAACGGGGCATGAAAGAACCATGCAATTTATTGCGGTCGATGCCGTTGATGCGTACCGTGCGGGATCGGTAACCCACGGAAGGAGCTCAACTGTGTCGATGCGATGGTGTGCGGGCCGCCGGGCGCTGCTCGCCGGGGCGGGTGCCACGGCCCTGCTCGCGGCCTGCGGCTCCGAGCCTGCCTCGTCCGGGGCGGCGGCCGCCCCGGCGACGTCCGCCCCTCCCGCCGAGAGCACGGCGCCCGCGCCCGCGGCCAGCCTGGCGAGCACCGCCGAGATCCCGGTCGGCGGCGGGGAGGTCGTCGGCGACGTCCTGATCGTCCAGCCGGTCGCCGGCACGTTCAAGGCGTACAACGCGGCCTGCCCCCACAAGGGCGTGAAGGTCACGGCGCCGAAGGACGGCGTCGCCACCTGCCCCGCGCACAACTCGACGTTCGCGATCGCCGACGGAGCCCGGATGAGCGGGCCGGCGACCACGGGGTTGAAGGAGATCGCCATCAAGGTCGACGCCGGCCGGATCACCCAGGCCTGACCGGCGGGACCCCAGTGATGTCGTTCTGGTCGTCGTCGGCGCCGGCCAGCACGGCAGTTACAGGTCCCGCTTCATG
This sequence comes from Dactylosporangium sp. NPDC006015, assembly GCF_040614215.1. Lineage (NCBI taxonomy): Bacteria > Bacillati > Actinomycetota > Actinomycetes > Micromonosporales > Micromonosporaceae > Dactylosporangium > Dactylosporangium sp. NPDC006015. Next base: position 5,733 of record NZ_JBEXUD010000074.1, read on the forward strand.
CCCTCGTGACTGGCGACGAAGCCGAGCCGCTCGTAGAACCGGCGCGCGTCGGCGCGGCGCTTGTCGGTGGTCAGCTGCACCAACGCGCAGCCACGCTCGCCGGCCCGCGTCACGACCCACGTCATGAGCTCCGCACCAAGCCCCTGCCCCCGCCGGTCGGCGCGGACCCGGACCGACTCGACGAGCGCCCGCTCCGCACCGTGCCTGCCCAGCCCCGGGATGTACGTCACCTGCAGCGCCGCCACGATCTCGCCGCCGTCGTCGGCGACGACCAGCTCGTTGCGCGGGTCCTCGGCCACGGCCGCGAACGCCCGCTCGTACACCTCGTCGACCACCGCCGCCTCCCGGTCCTTGCCCAACACGTCGTCGCCCAGCAGCGCGACGATGGCGGGCAGGTCGTCGTGGACGGCTTCGCGGAAATCCATCAGTCGATGGTATTCAGCGCGCCGCCGGTAATGCGGCAGAATCGGCGCGTGCAAGCCGGTGTCCTCGTGCGGGCGCGGGTCGCGACCGCGCTGCTGTTCCTGCTCTTCGGCGTCACGCTCGGCGTGTGGACCGCCCGCATCCCGGCGATCAAGCGGGATCTGTCGCTGGACGACGGTGCCCTCGCCGTTGCGTTGCTGGCGTTCGCCGCCGGGGCGATCACCGGCATGCAGGCCACCGGGCGCCTGGTCGACCGGTTCGGCAGCCGGCGGGTGATGCTGCCGGTCGCGTTCGCCGAAGGCCTGGTGCTCATCCCGCCCGCGTACGCGCCGGGGCTGGTGACGCTCGCCGCCGCACTGTTCGTGTTCGGGGCCGTGCACGGCACCCTGAACATCGCCATGAACGCCAACGCGATCGACGTGCAACGGGCCTGGGGCGCACCCATCATGTCCTCGTTCCACGCCGTGTACAGCATCGGCGGCTTCATCGGCGCGAGCGCCGGCGGGCTCTTCGCGCACGCCGGCGTCGGGCCGCGGACGACGTTCACCGCCGTCGCGGGCGTGACGGTGGCCCTCGCCGCCTGGTCCGCGTGGTGGGCGCTGCCCGACGCCGGCCGCCCCTCGCTCGGCACGGCGCCGGCGGAGGCTCGCGGGCCGGTCCGGGGCGTGCTGTTCCTCGGCGTCCTCGTCTGCTGCGCGCTCGTCGGTGAGGGCGCCGCCGCCGACTGGAGCGCCGTCTACCTGCGCGACGAGCTGGACAGCTCGGCCGGGTTCGCCGCGGCGGCGTTCGCCGCGTTCTCGGTCGCCATGACGCTCACCCGGCTCGTCGGCGACCGGCTCACCGCCCGGTTCGGGCCGGTCGTCGTGGTCCGCGCCAGCGGGCTGCTCGCCGCCGGCGGGCTCGGTGCCGCCCTGCTCGTCGGCGTGCCGGTCGCGGGCGTCGCCGGCTTCGCCTGCCTGGGCGCCGGGATGGCGCTCATCGCGCCCCAGGTGTACTCCGCCGCGGGCGACCGCAATCCGGACGCGGCGGGGCGGGCCCTCGCCCGGGTGGTCGGGCTCGGCTACCTGGGCTTCCTGCTGGGGCCGGTGCTGATCGGCGCTGCCAGCACCGTCGTCGGCCTGCCCGGCGCCCTCGCAATCCCGGTGCTGCTGGCGCTGTTCGTCGCCGCCACCGCGCCCGCGCTGCGGCCCGCCGCCGCCACCGTCGCGGCGCTGCGCCCGCCGGCGTAGGCATTGCTCCCGGGCGTCGCGGTGTCTGGAAGGGTGAGGCACCGCCACGACGGAGAGGAACCTGGATGAGCCCGGAGGACGAGCGGGAATTCCGCGAGTTCGTGGCCACCCGGTCGGCCGCGCTGCTGCGCACGGCGTACCTGCTGACCGGCGACACCCATCTCGCGCAGGACCTGCTGCAGACGGCCCTGCTGGGCACCGTCCGGCGGTGGGCCGCGATCCGCCGGCGGGAGCATCCCGAGGCGTACGTGCGCACGGCGATGTACCGCCATCAGATCAACCGCTGGCGGCTGCGCTCCCGGCGGCCCGAGACGCTGGTGCCGGCCACGCCGGACCGCGCCGCGGGCGACGACCACGCCGCCGAGACCGTGGTCCGGCACGGCGTCTTCGACGCGCTGCGCACGCTGCCGGCGCGGCAACGGGCGGTCGTGGTGCTGCGGTACTACGAGGACCGCTCCGAGGCCGAGGTCGCCCAGCTGCTCGACATCTCCCTCGGCACCGTGCGCAGCCAGGCGTCCAAGGCCCTGGCGAAGCTGCGGGCCGCGTACCCCGACCTCGCGACCACCCCGATGGTGAGGACCGCGCCATGATGCACCTGCGAGACGTTCCGTTCCCCGCCGACCTCGTGCCGCCGCCGGGCCTGGCGGACACCGTCCTCCACACGGCCCGCCGGCGCCGACGCACCCGCACCGTGGCGATCGCGGCCGCCGTCGCGGTCACCGCCGCCCTGGCGGTCCCCGCGCTGCTGCTGCGCGGGCCGGGCACGCCGATGGACCCCGGCGCACCCGCGCCCGCCGCGCCCGGCGGCGGCCCTCAGGTGGCGCACGTCTACACCCGCGAGGAGCGCTCCAGCATCCTCGACCCGGCCCTCGGCAAGTACCGCGAGCTGCCGTTCACCGTGGTCCTGTCCCCCGACCTGACCCGCGCGGCGGTGAACGACAACGGCCGGCTGGGCCTCGCCGACCGGGCCGCGTTGCTGGACCGCGGCCGCGATGCCGTCGAATGGGTCGACGTCCCCGCCGGCAACGGCCCGTCGTGGTCGCCGGACGGCACCGCGGTGCTGTGGACCTCGATCGAGAAGGACCCCACGGTGCACTTCACCGCCCACCGCGTCGACGTGGCCGACCGGCACGTCACGAACACCCCGGTCCCGCTGGACCTCCTCGGCGCGACGGTCGGCTGGGCCGCCGACTCGCGCCGCTACCTGGTCCTCGTGCGCGGCACGCAGACCGACAACACGGTCGAGCCGGGCCCGCTGCAGTACCTGTCGCCCGACGGCACCCCCGGCGCGCGCCTCGACGGCACAGGCGGGTCGGTCGAGGGCGCCACGTGTTATTCGCCGTCTCGCCGGTACGTGCTGACGGACGCCTCGACCATCATGTCGGCGCAGCCCCACGCGTCGCCGGTGTACGACGCGACGTCCGGGAAGGTCGTCGCGACCGTGCCGCCCCGCTCGACACCCGTCGGCTGGTACGACGAGACCACCGTCGCCGTGCTCGGCCACGGGGCGGACCGCAACGCCGTCATCGAACTGCTGGACATCACCACCGGCACGGTCAGCCGCAGCGTGCGCCTGCCCGGCTCCGCCGACGTGACCGCCGTGCAGCTCGGCCCGTCGGCCGGCCTCACCGGCGCGGCGGCCGAACTCAGTTTCTGACGCCGGAAGGGCCGGCCCGCGTGCTGCGGGCCGGCCCGTTGCGGACGGGGCGGACGTCAATGGACCCGGTAGCCGCCCGTGGTGGCGGCCTACTCATTGAAGCCGGCGAACTCCTCGACCCAGTCGCGCAACTGCGTCGGCTGCTCGGAGTAGAAGAGGGCGGTTCCCAAGACGGGGCGGTTCTTCGTGGAGTGAGCGTCGGCGGACGACTCGCTGCCGAAGTTTTGCCCCGTTCGGCTCGCTACCGGACCGAAGCGACGATACTCCCGCACGTGGAGGCCCCGCCGACGCGCGACAGTTGCACGGCGGCAGGGCCTCCGGCGTTGAGCGATGCTCATCGCCTCAATGAAACCGCGGCTCTAGCACCCCGAACTAGCACCCCGAACGCTTCGACGTGTCTGCGGGCTTGCCTCGGCTGTCGGCGGCCGTGACGATCACGCGCTGGTAACGCGTGAGCGGCGTTGCACCTGAATCGGTGACCGCCAAGATCACGTGCACGGTTTGTCCTGGCTGCGCGTCTTCGGGCATTTCGAACGATGGCGTTCGCGTCGACGCGCCCTCGAGTGCGATTCGGCCTGGGTATGTTCCAGCCTCGGCGTACTGGTACCACGCGAAGGTGAGCTTGTCGCGGTCCGGATCGGACGCCTTGCCGACGAGCTGAACGGGCCGGCCCGGCTTCACGACCAGGTCGCACGACGCCACCGTGGGGACGGGCGGGTGGTTGGCGTCCGCGAAGCCCTTGAATGTCCAATCGATCCGCGCGGCCATGTCGTTCTGGACCGCATCGGTCCAGCGCGCCTGAGGCCAGCCCGGGCTGTTGAAGTCCGCAACCGCTGCCCCTTGGACGTGGTCACGGGTCAGCGGCCGGTCCAGGGTCAGGCCACCGCCAAGCGTGGAGGCGGTCGCCCCTGCGGTCTGTGCTGTCTTGAGCGCCGGCGTGAACGTGATGCCCGAGCCCGGGTCCGCCACGGCCGTGCCCGCTGAGACCGCAGCGGGAAGCGGCTGCTGGAGCGTCACGCCGCTGCCGGTGGCGAACGGGGTTCCGACGGCCTTGATGGTGACCGTGAACTGGCTGGTGCCGGTTCCGATCCGGAGCTGGTCGCCGGGTCGCATGACCGGGTCCGTGAAGCAGGCGGCGGCGTTGGCGTTGCAGGACGCGCCCGTCGAGGCGACCTTCAGGACGGTGTCGCCCGGTGCGGCCGCGGCGGCTGCCGTCGTGGCGACGCGCTGGGTTCCGACGTCGGTGACGGTGACCGTCTGCGCCGTGTCGCCCGTTCCGATCGTCAGCGGATCGCCTGTGAAGTAGTTGGTAACTGTCGTGACCTTGATGTTCGTCGCGCCCGCTGGCGCGGCGTCGAAGAGCGTCGTCGGGCCGGCGCCGCCGCCGCCGGCCAGCGTCACGGTACGCGTCTCCGCGTCTGAGCCGGTGCCGATGGTGACGGTGTTCCCGGCGAGGAAGTCATTCGTCTGGTTGTGGATGCCACCGCCTGGCTGCCTCACCCGCGCGACCTTCACATTGGTCGACCCGGCCGGCGCGGCGGCGGCCAGCGTTGTGTTCAGGATGGGGTATGGGCTCAGATCCGTAGCCTTCGGGCGGGTGCCGCCCAGGTACGCCGGGTCATCCGCCCACACACGATCCTTGACGTGGACGAAACGCCCGCCCCAACCGCCGTAGGTCGGGTCGTCGAGCTGACCCAAACCGGTCGGAATCGTGTGCAGGAACGATGGCGAATCGCCCTCGGAGAACCAATCGCCCGGCGCGCAGCCGCCACGGCAGATGCTGTTGCCTTCAACGCCGCCGTTCACGGGGTACGTCGCCGCGTACGGGCCCTTCTGAATGTTCGCCGCGATCCAGTCCTTCTGGAAGTAGCTGAGCTGCGGCTGGGGCGTGTACTGCCAGGAGCCGTAGGCGAACGCCTCGAACTGCTCGCGGTTCATCAGGATGCTGACCTGGGGCCACGCCTTGGCGATGTGGTCCTTGTAGGTGAGGTCCTGGTCCTGGATGACGTAGATGAAGGCCTTGTCGGAGACCTTCCGGTAGATCTCGTCCCAGTGACGGGTTCCTTGGTACTCGTCGCGGATCGAGCGAAGCGCGGCCGCGATGGTGTTGGTTCCGCCCCACGCTTGCAGGTAGACCGGGCCCGGCTCGTTGTCCAGGAGGACCTTCTTGATCAGGTCCGACCCCGGCGTGTCCTTGGCCATCTCGCCACCGGCTGTGATGTTGCCGTCCTTGACGACGCTCAGCAGGTGCTCCGGGGTGGGATAGCGCGGGTCGTGCTTGACGAGATTGGGGTGGGCCTGGCGGTACAGGCCGTCGATCATGGCGGGGATCCAGCTCGTGCCATGCCACCGGTTGGCCGTGATCGGCGGCGTCGCGGTGGGGTCGCCGGCCCAGTGCCAGCGAGACGCCGAGGTGACGATGCCCTCGACGTCGAAGTCGTTCGCGTAGAGCAGGAAGCGATGCATCGAGGCGATGTCGTCGCCTTCTCCGTCCGTCGTGATGATCACGCGCGGCTTGTCGATCGGGCGCGGTTTTGCGTTTGCATTGGCACTCACGGCACCGAAAGCATCGGCACTCACGGCACCGAAAGGCACTGCCAGCGCGAGTAACAGCGCCAGCCCCGTCCTCAACGGCCTTCTGGACACTCCGACCTCTCTTCTTCCTCGTGGCGACAGGCAGGTGTCGGCGTGGCCACCTCGAACACGCCGATGGTTGTCGATGCGACGGATGTCGAACGCTTGAAACCGCCACCTCGACAGCCCGGGGGGTCCGGGCGGTTGTCTGGGACGCTCATCGGCCTTCCGCACCACGCACGGTTGAATATCTATTCAGACCTGACTTGATATATAGCGTTAATCAGTACGACACAAAAGTCAAGACTGTCGACCTGACGGCCGTCCCGCTTGTCGGTCGACCGGGTCGACGCTGCCGACGAACGACACAGCCTCGCCGTCAACTCCAACCGGCGCCCAGCCGGCTTCGACAAAAGCCCATGTCCACATCTCGCCGCTGCCGCTGCCAACCGGCTCCTGCCACGTGTCGACCCGGTGCCCGAGGGCGGCGTCCATCGCGCGACACCAAGGTCTAGCCGGAGGTCGACGACCTCGACGCGCTGCTTGCCACAATTCCACAGTGGACGGTGCTCCATGATCGCCACAGCAGGGCCGGACCCGACGCGACGGCGAGACCACCCCACTCAGCCGGTGGCCGACCAATCGCTGTCGCCCGGCTAATCGATTGGGAGTCGGTGCGGCTGTCGGTTCTGCTGGCGGGTCAGGAGGTGGGCCGAGGTTGCCAGGACGAAGGCGGCCAGGGTCAGGAAGCTCACGAACCGAACGGTCCACAGTGGACCGTGGTCGGGACCGGCGAGCGGGAAGGCGGCGCCGGTGGTCAGGAGGGCGGCGGCTAGCCAGCCGAGGGCGGTGGTGGCCAGCGGGGCGCGGGCGTGGCGGAGGAGGGTCGCGGCGGCGGCGGCGAACACCGCGGCGGGGAGGCCGATGAGGGCGATGCCGGCGCTGTTGGCGTACAGGAGAGCGGTGACCGTCGAGTCGTCGAGGCGGGTGTCGCCGTGGGCCATCGCGACCGCGTCCAGGAACGAGGTGGCCGTGCCGCCGACCGTCACGAGGGCGGCGACGGCGCCGGTGGTGACGTATGAGCACAGTGGACGGTCGGGCAGGTGCAGCGCGCGGGGCAGGAGGGCTCCGAACGGCAGGAGGAGCAGCATGAAGGCGCAGCCCGCGACGTAGTCGCCGGCCAGGTAGCGGGTGCCGTGGGCGTGGAAGAAGTCACGGACCTCGGCGACCGGGGCGCCGGCCGGGGGTGGCTCGCCCTGCAGGACAGCGGCGCCGAGCAGGAACAGGACGAACCAGCCGATGCCGAGCAGGCCGACCCAGCGGCCGTTGGCGAGACGATGCATGCGACCCATGCTCGAGGCCGGGACCGTCGGGCGCGTCGTGCCGTGGTCCACACTGGGCGGTCGTGCGCTGGTCGTACACCTGCCGCCGCCGACTCAATCGCACGGTGGACGCGCCCGGTGACGGCTGCGACCGTGGTGGCAGCGGGTGGACGGTCCCCCGGCCTGACGACCCCGCGGGGGCGGGCGGGCCACGATGCGGGGCATGATGAATGCCATCAGGACACGCGGGCTGACGAAACGGTACGGCGGCCGGGCCGTCGTGGACGGGCTCGATCTGGACGTCCCGGCGGGCGTGGTCGCGGGGCTCATCGGGCCCAACGGCGCCGGCAAGACCACGACGCTGCGGATGCTGCTGGGGCTGGTACGGCCGGACGCCGGCGACGGCAGCGTGAACGGCGCGCCGCTCGGCCGGCCGGCCGCGTACCTGCCGTGGGTCGGCGCGATGATCGAGGGCCCGGCGTTCTACCCGGGGCTGTCGGGCGCGCGGAACCTCGCCGTCCAGGCGGCCCTCGGCGGTCTCGACCCGGCCGGCATCCCGGCGCTGCTCGCGCGGGTGGGGCTGACCGGTGACAAGCCGTTCCAGCGCTACTCGCTCGGCATGAAGCAGCGGCTCGGGATCGCGGCGGCGCTGCTCGGCGACCCGGCGCTGGTCATCCTCGACGAGCCGGCCAACGGCCTCGACCCGGCCGGGATCCGGGACATGCGCGGGATCGTGCGGTCCATCAACGACGACGGGCGCACGGTGCTGGTCTCCTCGCACCTGCTGTCCGAGGTCCAGCAGGTCTGCGACTGGCTGATCGTCATCGGCGACGGCCGGCGGCTGTTCCAGGGCCCGACGAGCGAGCTGCTCGCCGGCGGCGGCGACCTCGAGGAGCACTACCTGTCCATGTTCACTGCCACGTTCACTGCCACGTTCACTGCCACGGAAGGGCGGTCGTCATGATGCGCGCGTTCAGGTCGGAGCTGCTGAAGCTGCGTCGGCCGCGGGTGTTGTACGGGGCGCTCGGCGGCCTGTTCGGCTTCACGATCCTCGTGACGGTGCTGACCTTCGCGACCGCGCCGGTGCCGCCGGCCAGGCTGACGGCGGGGTTCACGAACGCGTCGCGGCTCGTCGGCGTGGTGGTGCTCGTCGTGTTCCTCACCAGCGTCACCACCGAGCACGGCCTCGGCACCCTACGGACGCTGCTGCTGCGCCAGCCATCGCGGGACCGGCTCCTCGCCGGCAAGCTGCTCGCCCTCGCCGCCTGCACGGCCGGTGCGCTGCTCGTCGCGCTGGTGGTGAGCCTCGCGGCGGCCGCGGTCGTCACCGGCGTCCGCGGCACGCCCACCGAGTCGTGGCCGGCGGACGCGGTGACCGGCTACCTGAACACGGTGCTCGTCGCCATCCTGTACGGCACCGTCGGGCTGGCGCTCGGGGTGCTGCTGCGCTCGACGCCGATCGCGGTCGGGGTGGCGCTGTTCTGGTTCATCATGGTGGAGAACATCGCGCGCAACACGGTCCCCGCCGCCGGCCACTGGCTGCCCGGCCTCCTCGCGGGCGCGGTCACCGGAGCACCGGGCAGCGTCCCCTACAGCCACGGTCTCGCCGGGGTGCTGGTGTACGGTGCGCTCGCGCTGACCGCGGCCTTCATCACCTTCGCCCGGCGGGACGTCACCGCCTGAACCGGTCACGTCATCCAGCCGGGTCGGATCAGGCCCGTCTCGTACGCCATGATGACCAGCTGCGCGCGATCCCTGACGTGCAGCTTGGTCATCGCCCGGCTGATGTGCGTCTTCGCCGTCGCCAGGCTGACGAACAACCGCGCGGCGATCTCGTCGTTGGTGAGGCCCTGCGCGGCCAGCACCATCACCTGCCGCTCGCGTTCGGTGAGCCCGGCGAGCCGCTCGGCGGGCCTGGCCTCCTTGGCCCGCGACGCGAACTCCCGCACCAGCCGCCGGGTGACGCTCGGCGCGAGCATCGAGTCGCCGGCGGCCACGACCTGGATCGCCCGGATCAGGTCGTCGGGCTCGTTGTCCTTGAGCACGAAGCCGCTGGCCCCGGCCCGCAGCGCGTCGAACACGTACTCGTCCAGCTCGAACGTCGTCAGGATGAGCACCTTGACCTCGTCGAGCCTGGGATCGGCGGCGATGCGGCGGGTCGCCTCGATGCCGTCCATCACCGGCATGCGCACGTCCATGAGCACGACGTGCGGCACCAGCTCAGTGGCCTTCTCGACCGCGACCCGGCCATCACCGGCCTCCGCCACGACGTCGACGCCCCCGCCGTCCTGCAGCAGCGCCCGGAGCCCGGCCCGCATCAACGCCTGGTCGTCGGCGAGCACCACCCTGATCACGCGGTCCCCCGCACCGACGGGCGTCTCATGGCAGGAAGCGCGACGGCAGGACAGGAGACGGCCCGGGTCATGACGGCGTCCGGTAGGGCAGCTCGGCGTACACGCGGAAACCACCGCTCGGCGTCGGGCCGGACTCGAACGTGCCGGCGAGGCCCACGGCGCGCTCGCGCATCCCGGTGATGCCGTCGCCGTCGGGGTTGGGCAGGGTGGCGGCGGGGCCGTGGTCGTGGACGGTGACCATCACGGCGTCGTCGGTGAACGCGATCCGCAGCGTCGCGGCGCCGGCGGCGCTGTGCCGGCGGACGTTGGTCACGGCCTCCTGGACGATGCGGAACGCGGCCAGGTCGACCGCCGTCGCCAGCTGCCGCGGCTTACCCTCGACGGTCTTCGTGACGCGCAGGCCCGCCTCGCCGGAGCGGGCCAGCAGCTCGTCGACCTGGGAGAGGCCGGCGCTCGGCCGCCGTGGCGCGTCGGTGTCGCGGCGCAGGACGGCGAGCGCGGCCCGCAGGTCGTCGAGGGTCTCCCGGCTGACCTCCTTGATCGCCGCGACCGACGCCCGCGCCTGTTCGGGGTCGCGGTCGAAGAGTCGTAGCGCCACGTTGGCCTGCATGTTGACCAGCGACACGTGGTGGGCGAGGACGTCGTGCAGGTCCCGCGCCACCCGCAGCCGCTCGTCGCTGACCCGCCGCCGCTGCTCGGCGACCCTGGCCCGCTCGGCGTCGGCGCGGCGCTCCCCCGCGACCCGGACTGCCTCGCCCACGGCGAGCACGAGCCCCAGCACGGCGGCGATCGCCACGACCGCGACCGGCCCCGGCGCCGCCTGCCGCCCGACGGCGGCGCTCACCAGCAGATATGTGGGCAGCCCGCCCGCCGTCACCACCCACGCCGCGCGCCGCCGGCCGGTCGCGACGGCGACGACCATCGCGACCGCGAGGCTCAGCGCGGCCGGCCCGAAGCGGTAGCCGAGCGTGTAGTAGGCGGCGGTCGCCGCGAAGTTGCCGGCGAGGACGAGGACCGGCGCGCGGTGCCACAGCCACAGCAGCGCCGGCCCTACCGCGAGCAGCGCGATCGCGAGTGCGTCGACGGGCCGCCGCTCGGTGACCCGTTGTGCCGCCGCGACGGTCGTGGCGATCTGCAGCGCCCCGACCAGCACGGGCATCCACGGCCGCCGGCACCACCGCTCCCACGCCGCGCTGCTCCCGCCCCCGTCCACGGCTCCACGCTAGGGGCGCCCGCCGTGCCGGTCGTCATCCTCGGGACTGCTCGTCACCTACGACCCCAGGAGTACCGGAGGCCGCCCGGCTACGACTCAAGTCGCATTGCATGCCAGGACCGATTCGTGTAGTACTTCATTATGCAGTACGGAACTGATGACGACGGCCTGCTGTACGACGAGGGCACCCGCGCCGCACTCACCGCGTTCGCGGGCGAGGAGGCGCTGCCGCTGCTCGAGGCCGCCGCGGCGGTGCGGTCGGCGGCGGGAGCGATCGAGCACCTCCGCTCGGCCGGCGCGGAGGGGCGCGGGCTCAGCGCCGGCGCGTTCGACCTGCTGGTGCGGCTGAGCCTGAGCGGCGAGGCCGGCCTGCCGCTCGGCGAGCTGGCGCAGGCGCTCGGTGTCACCCCGCGCAACGTCACCGGGCTCGTCGACACCCTCGAGCACAAGGGCCTGCTGCGGCGCGTGCCGGACCCGGCGGACCGGCGTTCGGTGCGGGCCGTCGCGACCGACGACGGGCTGGCATGGCTGGCGACGTTCCGGGCGCCGACGCGGATGGCGATGGAGGCCGTGTTCGCCGGCTTCAGCGCCGCCGAGGCCGATCAGTTACGCGACCTGTGTCTCCGGCTCGTCCAAGGCGTTCGAAGGGTGCGATCACGATGAACACTGTCGATGTGGTGCGGGCGTATCACGAGGCCCGGTTCCGCGGGGACGTCCCGGCGGCCGTGGCGCTGACCGGCACGCCGTTCCGATTCGAGAGCCCGATGCTGCGGTTCGACGACCCCGCGGCGCACCTGGCCGGCCTGCCGGACTTCCTGCGGATCGTCACCGGTGTCGACCTGCTCAGCGAGCTGTACGGCGCGGACGAGGCCACCCTCGTCTACGACGTCCACACGGCGACGCCGGTCGGCACGCAGCGCACGGCCGAGCACTTCCGCCTCACCGGCGGCCGGATCACGTCGATCAGGCTGATCTTCGACGCGACCCCGTGGCAGGCGCTGCACGCTGCGGTCACGGGATGATCATCCAGCGACGATGACCGACTCCATGGTGCGGGCGATCGCCTCCGCGTCCGCGCGGGACAGGAACGCGGTGTCCACGTCGACGGTGAGCACCAGCGCGCCCGGCTCGTCGTCGATGTGCAGGAACAGCGGCTCGGTCGGCCCGCTCGACGCGCCGACCCACTCCAGCACACCGTCGGCGGTCGTCGCCTCCACTGTGGAGGCCCGCTGCATGCGGCGGTCGTTGTAGCAGACGGTACGGGTGACGTCGATGTCCGCGCCGGCGAGCACCTCGGCGAGCCGCATCGGGTCGTAGTAGGCGTGCTTGTGCGCGGCGAGCGACGCCCGCGCGACCCGGCCGAGGGCCTCGTCGAACGGCACGGACACGTCCGCGACGCACAGCCCCAGCTGCGCCAGCGGCGTGACGACCTCGGCCAGCCCCGAGCGGAACCGGTTGCCCACCAGGTGCCGCACCGCGACCTGGTCGGTGCCGGCGACCCGGCCGACGGCCATCATGAACGCGGTCGACAGGATCGTCGCCGGGTCGACCCCGGTGCGCGCGGCGACCAGCGGCAGCGCACCCGCCATCGCCGGCGAGGTGAACCGCGCCTTCGGATACCGCACCGGCTCCGGCGTCCGTGCCGGCGGCAGCACCGTCACCGACGGCAGGTGCCGCTCCCAGTGGCGGACCGCGGCGGCGCTCTGCCGGACCCCGGACGGCGAGCGCTGCCACTCGGCCAGTTCGAGCGGCTGCGGGCCGGTGACGGGCGTGGCGACGCGGGCGCTCGCCTCGGCCACCATCACCCCGGCGCCGATCGCATCGGTCACCAGGTGCGGCATGATCGCGACGAGCCGCTCCGGCCGCCCGTCGCGGCACACGATCGCCGCGCGCAGCGGCCAGTCCGCCGCCAGGTCCGGCGCCGCGATCCGGTAGCCGTGCTCGACCTCGGCGGCGAGCCCGAGGGGGTCGGTCGTCTCGTACACCTCGACGGTCAGCATCCCCTCGGCGTGCACCTCCTGCAGGGTGCCCGCGCGCAGCCGCGTCCGGAAGGACTGGTAGCGCTCCAGCGAGTAGCGCAGCTCGTCGAGCACGTCCGCGACGGTCGTGCCGGGCGCCACCGGCTGGTGCCCGCCCATCGGCAGCCACGACCGCTCGCGGTCCATCGTCAGCAGCATCGACTGCTGGCCCCAGGTCAGCTCGGCCACGCCACTGCCCTCGCCGCGGAACGCGACGTCGACCCGATCCACCACGTCAACCATCGACGGATCCATTCTCGTCCGGCTCGCGACCAGAGACAGCGTAGCGCCCCGCGCTCACGGCACCAGATGGATGCGGATCTTTCTCGCGGTGACCGCCGCGTCCTCCAGGACGTTGAGCCGTGGCTCCGGGACCTCCAGCAGGTGGGGGTGGCGCAGCGCGGCGACGGGCGCCAGCCGCGGATCCTCCAGGACGTGGTCGATCATCGCGCGGTCGCCGCCGCAGACGACCGAGGCGAGGCCCTCACCGCCGGACAGGACGCGCACCGCGATGTCCGCGGTCTCCTCGACGGCGGCGTCCGTCTGGTTGCCGCGGCGTCTGGCGTACCGCTGCTGCGACCACCCACCGGCGGCGGTGCGCCCCTGCACGTAGAACCGCTCGACCTTCGACGTCTCCAGGGTCGTGCCCTCGGCGACCCCGACGGCCGCGGCGCCCCTGCGCACGAGCAGCAGCCCGATCCTCGGCGGCCGGGCGATCCCCTGCAGCAGCGCGTCGATGTCGGCGACCCCGTCCAGGCCCGGCGGCGGGTGCAGCGTCGCGGTGTCGCCGTTGCTGGCGCCGGTCAGGGTGAGCGCGTCCTCGGTCGCACCGTCGTGCCGGCCGTAGAACCCGTCCAGCCAGCCCTTCAACCGCTCGGGGGAGATCTCGACCCAGCGTCCCCCGCCGGCGGCGGGCCTTGCCTTCACCATGTTCCCATTTTGCCGTTGTGTCGCATGTACGAACAGCAGCGGGCCGCTCCGGTCTGTCCCGCGCCTCTGGTGGCGGCGCTGTCAGGTGCCATGCACGAACAGCAGCGGGACCAGCACGACGACGCTGACGATCGCGACGGAGGACAGCACGCCGCGCCAGGTGCGCAGGAACCGCCGGATCCGCCGCCGCAGGCCGCCCCGGCGCGGCTGTGGGCTGGGGTCGTCGCCGGTGACCGCGAAGATCTCCAGCCAGAGCCCGCCGAGCAGCGCGATCGGCGACGCGACCGCCACGACGGCCAGGCGGACCCCAGTCAGCGGCGGCATGTGGTTGACGACGACGGCGGTCACCGCGGCGACCAGCACGGCGACGGCGAGCTGCGCGACGGCACGCAACCGTCCCTGCACCGCCACCTCCTCGTGTCGGTCCTCAGCCTAGGTCCTGCCGCTCCACGCGGGCAGGTGCTTCACCCGCCGGCGTGAACTCGGCCGTCACCCGCCAGCCGGTCGCGGTGGGGCCGTAGGTCAGCGTCCCGCCGGCGGCGCGGACGTCGGTGTCGAGGCTGCGCAGGCCGTACCCACCGCCGCCCGCTTCCCCGGAAGGACCTGCTCCGGGTGGGCGCCGGGTCGTGACCCGCACGGCCGCCTCGTCGGCGGTGACGGTCAGCGTGGTGCCCGGGCCGTCGTGGCGCAGCGCGTTGGTGGCGGCCTCCGCGACCAGCCGGGCGGCCACGTCGCGGACGGCGACCGGCAGGCGGGTCAGGCCGGCGGCCGGGTCTCCCGGCACCGACAGGCCGGCCTCGCGCAGCGCGTCGAGCCGCCCGGTCAGCGTCGCCCCCTCAGCCTCCTCCGCCAGGGCCTGCCGCACCTCGGCGAGGGCGTCCCGGCCCGCCTGCAGCACGATGTCGAGGCGCCGCCGGTCGGCGGGGGCGAGCTCGGCGGTCGCCCGCAGCGCCTCGCCCTGCACCAGCATGACCGTCATCGTGTGGGCGAGGCTGTCGTGCAGCCGGCGGGCGAGCCGCTCCCGCGCGCGGGCCGTCTCCGCCGCCTGCTCGGCGAGCCGCCGCTCGCCGCGTTCGCGTAGGTGCTCGGCCCGCTCCCGTAGATGCTCGCCGCGCTCGACGCCGGCCAGCCAGGTGACGGTCAGCGCGACGGCCGCGAGCAGGCCGCCCTCGACCGGGCCGCGCCGGACCGCGCCGGCGACCGTGACGAGCACTGTTGCGGCGGCGCAGACGCCCCAGCGGACCACCGGTGACCGTTGCGTCGCCGCCGTGTACATGGCGAGGGACACCGGCAGGTACCCGACGGCGCGCCCCATCCCGAGCAGTGAGTGCGCCGCCGTCGCCACGCTGATCACCGCGAGCACCGTCCCGGGCGCCCGGTTCCGCCACACGAGCGGCACCAGCTGCGCCACCGCGAGCGGCACGGAGACCACCGTGCCCGACAGGGCGTAGAGCACGATGAGGGTGGCGTACAGCGTCAGGTCGATCGCGATCCGCCAGTGCCGGCTCATCGGTGCTCCCCTTCCAGATCACTGGCATATCATCGGCCGGGTGATCCGGCTCGCCATCGTCGACGACCAGGCGCTCGTCCGCGAAGGGCTGGCCCTCATCCTCGGCGCGGAGCCCGGCATCGAGGTGGTCGCCGAGTTCCCGGACGGCGCGGCGCTGCTGCGCGACTTCGTCCCCGCCGACCTCATCCTGCTGGACCTGTACCTGCCGGGCGCCGACGGGGTCGCGACGATGCTGCGGCTGCGGGCCGAGCGGCCCTCGGTCAAGGTGCTGATGCTGACGACCGTCGGCAGCGCCGCGGACATCCAGCGCGCCCTGGCGGCCGGCGCCGACGGGTTCGTGCTCAAGGACGCCACCGGCGCCGAGCTGGCCGCGGCGGTGCGGGGCGCGCACGCCGGGGTGCGGCCGTTGAGCGCGTCGGCCGCCGACCTGCTGTGGCCCCGCGCCGCGCCGTCCCGTCCGTCGGGCCCTGCCGCCGATCTCAGCTCGCTCACACCGCGCGAGCGGGAGGTGCTGGAGCTGCTCGGCCAGGGCCTGGGCAACCGTGAGATCGCCGGCGCCCTCTCCCTCGCCGAGCGGACCGTCAAGGCCCACGTCAGCAACGTCCTGGCGAAGCTCGACGTGGCGAGCCGCACCCAGGCCGCGCTGCTGGCCCGGGGGCTGCGCGGGTCGTAGGACCAAAGTCGCGGTCGGACCACGTACCTTTGCCCGTTCCGGCCGGCGGTGGACTGCGCGAGGCTGCAGTGGTGCTGACCGTTCCGCGCCGATGGCGTCGCCGCATCACCATCACCCTCGCGGTGCTGCTCGTTGTCACCGGCGGCCTGTACCTGCGCAACAGCTCGACGCTCGCCGGCCCGTCGAAGGGCGAGCGGCCGTTCCTGCTCGCACACCGCGGGATCGCGCAGCCCTTCGACCTCACCGGCGTCACCGCCGACACCTGCACCGCGCGGATCATCCACCCGCCGCAGGTGCCGTTGCTGGAGAACACGCTGCCGTCGCTGCGGGCCGCGTTCGAGGCGGGCGCCGACCAGGCCGAGATCGACGTGCAGCTGACCCGCGACGGCCAGCTCGCGGTGTTCCACGACGCCACTCTCGACTGCCGCACCGACGGCCACGGCACCGTCGGCGAGCACTCACTGGCCGAGCTCCGGAAGTTGGACGTCGGGTACGGGTACACCGCCGACAACGGCACCACGTTCCCGCTGCGCGGCACCGGCGTCGGCCTGCTCCCCACGGTCCCGGAGGTGTTCGCCGCACTGCCGGACCGCGCGTTCAAGCTCGACCTGAAGCGCGACGACCCGGCCGACGGCGACGCGCTCGCCACGTTCCTGGCCACGCTCCCCGCCGCCCGCCTCGCCACGGTCACCGTCACCGGCGGCGACACCGCGGTCGCCGCCGTCGTGCGCCGCCTGCCCCAGGTGCGCGCCACCTCCCGCGCCATCATCAAGGACTGCCTGCTCGACTATGCCGCCACCGGCTGGACCGGTCGCGTCCCGTCCAGCTGCCACCACCGCGAGCTCCCCCTCCCCGCCCACTACGGCCAGTGGTTATGGGGCTGGCCCCACCTCTTCGTCGCCCGCATGCGCGCCGCCGACACGCGCGTCGTCCTGGTCCGCTCGGTGGGCGACTGGTCCGCCGGATTCGACACCCAGGCCGACCTCGCCGACCTCCCCGACGACTGGTCCGGCGGCATCTGGACCAACCGCACCGACGTCATCGCCCCACTCGTCACGCCATCCCGCTGACCGTCTCGCAACGTCCTCGGCTCCCCCGCCCACGCCGCAACCCCCTGCTCGCCGCGTGTGAAGATTTGGCGCAGGGTGTGGCGGGGCACGACGACGGGCGCCTATGTTGCTCGCATGCGGCGGGGATTGCGGGCGGCGGCGTGGGTCACGGTCGTGATGCTCGGTGCCGCATGTTTCTGGAGTCCCTCGCCGGGCTCGCGCTACTCAGAGCAGCAGCGTGTCGACCTCACCGACGACATCGTCGTCGGTGTCTGGGTCGGCCACGTCAGCGGCGCCACCTATACGTTTGCTGCCGACGGCACGTTCGAGGCGGTCGGCGTCCCGACGGCGACCTTCGATGACACGCCGTTTCGCATCGGGGGATCGATCGGGCCGTACCGTTGCCAGGGCTCGTGGCGTATCGCACAGGACCGCCATCTGCTCGTGCTCGACGTGACCTCGATCCGCGACGAGCGCGACGGCCAGCCGTACGCGCAACCGCGCAGCGTCACGTTCAGTGCGACGCAGTGGGTCAGCGACCCGCCGGACGATCCGGTGAAGCCGCTCACGCTGGAGCTCGGCGCTGACCGGATGACCGAGAAGTGAAGCGGCGCATCGTGTTGGCCGTGCCGGCGCTGCTGCTGTCCGCGGCCTGCGGGCTCGGTGAAGCGCTGGCCGACTACCCTACGGAGCCGGTCGAGGTGGGCACCGCCGACCTGGTGGGTGTGTGGGCCGGCTACGAGAGCTCCGCCCGCTACGACCTGCGCGCCGACGGCACCTTCGAGGCGACCGGTGTGCCGGTCAGCCAGCTGGGCACCTTCTTCGAGGACAGCGGCCGGTTGGGTCCGTTCCACGGCCACGGCCACTGGAGGCTCGGCACCATGGCACAGTCCTCACCGCAGACGTCCCGAGACGCCGTGCTCGACTTCGACGAACTGCTCGACGCCGACAACTCGCGGATCGAGCAGCGCGGCGACGTCCACCTCAACGCCGCGACGCCGACGGACGCCCCCGACCACGTCCTGATCCTGACGACCACCCACGACTGGTTCCAGCGCCTGCCCTGAATTCGCACAGGATCGAGGCGCGCCGTCCATCGCACCGCCGTGCGTGTCAGCGCGCCACGAACCGCCTGGTGCCGCCTTCTCCGATCAGCTCGAACATCGCGGCGTCGACGAGCACGCGGCGCAGGAGGCCTTCGGCCGCACCGTCGTCCAATGAGGACGGTGCGGCGATGTGGTCCAGGGCGACTGCGCCGATCGTCGCCTGGAAGGTGTACTGGAACGGCGCCATGCTGTTGGCATAACGCAGCGCGATCCGCCCCTGCCAGTCGAGGGCGAACACCGTCCGGCCCTGCCGCGCGCCGAAACTGATCCGGTGGTCTCCCACTGCGTCATGCCCCAGCAGGTAGATCCCGAACGCGGCGTCCTCGTCTTCGACGTCCTCGTCGGCCACGCCGTTCGGCACCCCGTCCGGCCGGTCCGGATCCCGGTCGACGTGGAACGCCCGCCCCGCAAGGGTGTCCAATGCCAACGGCTCGGCGTCCGTGGCCGCGACGAACCCCCGATGCCCCCAGCGCGTCGACGAGATCGTGCAGGCGTGGTAGTTACCCCACACGACCTTCGAGCTCCAGTCGTCGCCGCCACTGTCACCGTCGTCGTCCCAGTACGTGGGGTCCTCGGCGTAATACCCGGCGCTCTTGACATGAAGGTCGAACCAGAGCCGGCCAGCAGGGTCGAGCCGCCCCCGCCACGTCAGCTCCTCGACGGCATGCCCGGCCGGCCAGGGGTTGCCCGGAAAGAGGATACGGTCGCTCACCCCCGCGACATTGCCACACCACCGCCAACCGGCAGTAGGGTCACGCCTCTTCGGTCTCTCGCAGGTGCTCGGCGAGTCCGGGAACGGTCGTGAGCACGAGGGGGTCGACGCTCGCGCGGATCAGGTCCGCCTCCTCGTCTCCCCGCTGGCCCTCAAGAATGACGACGACGAACGTGGCCGGGAGCGAGCTGTGGATGCCGCCCAGCCGCGCCGTCGTGGTCATCGCCTTGCAGACCCGGGCCATGGCGGCGTCATGAGCCGTCCAGAGCGAGTCCAGCGCCGCGTCGCGTCCGGCATCATCGGTGGCGGGGGTCAGGTACTCCTCGGTGAGGCGCTGGTACCACGGCCGCATCGCATCACTTGCGGCGTCCAGGACGTCCCACCGCCACTCCGGCGGCGTGAACCGCGTCGAGTATCCGTCGTCGTGGCGCACCGCCGCCTCGGTGTTGGCCGCCAGCGCGGGCGGGAGGATCACGGTGCCGTCGGCGTAGAAGAGATGGAACGCCGCGGCGTACAACCGCTCGCCCGGACAGACCGCAGCCAGACCGGCAAGGGCCTGGCATCCACTGTCGTGCCACGCCGTCTCGAAGCCCTGCCAAACCACCACCGCACGTTACCGCGCCGCAACCACCGGGCTTCGAACGCTGATCACCACCGGCACCGGCGACAACGGCGTATGACCCAGTGAGCTCGACGACGACCAGGTCCACAACTCGCTCCATCCGGCCGTGCTCGCGGCAGGCACGATCGAAGCGGTCACCCGGACGAGCCCAATGCTTCGGGTGAAGGTACTGGGCAGGCCGTCGCGTGATCTGGGCGTGGGCTGGCAGGCTGACGCCGTGGGTCACGCAACGGCAGGAGCGGTCGGCGACCGAGTGGGTGGTGGTCGAGCATCCAACCGGACCCCGTTGATCGCACTGGTCTGTATGGTGCTGTGCGCGCTTGGCAGCGCCTGCGGCGGCCCGATGGGGTCACAGGACCGCACGACGGCTGTCGGTTACCTGCCGGACGGCCGGGTCCTCGTGGCAGCTGCAGGGTATGAGCGGCCGGCCAGTCTCTGGACCGCGCAACCAGGTGAGGACCCACGCTCGCTGCCGTTCGACTACTGCAGCCCGATCATGGTCCTGTCGATCTTCTCGATGTCGGCCGAACGCATCGGGCTCACCGTGTGGTGCCACGAGTCGCCGGAGTTCCGGCTCGTCGCCCTGGATTTGCCGACGGGACTGGTCACACCGTTGACCACTGCGCCGCGGATCGATTCCGGCGTCTGGCTGCCACGGTCGGGCATCGGCGTCGTGCAGTACCGCACCAACCGCATCAGCAACGACGACCGATGCCTTGGCGTCGGAGAGGTGGACACCGACGGGGTCATCCGCCCCCTGCACCTGACCGTGCTCCTGCCGACCACCTCGGTGCCGCTGACGACGTCCCTGCCTCCGCCTGACGCGACCGACTGTACTGCTCATACCCTGGCCCGAGCTCCCGCCGTGTCCACGAACGAGCGCTACACCGCCTTTTTCCTGCACCCGTGTCCCGACCAATGCGCCGGCACCGAACAGGAGTGGCAACGCGAATGGTTCGTGGTGGTCCACGACCGGATCACCGGGCACAGCGCAGCATCGCCCCACCCGTTCCGCCGCCCTTACGACCTGGCAGTCGCTGACGACGGCGCGCTGGTGATCAGCGCCCGTTACGGCGACACGACGGGCCTCTGGTACTGCCAGCCGCAGGACTGCACCAGACCGAGAAGTCTCGCTGAAGCGCGAGACTCCCTCTGCCAGTGCAGTAGGTGGTCAGGCGCACGCCTCGAATTCGGCCGACGTGGCCGGGGTCGTGTCGGTGCAACCGCTGCGCCCGCACACACATGCGTAGGGGAACGCCGGGAGGTTCGCTCCGATGTGCCGCTCGTGCGCCACGATCTGACGATGGACGACGGCGTTCTCATGGCGTCGTCGTGACGACAGTTCCCGCCCTGGCCGAAGCCGCGCGAATAACGCCGTGGCCGTGTTGACGGCTTCACGCACCGCTGCCAGTACACAATCCCAATCAACGTCGGTCGGAACCTCGACGACGGCACTCCCGGCATCCAAGGCCGCGGATCGAAGCCGTGCACCGATCAGCTGGTCACGCTCGACCAAGGCCTCGACCCGAAGGCGGGCCGCGTCTTCCCCTGCTACGAGCCGGTTCAATCTCGCCGTGCGCGTACGCTCGGCGGTGGTGATCAGCCAGATCGAGCCGATGGGCGACCACGTCGCCTCCGCCCCCGGGCGGAGTTGCGGCCCCTCGACGAGCGTCGGTACCCCCGGAACCTGTGCCGCTCGGACATCGTCCATCACGGTGGGAAGTCTGAGTGCAGACGTGCGTTCGAACTCGTCCGCCGCGGCCACCGAGCCCAAGGCGAGCACGTCATCGAGTGCCGGCCCGAGGGGGCCGAGGCGCTCCAGGTGAGCGTAGGTGTAGGCGTCCACTGGGTGCAGCGCGAGGTCAAGCTCGCGGGCGACCTGGCGGACTATCGTCGACTTACCGGATCCCGGTGTGCCACCAACCCAGAACATCGGCGTGCTCGTCACCATGCACGCCATGCTGCCACGCGACCACCAGGCGCCGTCCGCGCATCAGCAAGGACGGAAATCATCGCCGTTCGCGATATGCCAGGTGCTCGCGGATCCTGGCGATCGCCGAATCGAGCTCGGCGATGAGGTCCGCTTCGGCTGTCGCGGCGCGAGCACTGTCGAGCAGGCGCAGTGGTGTGCCGCCGGCCATCCACGCCTCGATGCGTCCGTACTCATCGTGCACAGGCACCACGTAGCACGCGACGAACGAGGCCAAGTGTCGTGCGGCCGTTACGAAGGGTGCGGCGGACCAGATGTCGAGGTACGGCTGTAGATCCTCGGCGAACTCACTCAACGCCTCGACCATGTCATCCGCGGCCATCGCGGTGGGCCAGGTGGCCAAGAAGTCCTGCCAGAGCGCGAACCGGTAGGACTCGACGACAGCTCGATCGCCCGCCGGCCAGCCGGCCGCAGCCGTCTTCAGCCCACCGAGCGTCTTGCCCAGCAGCGTGGGGTCATCAAGCGCGCCGAGCGGCACGGGTGCACCGGCTGATCGGTGGAGGGCGGCGACCGTTCCGGCCGGATCGCGCCACCGCCGGGCGAGTGACCGGTCGATCGCCGAGTGTCATAGTGAAGCCGATGACGGACTCGCGCACCTATCTGGAGCTGCTCGCCCGGGGCGCCACGGCCGGCGGGCCGCTGGAAGGCGCCGGGGCCGGCGGTGGGGCGCTGCCCGATCGGCAGGCGCTGCTGGACCGGCTGCGGGAGGAGATCGCCTACGTCGAGCGCAAGGTCGGTGTGCGTGCCGACCCGGACGAGGTACGGCGGCTGATGAGCGGGACCGGCGAGGCGCTGCGCAAGGTCCTCGGCGACGGTGCGGACGCGCAGCTCGGCCCGGCAGACGTCCTGGGGTTGGAGGCGGTGGTGCGCGCCGACGGGTCGCGGCCGGTGCTCTTCGTCGAGGACGACTTCGTGGACCTGACGGCGCCGTCGGCCGGGTTGTGGGCCGCGGTGCTCGCTCGCTTCGAGGACCAGGTGCGTTCCGTCTGCGCCGCGGTCGGCCGGGTCGACGACCCCGCCGCGCGTGGGGTCGGGTACTGCGGCACCGCGTGGGTGGTCGGCGAAGGGCTCGTGGTCACGAACTTCCACGTGCTGCGGGCGATCGCCCGCGGCGGGGAGCGGCGCGACGGCCGGTTCGAGGGGCGGCTCAACACGGCCGTCGCCGTCCACTTCGGGCATGAGGTCGGCGAGGTGAGGCCGGAGCTGCGGTTTCCGATCCGGCGGGTGGTCGGGGTGGGGCGGCAGGGTGAGCCGCGGTTCGAGCACCCGGACCTGCGCGGGATCAACTTCGACGGGCTGGACCTGGCGCTGCTGGAGCTGGAGCCGGTGCCGGGGCGGTCGTTTCCGGAGCCGGTCCGGGTGGCCCGGGGCGACGACCCGCTGACCCGCGGCGGGCTGGCCAGCGCCGGCCGGACGATCTACCTCGTCGGCTATCCGGGCGACCCGACCAGCACGACGCCGGACCTGTTCGTCCGGCTGTTCGCCGGGGTGCGCAGCTACAAGCGCCTGGCGCCGGGGCAGATCATGGCGGCGGCCGGCGGTGTGCCGCTCGACCCGCGTGGGTGGGTCCTCACGCACGACGCCAGCACGCTCGGCGGCAACTCCGGCTCGGTGCTGGTGGACCTCGACGCCGACGGCCGGACCGCGCTCGGGCTGCACTTCGCCGGGCAGCCCGACCGGCAGAACTGGGCGCACGCCCTCGAGCGGATCACCGCCGACCTGGACCGGTTGTCGCACGGGGGTCCGAGGTGAGCCCGGAGGAGGACGGCTCGTGGAGTCCGCAGATCCGGGACCTCGCGGCCGCCGTACGGCCCCAGTGGGCACGCATCGACGCGATCTGGGGGCCGTTGAAGACCGCGCACGGCCTGCACCTGCGCCGTGACACGGACGGGGACGCGGTCGGCTTCCTCTGTGAAGCGATCGCCGTGGCGCAGCAGCACGGTTTCCTGCGCGCGTTCGCCTTCCAGCTGGTCAAGGACGACCTGGTCGGGGACGGGTTCGACGAGCATCTGGTGGCGCTGCTCGGGGAGTCGGCGGCGGGCCTGCACGCCTTCCAGAACGGCGTGTTCAGCCCGGCCAGCGCCAGGATCGCGGCGCAGGGCATGCTGCGGGCGTGCGACCTGGTGTGCCGCATCGACATCGGCGAGCAGCACATCGGCACCGGGGTGCTGGTGCGGCCGCAGCTCGTCGCCACCGCCGCGCACGTGCTGTGGGACCTGTTCGCCAAGCACCCGGACGGGTCGCTCGTGCTCGGCCCCGACGGCTCGCCGCAGGCCGCCGAGGGCAGCCTCGCGCTGCTCACGCTGACGTTCGGCGACGTCGAGGACAACCTGCCCGACGACCCCGGCACCACGGTGCGGCTGGCCGGCACCGTCGCCGCCCTGCACCCGCAGTGGCTGGCCAGGTCCAGCCCGCCGACCCCGCTGGAGCGGTCGAAGGCGCTCGCCGACGTGAGCGACATCAGCGGCATCGAGGCGCCTGAGGGGCCCTGGGACCTGGCGCTGATCCGGCTGGCGCAGCGGCGCCCGATGCCGCGGCCGGTGCTGCGCGGCCGGGCGTCGCGGCAGCCGTTCCAGATCCACGTGCTGCACCACCCGCAGGGCGGCGGGCTGCTCGGCCAGCCGCTGCTGTGGTCGATCGGCAAGCTCGACCAGCAGCTCGGGACGCCGCCGGTGCGCTGGCTGCACGACGCGAACACGCTCGCCGGCTCGTCCGGGGCGCCCGTCTTCGACCGGTACTGGCGGATCGTCGCGCTGCACCAGGGCGGGTCGCGCGTGGTGGACTGCGCCGACGACGCGGCGGGGCTGCCGGCCGCTTCCCGCAACCGGGCCGTGCCGGTCCGGGACTGGTGCGAGCGACTGGACGAGCTGGATCTCGTGGAACTCACGTACCTCAGCGAACTGCGCCGCTCGCCGGAGCTCGGCGCCGGGCCGCACCCTGTCGTCGGCCGGCAGGCGACGCAGGACTGGGTGCGGTTGTCGCTGGAGCCGGCCGCCACCGCCGCGCAGCGGCTGCTGATCGTGCGCGGGGCGCCCGGCACCGGGCTGCACTTCACCAAGTTCCTGGTGCGGGAGATGGTGGAGGACGCCGGCGGGGTCATGGTGAGCCTGGACCTGGCCAACGCCCTCGACGACGACGCCGCCGCGTTCGCCGGGAAGGTCGCCGCCGCCCGGTCGGCACCGGCC
Source organism: Dactylosporangium sp. NPDC006015 (assembly GCF_040614215.1). Classification (NCBI taxonomy): domain Bacteria; kingdom Bacillati; phylum Actinomycetota; class Actinomycetes; order Micromonosporales; family Micromonosporaceae; genus Dactylosporangium; species Dactylosporangium sp. NPDC006015. The sequence goes on from NZ_JBEXUD010000074.1 coordinate 30,300, forward strand.
CGCGCGAAGGTCGCCGCCAGCGGCCTGACCACGACCCAGCGCGACATCCGCCGGCAGGTCACCGGGGTGCTGTACGGCGCGGGCTCGCGCCCGACCTGGCTGGTGCTGGAAGGCTTCGGCGGTGCCGCGCTGGACGTCCCGGTCGACGTGCGGGACCTGCTCATGGACCTGATCCGCAACCTGTCCGCGTACCCATCGCTGCGGCTGGTCGTGATCGGCTGGCTGGAGGAGCCGCCGCCCGGCGTCGAGGCGTTCGTCGACGAGCTGACCGACCCGGCCGCGGCGGACATCGCCGCGCAGATCCTGCCCGTGGGCAGCGCTCTGCTGCCGGTGGCGACGCAGATGGCGGAGGCGGAGCTGAGCCTCGAACAATTCCAGGGCGTGCTCGGGTACGCCGCCGCGCTCCGGGTCCTTGAGCGTCTCGGGCACAGGCTGCGCGCCGCTGCGGAGGGTTCGGCATGACGGAGAACCTGGACGCACTGGCCGAGCTGGTCGCCCGGGAGTGGTCGTCGCGGTCCGCCGCCGAGCGGTCGGCGTTCCTGGACCGGCTCCCCGGCGGCATGCCGGCCCCGGCGCCGCCGCCGGCCGACGCGGTCCGGCTGCTGCGGCAGCGGGCCGCGCTGTCGGGCACGGTCGCGCCCCGCGACCTCCTCCGCGGCGTCGCCGAGGCCGACGGGGACCGCCTGCTCGACCTGCTCGCGCCGCAGTTCGACCGGGCGTCGCTGAGCCAGGGCTGGCGGTGGACGCTGCGCAGCGGGCCGCGGCAGGAGGTCCTGGCCCGTCTCGCCGCCGATGGCACCGTCCGCGACGCGGCCGACGACGTCGCGGACGTCCCGACCGACGCCGCCGGTGAGCTGCTGCGCGCCATCGCCCGCCAGAACCACGCCGGGCGGGCCGCGGTGCTCGCCGGGGCGGCGCCGGGCACGGCCGTGCAGGCGCTCGCCTGGGCGCTCCCGCTCGGCGGCCTGTCCGGGCATCTGGCCGAGGCGCGGCGGCAGGCCCGTCTGCGCGCCATCGCCGACGGCTACCAGGTGCTGGTGCGGCACGGTGTCTTCGGCCGCGACGCCTACCTGGCTCGGCTCCGGGCCTTCGCCGCCGCCCCCGTCGAGGACCAGTATCGGCTGCCGCTGCTGTCGATCGTCGGCGTCGGCGGTAGTGGGAAGTCGACGCTGCTGGCCTCGTTCATCGCGCCGTACCTCGACCGGATCGCCCGCGGCGACGAGCGCGGCCCGGCCGTGGTCGTCATCGACTTCGACCGGGTGCTGTTCCGCGCCGACGCGGAGCTGGAGCTGTCCTACGAGGTGACCCGCCAGCTCGGTGCCGCCGCACCGGTCGCGTCCGCGGACTTCTCCGCCCTGCGGTTCCAGCACCGGGTCGCCCGCCGCGAGGCCGGCTTCGACCGCTACCGCGACAGCGGCCACCTGTACGCCGAGGGCCTGTCCCACTCGGTCAGCACGTTCGAATACGACGTGTCCGAGATCGTCAGGCTGCACCGGCTCGACCAGCGTCCGGTGCTGCTGGTGTTGGACACGTTCGAGGAATGGCAACGCGAACACCGGTACACCTCCCGCTGGAGCGACGCCGAGAGCCGCATCCTCGACTGGTTGCACCGGCTCCGGTCCGGGATGGGCCTGGCCGGCCTGCGCGTCGTGGTCTCCGGGCGGGCCGCACTGTCCACAGTGGGCAACATGGTGCAGTCGATCGTCCCGCTCGGCGACCTGGGCCGGTCGGACGCCGCCGCCGTGCTGCACGCGCACCGCATCGACCAACCGGCGGCGTGCGCCCTGGCGGACATCGTCGGCGGCAACCCGCTGACGCTGCAGGTCGCCGCGCGCTTCTACAGGCGGCTGACCGTCGCCGCCCGCGCCGACTTCCTGGCCGGCGACGACGCGGTGACCGGACAGCTCGACGCGCGGGTCCGCCGCGCGGTGCTCTACGACCGGTTCCTCAACCACATCGCCGACGCGCGGGTGCGGCAGCTGGCGCACCCGGGGCTGGCGCTGCGGCGGGTCACCCCACCGCTGGTGCGGCACGTCCTGGCCGTCGCGTGCGGCCTCGGCCCGGTCGACGACGACACCGCGCGGCGGCTCACCGACCAGCTCGCCGGCGAGGTGTGGCTGGTCAAGGACGCCCCGGACGGGCTGCGCCACCAGCCGGACGTGCGGCGCGGCATGCTGCGGATGATGTCGGCGGATCCGAAGTACGGCGACACCGTGCGGCGCATCCATGAGGCGGCGGTGCGCTGGTACCGCGACGGCGGCGAGGACGAGTTCGGCGCCGGCGACTGGCAGCCGCTGCCGCCCGAGCAGGCATCGGTCGAGGCGCTGTACCACGCGCTGATGCTGGTGCCCGAGGACGGTTCCGTGGACAAGCTACGGCGCGCCGAGCCCGCATGGGACCGGCTGGCGCTGGCGCTCGGCGAGACCGTCGACGACCTGCCGACAAGGGTCGCGGCGCAGGTGCGGGCGCTGCGCGGCGAGGACCTCCCCGCCGCGGACGCGCTGACGCTGCCGGACGGCATCTGGTGGGAGTGGGTCAAGCACAAGGGGGACGACCTGGTCCGCGAGGAGGCGCCGGCCGAAGCCCTGGATCTGCTGCACGCGGGCTGGGCGGCGGGCCGGGAGCGGCGGGAGCCACCGTGGCTGGCCCAGGCGTACTGCGACACGCTGCGGTGGGGCGAGTACCGGCCCGGGCCGGAGTTCCGCACCAGCCGGTACGCGATGCTCGACGCCCTGCTGGCCGGTCGCTCGACGGCTCTGCTGGAAGCGCGGCTCCCGGACCGCTCAGGGGTCGACCAGCTGTTCCCGGACCTCCTGCTGACGGTGGAGAGCGGCGAGCCACCCGCGCGGTGGGCGGCTCGCCGCCGCCCGCTGCTGCAACGGTTCGCGACGGAGAAGCCCGGCGGCGAGCTGTTTCCGGTGGACCAGCTGCGCCGCGCGTTGATCCTGCTCGCAGTGGGCGACGGCCGGCCGGTCCGCATCGAGCCGAATCCCGGCACGATCTTCCGGCCGGATCCGACGTGGATCGACGCGATCACGCGGCTTGCCGACCCGCCGTTGAGGCCGGCACCATTCGTGATCGACGAGACGCTCCGCAGCGACGACGTGCTGGAGACATGGGCATCACAGTTCAGCCGGGCGGCCGGCGCTTCGATCACCCTCAGCCGCGACGCGTTACGGTTCGAACCCACGCTGGTCGACGCCCTCCGCGGTGACAATCCCGAGCTGCGGCCGGCGGTCTGCAAGGCGCTCGAAGCCGTGGTCGAACAGGCCGGCATGGCTGTCCTCGGCCGGTGTGCCGAGCTCGCGCTCCAGGTGCCGGTCGCCGACCTGCAGCCCGACGTGCTCGCCGCCGCCGACCCCAGCGCGATCCGGCGGACGATCAAGACGCTCGTCGTGTACGTCGACCGGTCCGGCGTCCTGCTGCCGTTCCTGGAGCTGCTCCGTGCTCACCTGCCGAACTACCCCGTGCTGGGCCGCATCATCACCGCGGTGCATCGCTGGGAGGTCCTGCACCGGCGCCTGCTGGACGCGCTCACGGAGCAGCTGCGCAGCGGGTAGCCGTCAACGAGCGAGCCAGGCCGGGACGTTGGCGGGGGCGTACCGCTCGTACCGCTGCAACAACCGCTGCGCGTTGCGGTTCCGCGGGTCGTCGAAGCCGAGGAAGCGCAGCGCGTTGCGGCCGGCGAACGCGTCGCGGGCGTCGTCGCCGAAGCCGGCGAACAGCGTCAGGTAGCGCTCCAGGAAGAGGTCGTCGTCGGGGTACAGGGCGAGCATGTACCAGTCGCTGCCGTACATCACCCGCTCCGCGACGGATCGGGTCGCCGCGCCGGCGCGCATGCTGCGCAGGGTCTCGGTGTAGCCGGCGCGGATCGCGGGATCGTGGATGCGGTGGTTGCCGACGTCGGCGAAGAGGCCGTGGTGGGCGGCCATCGCCTGGGCCATCCGCCACGGCCAGCCGTCGGCGGGCTCGGTCTGCTGGGCGCCGCCGAAGTGCCCGAGGTTCAGCCGCAGCCGCGGGTGCGCGGCGAGCACCGGCAGCCAGTCGTCGGGGCCGCCGTAGCCGTCGAAGGCCGGGTCCGCGTGGTTGGAGTTGTTGGCGTGCGCCGTGATCGGCACGTCCTGCTCCTCGCACCACGCGGCCAGGTCGCCGACGATGCGGTCCAGCTCGGCCGCGTCCTGTGCGGTGTGCCGGCCGCCGGCGGCGTTGCCGCTCGGCCGCCAGCCCATCGGCGGGTACACCTTGACCCCGACGAACCCGTAGCGCAGCACGGCCCGCTTGACCAGGTCCAACGGCGTCTCGACGTCGTGGGTGCGGCGGGCGAGCAGCTCCCGCAGCGGATCGAACCCGATGAACGGGTGCAGCCGTGCCTTGCCGGCGCCCGGCAGCACCCCGAGCATCGTCGCCCGGCTCAGCTTCTCGAACAGCTCCACCTGTTGCTGCTGCGTGGTCCGGGACCGGTCGGCGAGCCCGCTGTCGAGGTCCACCAGCAGCGGCACGGCCAGGTCGAGCCGGTCCCCGCTGACCCGCACCAGCTCGGCGACCAGGTCCAACCGGGACCGGCCGAACAGCTTCACCCATCGCACCGCCCGCCGCGCGGTGCGGGTCGCGTCCCCGATCCCTTCGAGCCCGCCGGCTGCCCCGTCCTCCTCCGCGAGCGCTGTCCCGATCCTGGTCAGCAGCTCCGGCTGGGTGCCCCGCAGCTCGGCGACGGCCACGTCCACCTCGTGCTCGAAGGACTCCTCTGGCGCCGGCCCCAGCCCCTCCAGCCCGCCGCCACCGCCGAGCAGCGTGTTGAGCCGGCCGAGGTCCGCCTCGTACGACGGCGCGGCGCCCTGGATGAGCGTGTCGACCAGCCCGGAGAGCAACCCGCCGAGCGCGGCGTTGCGCAGGTGCAGCCGGTGGATGAACCCCTTCACCGGCAGGTCCGCCGCGTTGAACACGTGACAGTGCACGTCGACGACCGTGCTCATGGAGCCCTCCCGGGTGCGCACGCTGAGTGACCATCTCAGCCTCGCACCGTCACCGCCGGCGGACTGCGGCCTTCCGGTCCGACTCCGCCGTCAAATGGACAGGGCCGCCGGGTCGATGAGGACCTTCGTGTGGACCTCCGGGTCGGCCTGGGCGGTGAAGACGGGAAGGTGTTGTCTCCGCTGGGTCCGCTATTCCGAGCGTGCCATGCCAAGGAGGCGGCCGTCGCGGACCTCGGTGATCTGGTCGGCGGCGGTCAGGTGGGTGCGGTCGTGGGTGACGAGGATCGTGGCGGTGGCTTGCTGGTGGGTGAGCTGGGTGATCAGGTCGATGATGGTGGCGCCGCGTTCGTGGTCAAGGGCGCTGGTGGGTTCGTCGACGAGGAGAACGGTGGGGTCGTTCATGAGCGCGCGGGCGATGTTGACGCGTTGGCGTTGACCGCCGGAGAGCTGGTGGGGTCGGCGGTCGGCTTGTGCGGCCATGCCGACGGCGTCGAGCAGGTCGAGGACGCGTCGGCGTGCGGCGGCGGGTCGGCGGCCGTCGATGACGGCCATGACCTGGAGCTGTTCGGCGGCGGTGAGGGAGGGCAGCAGGTTGGGTTGCTGGAAGACGATGCCGATGCTGCGGCGGCGTATGGCGGCTTGGTCGTTGCGGCTGAGGTCGGTGACGGTGGTGCCGTCGATGGTGACGGTGCCGCTGTCCGGGGTGATGAGGGTGGCGGCGACGGCGAGCAGGCTGGATTTGCCGGAGCCGGAGGGGCCGACGACGGCGGTGAGGTTGCCGCGGGGCACGTCGAGGCTGATGTGGTCGAGTGCGGTCAGGCGGGTGTCGCCGTCGGGGTAGGTGAGGGTGACGTCGGTCAGGGTCAGGGTCATCGAGCGCTCCCGAGGGCGGTCAGCGGGTCGACGGAGGTGATCCGGCGGATGGACAGGGCCGCGCCGAGCACGCCGAGCGCGATCATGACTGCGGTGGGGATGAGCATGGTGGCCGGGGTGAGCAGGAACGGCACGGCGGTGCCGGCGACGAACGCGCCGGCCGCGGCGGCGAGGGCGGTGCCGGTGAGCGTGCCGATGGTGAGCAGGACGGCGGCTTGGCCGAGGGCGTCACGCAGCAGACCGGCGGTGGAGGCGCCGAGGGCTTTGAGGACGGCGACGTCGCCGCTGCGCTGGATGGTCCAGACGGTGAAGAAGGCGCCGATGACCAGGGCGGAGATGGCGAACAGGAAGCCGCGCATCAGTTGCAGGGAGCCGTTCTCGGAGGCGTAGGAGCCGATCGCGGACAGTGAGTCGTCACGGGTGACGGTGCGGGTGCCAGCGGCTTGGTCGCCGGCGGCGACATCGGCTCCGTTCGTGGTGGTCAGGGCGATCACGGTTGCGCTCACCCGATCCGGCTCGCTGGTCGGTGGGGTGGTCAGGCGCCAGGTGGCCAGGCTCGCCCAGACGACGGGGGTATGGCTGAAGGAGGCATCGCCGCGGACAGCGCCGACGGTCAGACTCCGGCCGGCGAGGGTGAGGGAGTCGCCCGTGTGGAGTCCGAGGCCGTCCGCGGCGGTGGTGGACAGCACCACGGATCGGTCATCGATGCGGTCGGCGGCCGGGGCGAGCGGGGAGCCGGGCTGGACGCCGAACACGGACACGGCGACGGTCGTGGTGCCGGCTCTGGCCCGGGTGGTGCTGATGCCGAGCGGTTCGGCGCTGGTGACGCCGGGCGTGCGGGCCCAGCGCTGCCATTGCTCGGCGGTGACTGTGGAGTTGGCGTACGACAGGTCCTGCCCCCGGTCAGGGGCGTTGAACGCGATGCGATCGGCGGGTAGGCCGGTGATCGCGGAGATGTTCTGCTGGCCGAGGCCGGCGGTCAGGCCGGACAGCAGCCCGACGAGCAGGGTGATCAGCACGATGACGGCGCCCATCAGGGCGAATCGGCCTCTGGCGAACTGCAGGTCGCGCCATGCGACGAACACGGTGTTCCGCCCCTCTTCTTGACGTGATGCGGCTGCGTCTACGGTCTCCGTCGAGCGGGGGTTCGGGCATCTGCCGCAAGGCCAGATGCGGCTTGCATCTTTTGATAGAGGCCGGCCGGACGTGGCTGTCCGTACGCTGAACAGATCATGTCTTCGACCGCGTCCCACCTGCCCCGCACGGCCCGTGGCCTGCTGTGGTGCCTGCATCTGCTCCTCGCCGGGCTGCTGGTGGTGGCTGCCGCTCGGGCGGTCGCCGACGGCGGCGCGCACGCATGGCTCGTGGTCGCGGTGGCGGGCGCGCTCGCCTTGACCTATGGCGCCGGGGTCGTGTCCGCGCGTGTCCGCGCGTCGCGCCGGGCGGCCAGGGTGTGGCTGGCCGCGGTCGTCGCAGGGTGGCTGGTCCTGCTGGCCCTGTCCGCGGACGGTGTGTGGGTGGCGTTCCCGCTGTACTTCCTGCAGCTGCACCTGCTACCACGCCGAGCTGGTGTCGTCGCGGTGCTGGCCACCGCGCTCGCGGCGGTCACCGGTTTCGCGGCTCACGCCGGGGCGCTCACGTTGGCCATCACGGTCGGGCCGCTGCTCGGCGCGGCCGTCGCGATCGCCGGGGTGCGGGGCTACCAGGCCCTGTATCGGGAGAGCGAGCGTCGGCGGCAGCTGATCGAGGAGCTGACCGCCACCCGTGCGGATCTGGCCGCGGCCCAGCATTCCGCCGGGGTGCTGGCCGAGCGGCAACGGCTGGCCCGGGAAATCCACGACACCCTGGCCCAAGGGCTGTCCAGCATCCAGCTGCTGCTGCGCGCCGCTGAACGCGCGCTGCCCGACACCGCGCAGACGGCCGCTGGTCACGTCGCGCAGGCCCGGCAGGCCGCGGTGGACAACCTCGCCGAGGCCCGTCGCTTCGTCGCTGCGCTCACCCCACCCGCGCTGGAGGACGCCGGCCTGGTCGAAGCCCTCGAGCAGCTGTGCGCCACCACGACCGCACGGCACCGGATCACCGCCCGCCTGCACCGCACCGGCGACCCGGCACAGCTGTCAGCCGCGACCGAGATCGCGCTGTTGCGCATCGCCCAGTCCGCCCTGTCCAACGTCGTCCGGCACGCCGACGCCGACACCGTGGACGTCACCCTCAGCTACCTGGGCGACCAGGTCGCCCTGGACATCGTCGACGACGGCACCGGCTTCGACCCCACCCAGCTCGCTGCCATGGAGCCGAACGGCGGCGGATTCGGGCTCGCGGCGATGCGCGCCCGCGCCGACGCGCTCGGCGGCACCTTCACCGTCGAGGCCACCACCGGAGCCGGCACCGCGCTGGCCGTCCAGGTCCCTACCGGCACCGGGACTCACTCATGACCGGATCGACGATTCGCCTCCTGATCGCCGATGATCACCCTGTCGTGCGAGCCGGGCTGCGCGCTGTCCTGGAAACCGAACCCGATCTGGCCGTGGTGGCCGAAGCCGCCACCGCCGAGCAAGCCGTCACCCGGGCCGCGGACGGTGACATCGACGTCGTCCTCATGGACCTGCAATTCAGAGGCGGGATGACCGGCGCCGAAGCCACCGCTGCGATCACGGCACGCCCGGGCGCACCCCGCGTGGTGATCGTGACGACCTATGACACCGACGCCGACACCCTGCCTGCCATCGCCGCCGGCGCCACCGCCTACCTGCTCAAAGACGCCCCTCCCGAAGAACTGGCCGCCGCCGTGCGCACCGCCGCGGCCGGCCGCACCACCCTCGCGCCCGCCATCGCGGACCGGCTGATGAACCGCCTGCGCCAACCCGACACCGCACTGACCCGCCGCGAAACCGAAGTCCTGACCCTGGTCGCCGAGGGACTGTCCAACCAGGCGATCGGCGCCCGCCTGCACCTGACCGAAGGCACCGTCAAGTCGCACCTGGCTCGCATCTATCTCAAACTCGGCGTCGACTCCCGCACCTCCGCGGTCGCCACGGCCACCAACCTCGGTCTCATCCGCCGCTGACCCGGGGACTGTAAGAAAGACGGCGGGCCGGACGCGCCGTCGTCGAACCCGTTCTCGCCGAGGCGCAGCAGGCGCTGACCGGCCTGTGGGGTATCGCGGCCGCGTGCCGGCTGACCGGCCTGTCCCACGCCACCCGCTACCGCCACCACACCCCGCCATCACCACCGAAGCCGCGGCCCCGCGCAAATCGCCACCGTCGGCACTGTCCGATGTGGAACGTGAGCAGATCCTGCGGCTGCTCAACCAACCCGTCTACGCCGATCTGTCGGTGGCGCAGACGACGACCGCTGGTGGTGCTCCCAACGCGTCCTCCGATCGGCATACGCAACAGCGCCGCAGGCGCGCCCCGACGGTTCGCCCGACATGCGGCGAGGGCATGTCCTCGCTGCATGTCGGACTCGTCCTGCGGTTGCCGATGAGTGCCGCGACCCGAGATCACGTGGCCTCATGTCGGCTGCGACTGGGGTCGCTGAAGGTTCTGCACCGCAGCGCAGGTGGTTACAGCGGCTGCACAAAGTACGGCGTGACGTCCATCCAGCCGTTGCCGGCCGCGCCGGTGAGGCGGCCGCTGCTGGCG
>NZ_JBEXUD010000075.1:0-37485 GCF_040614215.1 Dactylosporangium sp. NPDC006015
ACTTTGGCCCGGGTATGGGTGGTTCCGGCCGCGCTACGGCCTGGTTTTGGTTGGGGGGGGTGTTTGGGGGGGGGGGGGGGGGCCCCCCCCCCCCCCCCCCCCGCTGGGGAGCAGGCGAAGCCTGCGCGGATGACACCACGCGACGAACGCGAAAACGGCCCCCGCCGTTGAGCAGGGGCCGTCCGTCGCGGTGGGCGATACTGGGATCGAACCAGTGACCTCTTCGGTGTGAACAAGGTCAACTTCTCCTCCGGACCTGCCCGCGCGGACAAAGACGCAGGTCACGGTATGGGTCTCCGTTGGTTGGCGGCGGTGCTCTGGGGCGTGTTCGGCAAGATCGTCTCCCAGAATTCTCCCAGCGGCGTCCGCAGGGTGACGCGGTTCTGGCCGGCGCTTCCGCAACATACTTCGGACCCGGAGAGGCTTCCCGTTGCGCAGGCTCCGCCCGGACATGCTGTGCCGGTGGGGCGCCATGACGCACGAGCCGTTTGGTCACCTCGGACGCTGGCGCCCTGCCGGTGCGGCATGGCTGCCTCCGGTGCGCAACGGGAGGACTCGGAGCCAGCCCGGGGCTTCCCGGCCCGCCGCGGTCCAGGGCGCGCAGCCCTGGCCGCCGGAGGCATGTCCCGGGTTGTAGGGCCGGAGGCCCTACCCGCCGGAGGCAGGGGATTGGCACGGGCCAGTAGCGTTCGGCTGGCGTCAGGCGTGGGCGGAGGATTTGAAGTGTCGGGGGTATGGGACGTCAAGCGCGACGATGAGCGCGATCACTGGGTTCTCGATCCGCTGGTCAGCGTGGGACCGCTGCGGTTCGGGATGAGTCGCGATGAGGTGATGGCAACGCTCAATGCCGGGTCGGGCAGCTGCTCCCGCGGAAGCTTGGGTGTTGTAGTGCTGTCGTACCGGCATCTGACGGCCTACTTCCGCGCGGAAGGCCTGTATTGCGTGGCGATCGACGCCCTGGTCGGTCCGCAGGTCACGATGGACGGCGCCACGCTCGTGGGACGTGTGCCGTCCGAGGTGGAGCAGTGGGTGTGGGACTACGTGGACCGGCATGACGCCGAGTTGCACTACTCACCCGGCGCGGATCCGCATCTCGTGGATGTTGGATTGGTCGTTCGTGCACAGCGGGCGGGAGACGTGGCCCTCACCCGGCCGCTCTTCCTCGGTGAGCGGGTCGACGACGTGTGGCACTACGTTCCCATAGAGGAATGGCGCGGGTTCTGAGGCTGAAACCGGCGGGAACGGCCGCACCGCCGGGAGCTCTCGCCGTCGTGCTGGGTGCGCGCCCGGGTCACGCTCGGTGTAGCGCCGGCAGCTGGCGCTCGTAGACGCAGAGTCACCGGTTCGCTTGAAGCCCCGGCTCCTCGGGTTGAGGATGTCCGGGGCTTCGGCCCGCCAGGGCCGCCTTGAAGACGTATGGAAACTTCTCACCGAACCGTGCGACCCCGCTTGTCGACCCCGCTTGATCAGTTACAGGTTGACTTCACTTGATGGGTGGCACTCCGCCGAGTGCTGGTGGAGTTGGCCATGACGGACCGCTGGCATCACGCCGTGTTGGACGACGGCAATGGCTATATCCGGCTGGCGGCCGGTCCTTCTACTTTTCCTTGCGCCGGACCGGATGCAAGTCGTGCCGCCGGTCGGCGAACATCGCCGCCATCATGGGGTTGTTCAGATTCCCTCGTCCAAGCATCTGGTGCATCGTGTAACCCAGATACGAGCTGCTGGTCACCTCTCTGCCGCCGACAACGACGGTAGGCGTGGGCGGTCCGGCTGCCTCCACGGTTGCCAGGTAATCCGAGCGCAGCTGGTCGGCCCGCTCCGCAAGCTGCGCCGCCTGTTCGGCGCCGTCGGCGGCAAACACGGCTGCCCAGATCTCCTGTTCTAAACGCACGGCGTCGGTCATCCACGCATCCGGCGCTTCGTCTCGATGCGCACGTGCTGCTAGTTCGTCGCGGGCCAACTGGGCGAGGCCTCCCATACGGTCGGAGATCAGGTGGTAGGGCGCCGACTCTGGATCCAACGCCTTGGCCCGCGACGGCGTGATCGTGGCGATGCCCAGTGCGAGCACGAGTTCGAACACGAGATCGTCCGCTCCCAGATAGCGGTCCTCCTCCATCATCGGACGCGGCTGCATCAACCAGTCCAGGTGGGACTCCGACGCTGCGAGCCCGGCCGCTCGGGCCCAGCCGGCGGCTGCCCGAGCCGCCCAGTCGGCCGTCCTACCTCCATCGAACTTGGGATTGTGCCGGTAGACGTGACAAGACGTGTTCGGATCAGGCAGATGCAACGACCAGACCTCACCCGACGGAGTCGCGGCGGTCACTCCGGCGCAGTCACTGTTACAGACGTACGCGGCGAGCACCGGCGTGCCCACCGTCCGGACCCACTCCTGGGCCCCCACGACGAGGTCCGGTGGATCGCTGGCCGGGTTGCTCGTCTCCAGCAGCTGCCAGCCGTCGCCGAGATCACGCACCCGCACATGCCGCCAGCCGAACCCCGTGGTGGCTGGTTGTTCGGTTATGGACTGCTCGCAGAGTGCGAGCACGATCGTTCCCCAGTAACCCATGGCACGGCAGCGTAGCCAATTTCGTCGACGGACCGGCGTTCGTTCCCAGCCCGTCATGGGGACATGCTTTAGCATCCTCGTAGACGCCAGCGGCAGGCCCAAACAGCGCCTCATTGCAAGATAGTCTAGCCGGAGCCGTCTCGCCTCATGTGACGCTGATCAGTAACGGATCAACTGAAGCCCGACATGTGTGAAGCGCGGAAGCGCGGACAGCCCGACGCGGTGGCGTGCTGCATGATCGGGAAGGTGTTCCATTGAGACTGCACCGCCGCGCAGATGGCGTCGAGTCCGATGAAGGTCCGGTCAGGGCCGGTCTCCCATACGGCATCGGCGGTCCAGACCGACGCCCACCGTGGCATGTCTCGGTGATCCGCGCCGATGCAGTAGTCGTGCGCTAACCGGCGCAAGGCGAGCTCAGCCTCCACTCGCTCCAACCGCCGAGCCAGTTCTTCGATCGTCGCCATGGCCGTAGGCTACCGACGACGCATTCGCGCCGTGTGTTGCTTGGGCAGCTGGCGTTGCTGACGCATCTGTTGGAGCGGCTCGGCCGGTCGGTGCTGTTCGAGTCCCTCGCCGGCGACGCGGCCCAGGCGATCCCGCCGCTGGTATGCGGTTTACGGGAACGCGTACCTGATCCGCTCGATGAGCGTGGCCGGCAGCTCGATGCCCTCGGCGCGGGCCCGGGTGGACAGCTGCTCCAGGACCGCCGCCTCGACGGAGGTCTGGCCGAGGATCGTGCGCACCGCCGTCTCGACCGGCACGAAGCGGCCGCTCAGGATCGAATAGGTCTGGTACGCGCTGAACGGGTCGGCCTGCTCGTTGAGCCTGACGATCGCCGGCAGCTGCTCCCACTCGGCGGGCAGGTCGCCGTGCCACCGTGCCGGCCTGGCCGGGTCCTCGCTCTGGTACCGCAGCATGCCGAGGCGCAGCAGCTGCCAGACCGCGGCGAGCAGCGGGCACGACCAGAGCCGGCCGCCGGGCTCGTCGCTCCACAGCTCCACGTCGAGGAAGATCGAGTGCCGGTTGGCCGCGTTCTCCTGCGGCTTCTGCCACTTCGCGGCGCCGTTCATCGCCGTGGGCACCGACTGCGGCGAGCGCACCCCGTTGCACAGCCAGCCGGACTCCGACGACGGCGGCCGCCAGCCGTTGGTGAGCGGCGGCGGGTCGTCGACGATCCGGGAGACCAGCATGTCCGCCAGCGGGATGCCGCGGTCGGTGGTCGCGCAGCCGGACTCGCGGGCCAGGTAGTCGATCGTCAGGCCCGCCTCGGCCGCGGCCTTGACCAGCAGCGGGATCAGCTCGGCCGGCGTGCTGAAGCGGGTGAAGTAGTCGTCGACGAGGAAGCAGGTGCTGATCCGGGGGCGGGTGCGGCCGGCCCGGCGGGCGGCGGACTGCCGCGCCGCCTCGACCCAGGGCGCGATCTCGGCGAAGTGCCGGCGCATCGCGTCGATGTCGCCGCCGTTGAACTGCTCGGCGTAGAGGTGGCCCAGCTCGATCGAGACGTGGGACAGCGGGATCGACGCGACCTCACGCTGCGCGACCGACTCCCGGAACACCACCTCAGATACGCTCATGGCGTCCCCCAAGCGGAGTCGATCATGATCTTTTCCGCGAGCAGCTCGAATGCGTCCACGGTCGCCGCATTCGCGATCATGCGGTCTGAAACGTCGTTGTCCGAAATAAGCTGTTCCCGCCACTGTAGCACGGGATCGAGCGGGACTTCGCCAAGCGTCAATGTCCGACCGACCTTCTGCTGGTTGGCCAATTCCAGCAGATCCTGATGTACCTCTTTCAGCCACGACGCCTGCGCCGGCCGCAGCCCCTCCAGGTTCGCCGATTCCTCGGGCCCGTCGGGATTGACCACCGCCGTCCGGACGAATCGCAGCGAATTGGTGAGGTGCTCCGGCTTGTGCTCGTAGTGCTTGCCGACCGCGAGAATGCCGCCCTCGCCGTACACGAGGTTGGCCGCCGCGAGCACGTGCTGCCGGGTCCACCGGTGGAAGATCAGCCACCGCTGCCCGACGTTCTGCAGCTCCGGCCGGGCGGTCGCGGCGAGGACCATCTCCGTGGCGTAGGAGCGGCCCGAGCTCAGGTCGATCAGCGCCAGGTCGAACTCCTCCTCCACCTGGAGGAAGAGCTTGACGCAGCGGTCGACGATGTCCTTGTCGATCGGGAACTCGCCCTTGCCGCGGTCGCCGGGGAACAGCACCATCCGGCCCGCCTGCGCCGGCCGCTGCCGCAGGCTCTTGCGGTCGGACTCGGCCCACACGTCCAGCCGCTCCGGGCTGGGACGCGAGCCGTCCAGGTAGGAGTGCAGCCCGCCGCGGCTGGTGCCGCGCAGGATCGAGTTGATCTGGAAGATGGCGCCCGTGGTCGGCGAGCCGAAGTCGAAGTCGAGGTAGCACACGTCGTTGCCCGCCAGGGCGCTGCGGTAGACGAGATTGCTGCTGGTGACCGACCGGCCCGTGCCACCCTTGTCCGACGCCGCGAAGACCAGCATGCGTCAGTCCTCGGAGACGTTCTTGCGGGCGTTCTCGAGCTGGTCGAGCTTCTGCAGCGCCTCGATCGTCAGCGCCGTGGAGGTGCCCGGCCGCGACGACACCAGCTCCCGGGCGCGCAGCAGGTCGGCGCGGACCCGCTGGAGCTCCCGGCTCAGCGGTCCACGGCCGTCGATCGACCCGGCCAGCAGTTCCTTGTCGAACAAGTGGTCCGCCTCATTCAGAAGGTCGAGCGCCAGGCTGTGCAGCGCGTCGCTGCGCAGCGTCGGCCGGACCACCGTCTTCGCGGCGGCGACGAGCGCCTGCACCACGCGGACGGTGTAGTACCACGAGGGCAGATCGTAGTGCGTGTCGATCCCACCGAAGGCCGAACTCGGCTGGTCCCACAGGCCCTGGCCCGGCGCGTCGTTGATCCTGCGCCGCCCGAGGTGGTCCCACACCCGGTCGGCGAGGTCGATCAGCTCCGACCGCTTCTGCGCCTCGCCGAGCAGGCCGGCGATCGCGTGCGTGCGCTGCATGAGCAGCGCGGCGAACTCGGTGATCGGCCAGTGCAGCGGCGGGCCGACCGTCTCGGTGCCCTCCAGGTTGAGCAGCACGCCCGGCACGTGCAGCAGCAGCATCGGGTCGTCCTTGAGCGGACGGGTGATCAGCCGGGCCCGCTCGGCCAGGTTGATCAGCACGTCGCCGATCCGGCTCAGCTCCGTGTCGGAGCCGCGTTCGCGGGCGAGACCCTTCACGGCGAGGGAGGTGACCAGCAGAGTGAAGTAGACGGACTCCACGTCGTCCACCGTGCGCCACGGGATGTCCTCGACCGGCCACCGGCCGGTGCCGAACGTCGCCACGGCCGCCCAGTAGGACCGGGTCAGGTCGTACCGCAGCTGCAACGCCTGCGCGAGCCGCAGCTGCTCCTCGTTGAGCAGGTTCAGGATGCGCGTGCGTTCGGACTGCAGGTCCTCGATCGCGTCGAGGGCGGTGACGGTGAAGTACAGGTAGGGCTTGTCGATCGCGATCCCGTCGGGCTGGCGGCCCACGTCCTCGACGGTCTCGATGACCGGTGCGTTGGCCACGACGCCCCACGACCAGCCACACTCGAAGAGCCGGTCGGACTGGGCGAGGTCCTCCGGCGCGTTGCCGGAGCCGATCGTCACGTTGCTGAAACTCGCGATCGTCTCGCGCAGCTCCCGCCGCAGCTGGGAGACGACGGCCCGGGCCGGTAACCCGCTCTGGTTGATCGTGCCGTAGAGGATCCGGCCTTCCTCGTCGTCGGCGGTGAAGACGTTGACGGTGAAGCTGCGCAGCAGCCCGATCATCGCCGCGCTGAGGCGGACCTGGGCGCGCGCCTTGAGATCCTGCAGGTCGGCCCTCACCTGCTCGCGCTGGGTCTCCGGCTCATAGACCGTCACAAATCCCAATGTGGCCAGCGACAGCGTCATCGACGTCGAATACGAGTCGACGATCGACAGCTCCACCTGGTCCTTGGTGACCTCGACGCCGGGCCGGGTCTTGAAGTAGCTGCCACCGGCGAAGACCGGCGTGCCGGTCTCCTTGTCGGAATAGGTGGTGAAGTACTCCCGGAGCAGCCCGATCAGGTAGGGCGCGATATCCGTCGCGCCGCCCATCGGCCGCAGGGCGGTGATCATCGCCTCGCTGGTCTCGTCGGGCCGCTCCAGCCGGAATGTGTCGACCTGGGTCGCCGGCAGCAGGAGGCACAGCAGTTGCTCCGCGTCGCTGATCGAGTTGCGCCCGTCGCGCCCGCCCCATTCCCAGGTCTTGTTTCTCAGGGAATTGCGGACCACGGCCTTCCAGATCGACAACAGCTCCTGACGCGGATGGACCCTCATCGACCGCACCACCATCTGTTCGGCGGCGCGCCGTCGGCACCGCACTCGTGAGAGTCGCAGTCTATTGGCGCCCGCAAGTCCTGGCCTACCGTTCCCCCCAATTGTGGCGGAACGTCGGACGTGAATGCCGTTCCGGTTTCAGCGAACCGCCGGGACAGGCTCCGACGCCACTTCAGGGGCCACCTCAGAGGCCGCCTCAGGGGCCCGCCGGTGGATCGCCGCGGCGCCCAGGAGGGTCGTGCCGGCCAGCACCGGCCAGAGCACTCCGGGGCCGGCGTCGAGCAGGGCCAGCAGCAGCGCCGGCGCCGCGGCGTTGGCGAGTCCGGTGGACAGCTGCCACTGCCCGAGGGCGTGGCCGAGGCGGTGCGGGGGCGCGGCCGCGGTGACGAGCGCGGTGCCGCTGCCCGCGTAGAGGATCTCGCCCAAGGTGTACGCGACGGCGACCGCACACAGGGCGGCGAGCGGCGCACCGGCCGCGCCACACGCCCAGAAGCCCAGGTACGACGCGGCGAGCACGACACCGGACGCGGCCAGCACGGCCCGCCTCGACAGGTGACGGAGGCGGACCACCAGGTGCACCTGCAGCGCCACGACCAGGACGGTGTTGCCGGCGAACAGGATCGCCGACCACGCCGGGGACGCGCCGAGCTGCTCGGTGAGCACGACCGGGAGCGCCACCTCCAGGACCGCGAAGCACAGCGCGAACGGCAGGTTCGCCCACACCAGCACCGTCATGCCCGGCACCCGGCCCTCCCTGGTCCGCCCGGTGCGCGCGAGCGGGGCGGCCGGCACCACGACGGTGCACACCAGCACGGCCGCGACCCCGTAGCCGGCCGCGGTGCCGGCGGCCAGCAGGCGCAGCACGTCCGGCCCGCCGGCGACGGCGAGCGCCGCCAGCAGCGCGCCCGCGCCGAGGCCCGCGTTGCGCAGCGACCGGGCCGCCGCCAGGGGCGCGTCGGCCGGCCCGGGCGCGGCCAGGGTGGCGACGAGCGCGGCGTGCGCCTGCGGCCAGACCTGGTTGCCGATCCCGAGCAGCAGTGACGCGACCGAGAACGCGGCCACGCCGTGCGCGGCGAGCAGCACGCCGACGCCGGCGACCCGGACGGCCAGGGTGGCGACGACCGGCAGGACCCGGCTGCGGAACGGGCCGCCCCCGGCGTCGATCCACCGGCCGGTGAGCGGCACGGCGATCAGGCCCGCGAGGAGCCCCGCGGACAGGGCCAGACCGGTGGCGGTGGCGGAAAGGTGCAGCACGCTCAGGCCGTACACCACGAGAAAGGGCCGCAGGAGACCCGCGCCGAGCGCGTCGACGGCGAGCGCGGCCGCATACCGGGAACCGAATCGCATGGCGGCAACGGTGCGGCGCGCGACCCGGCGCGATCACGCGGGTTGACGGGACCCGTCAAGCGTCACCACGCGCTCGCCGGGCGCTGGCACGATTGGGGTGTGGCCTTGACGATCGACATCACCGGGATGCCCGCGGAGCGGTGCGTGTTCGCGCCGTCGCCGCTCGCGGAGCTCACCTCGATGCTGCACGTCCTCGCCGAGCCGGCCCACCACCCGGCGCTGCAGGCGTGGGCGGGCGCGACCCTCGCCGGGCTGAAGCCGGCGCTCGCCGACCGGCTCCTGGAGGCCGAGTTCCTGTGGCGGTCCTCGCGCGCGGACTTCCTCGTGCCCGGCCGGCCCCGCCCGACCCTGCCGGCGGAGCTCGACGCGGTCGACGCGATCCCCGACGAGACGTACGTGGCGGCGGCCCTCGTCATGAGCTGCGGCTCGCCCCGGCTGCCCCGTGACCTCGACCGGGCACTGGAGCTGGCCCTGGCGCGGGGTCCGCGGCAGGCGGCGTTCGCGGAGCGGCTGCTGGCCGACCCGTCGGCGGTGCGGGCCGCAGTACGGGAGCTGCTGGAAGCGTGCGCGGAGGCGTTCTTCCTCGACGCGTGGCGGCAGGTCGAGCACCAGCTCGCCGCCGACGCGCGGCACAAGGCCGACCTGTTCGCGCGGCACGGCATCGAGGCGGCCCTCACCGCGGTATCGCCGGCGGTCACCCTCGACACCGGGCCCGGCGGCACCAGGATCCGGATCGACAAGCTGCAGGACAGCTCGACGAGCGCCGCCGGCGACGGCGTCACGTTCATCCCGTCGGTGTACGGCCGGCCGCACCTGCTCACCGTGCACGCGCCGGGATGGCGGCCGGTGGTTCAATACCCGGCGGCCTCCCAGGGGCGGCCGCTGTCGATGGACCTCGTGCGGCGCCGGCTGGACGCGCTCGCGCACCCGGTGCGGCAGCGGCTGTGCCGGACCCTGGCGCGCGGGCCGCACACCACCGGCGAGCTGGCCGAGGCCTGGCACCTGACGCCGCCCGAGGTGTCCCGGCACCTGGCCGTGCTGAAGAAGGCGGGGCTGCTGCAGACCACGCGCCGCGGCCGGTACGTGCGGCACACCCTCGACCTCACCGCCACCGCGGCGCTCGGGGCCGACCTGCTCGCGGCGCTGCTGCGATGAGCCGGTCCTGGGAGCCCTTGACAGCCGGGCAGTGGAGGCCATCAATTAACAGGAAACTTTACAATGAGTTTTCCTGTTGGAGGACGCCGTGCAACGTCCCGCCCTGCTCGCCGCCGCACTCGCCCTCGCGACCGCCACCGTGGGGGCCGTCTGGACCATCGCGGCGCCACCCGCGGACGCCGCCGTGGTGAGCCTCCAGGACGTGGTGCCCGCGCCCGCGTCCGTCCAGCCCGCCAGCGGCGTCACGTTCACGCTCGGCTCGGGGACCGGCATCCAGACCGAATCGCTCGACGCCGGCAACGCCCTCGCCGCCCTGCTGCGCCCCTCGACCGGCTACGCGCTGCCGGTCACCACGGGCAGCGGCACGCCGTCGAGCGGCATCGCGCTGCTGCTGTCCGGCGCGGACGCCAGCGTCGGCACGGAGGGCTACCAGCTCGACGTGACCGCGTCGCTGCTCACCATCCGCGCGCAGACGCCGGCCGGCCTGTACCACGGCGTCCAGACCCTCCGCCAGCTGCTGCCGCCCACCGTCGAGGCACGGACCGTGCAGAGCGGGCCGTGGACCGTCGCCGGCGGACGGATCATCGACCGGCCGCGCTACGCCTACCGCGGCGCGATGCTCGACGTGTCCCGGCACTTCTTCGGCGTCGACACCGTCAAGCGGTACATCGACGAGATCGCCCAGTACAAGCTGAACGTGCTGCACCTGCACCTCAGCGACGACCAGGGCTGGCGCATCGTCGTGGACGCGTGGCCGCGCCTGGCGACCGTCGGCGGCAGCACCCAGGTCGGCGGCGGCGCCGGCGGCTACTACACCAAGGCCCAGTACACCGACCTCGTCGCCTACGCCGCCGCCCGGCACATCACGATCGTGCCCGAGATCGACATGCCGGGGCACACCAACGCGGCGCTCGCCTCCTACGCGGAGCTCAACTGCAACGGCGTCGCGCCCGCGCTCTACACCGGCACCGAGGTCGGCTTCAGCTCCTTCTGCGTCTCGAAGGAGGTCACCTACACCTTCGTGCAGCAGGTCCTGAACGAGCTCGCCGCCCTGACCCCCGGCCCGTACCTGCACCTCGGCGGCGACGAGGCGCACAGCACCAGCGAAGCTGACTACCGCACGTTCATGAACCGCGTCCAGCCCTTCGCCGGCGCGCTCAACAAGACCGTCGTCGGCTGGCACCAGATCGGCCAGGCGGACCACACCGCCGGCCGCGTCGCGCAGTTCTGGGGCACCGGCACCTCCGACGCCGACCTCAGCTCCGCCGTCAGCAAGGGCGACAAGATCCTGCTCTCCCCGGCGAACAAGACCTACCTCGACATGAAGTACACCAACGCGACGCCGCTCGGCCTGACCTGGGCCGGCCTGATCGAGGTGCAGACCGCCTACAACTGGGACCCCGGCACCTACCTCCCCGGCGTCCCGGCCGCCTCGATCCTCGGCGTCGAGGCTCCACTGTGGAGCGAGACGCTGCGCACCCTCGCCGACATCGAGTTCATGGCGTTCCCGCGCATGCCCGCCCTGGCGGAGCTCGCGTGGTCGCCGCAGTCCGCGCGCAACTGGGACACGTTCAAGGTGCGCCTCGGCGCGCAGGGCCCGCGCTGGACCGTGCAGGGGATCAACTACTACCGGTCGCCGCAGGTGCCGTGGTCCACGCTGCCGTCCGCCTCGCCCACCGTCTCCCCGTCCGCGTCCCGCTCGCCGTCAGCCTCTCCGTCAGCCTCTCCGTCGGCGTCCCCGTCCGCGTCGCGCTCGCCGTCGCCGTCGGCCTCCGTGTCGTCGCCGCCCGCCGGTGTACTGGCCAACGGCGGCTTCGAGACCGGATCCCTCGCGCCGTGGACGGGCAGCCGCTGCTCCGTGGTCACCAGCCCCGTCCGCTCCGGCACCCGCGCCCTCGCCGGCGCCGTCACCGCCGGCGACACGGCACAGTGCCAGCAGACCGTCACGGTCCAGCCGAACCGCACCTACCGGCTCACCGGCTACGTCCAGGGCAGCTACGTGTACATCGGCGCGACCGGCACCGGCGTGAACGTCAGCACCTGGACCCCCGGCACCGGCAACACCTACGCCCCGCTGTCCGTCACCTTCACCACCGGCGCCACCACCACCTCCGTGACGGTCTTCGTGCACGGCTGGTACGGCCAGCCCTCCTACTACGCGGACGACTTCAGCCTCACCCTCGTGTAGCCCGCCGCCCGCTGGGTACACGTCGCCACATGCCCACCGACGACATCGTGCAGGGCGTCTCCCCAGGCGCCCTGACCGAGGAGGCGCTGCTCCGCGAGCTGGCCAGCCTGCACGGCACCCGCCACGACGCCCTCCGCCACGGCCCCGACAGCGCCCTGGCCAACCACACCCGCCGCACCACCGAACTCGAAGGCGAGTACCTCCGCCGCCACCCTTCCCGCGAAATCAACCCCGCCCGCATCCGCTGACACACCCCACCCGCCCCCCAAAGATGCGACGGACGGGGTGGATCAGGTAGAGTGCACAAACGTCACGGGCGATTGGCGCAGCGGGAGCGCGCTTCGTTCACACCGAAGAGGTCACTGGTTCGATCCCAGTATCGCCCACCGCGACAGCGCAGGTAGAGGGCCGGTATTTCCCATCGGGAGCCGGTCCTTTTGCTTGTCATTGACCCTCCTGGGAGAATCTTAGGAGACGATCTTGGTCGTTCTCCTGGAGCAACCGGTCCAGCACGCGGACCGGTGAGCGCGGGTGCATCCGCCGGCGGGCGTCGAGGGCTTCCTCCCACCGGGCGGTCAGACCCTCCAGCAGGCGGGCGATCATCTCCGCTGTGACGTGCGAGTAGCGCCCTCCGATCGACCCGTCGAGGTGCCTGAGCTGAGTACCGACCGCGAGGGACGGGGCGCCTTCGCCGGGAACCGGCCGGTCGACGCGGGCTGGAAGACCCATGTGGCGAACCCGCTGCGCCGGTGGTGCGCCGCCGTCGTCGCTGGTTCCAACGCCCGGGTGTAGCCCAACTCCGCGATCGCGGCGGCGATCCGCTCCTTCTCGGTGGAGGAGTTCGCGTCCGATTCCCACCCGGCAGGCGGCAGGAAGTTGCGGTTGCGCAGCCCGGCGATGACGGTGGTCGCCAGGTCGAGGCTGATCGTCCCGAGACCGCCACACGCGAACACCAGCCTTCGACGGTGGTGGACCGTTCCCGGGCGGCCCGATCCGCCGCTCGATCTCGGTGAAGATGCAGGCGTCGTCCCAGTAATTGCCGAAGAACTTCTCGCCGGTCAGCACCTCGCACAGGATGTACGTGCCGACGCCCGCGTGACCGCCGCCGAACTCGCAGAGCGCCGACAGCCACAGCAGCACGGCGCGGGGGCCGCTGAACCCGTACGGCCCACGGGTCACCCTCCACCCGGAAGAACTTCGGCGGGTCCGGGTCGACGAACTGCACGATCTGCTGCCTGCCCTGACTCAGCGCGATGCCGATCTGGCGGCTCGCCGGGTCCGCAAGGTCGGTCTGTAGCCGCTCCTGCGCGCACTGCTGCGACCACGCGATGACCCGGCACACCTGCCCGAGCGCCACTGCGGCGGCCACCTCGTCCCGCTCCGCCGCCTCTCTACGCGGGAAGGTCAGCTCGCTGAGCCGCCAGCTCGTCTGCAGCACCGCACAGGTAGCGGGTCAGGTGTGCGTCCCGGTGACCGCCGACGTCATCCGCAGCAGCTCGATCATCGCGAGGGTGATCTGGTCGCGGACCCGGCCGACCGACAGGTCCCACTGACGCGTGAAGCCGGGCCGGCGGTCGAGCGACTCCCACACCGGCAGCACCTCGCCGTCCAGGCGGGCCGCCGGCATCCACAGCGGCACCAGGTATTCCACCGCCGGCTGGAGGCGCCGGACGCGCTGGGTGCTGGCCGTCGAGCGGGTCAGCGCCGACTCGGCGATCGACAGCAGCGTGGTGAGCAGCCAGTCGTGCAGGGCGAGGTCCTCGCACAGCTCGACCACCGACGGGGAGCAGTCGCCGCTGCCGGCGAGGGTCAGCGTGCGCAGCGTCTCGGACTGCACGGTGAACTCCACCTTGAGCCCCTCGTGCCCCGCGGTCGGCTCGAAGACCCACCGCAGGTGGGTGCGGCGGGCCCGGAAGGGCGAGCGGTGGTCCAGCTGCGCCGAGCCCTGGACGGCGTCCATCGTGTGCCCGGCGATGCCCGCCATGTCGAGCCGGTCGGCGCTGCGCTCGTGCCGCAGGTAGCCGTCGCGGACGTCGCCGGCCTTCACCTTGCCGATCGTCTCCAGCCGCGCCGGCCGGGCCAGGTAGTGCGGCCACTGCATCCGCCGGTTCTCCGCGCTGGGGGTCACCGACGTGTGCGCCGACCCCTGCAGCACGTGCCCGCCGGTGACGGCGGCGTGCGAGACGACGGTGCCGACCGCGCGGACCCTCGCCCCGCTGCTGGACGGCAGCGCGCAGTCCACGCCGATCAGGCGGTCCGGCGAGACGGCATAGGCGATCGGCCGTTCCGACTGGATGACCCGCGAACCGGGGGCGGTGTCCAGCAGCCGGACGGTGCTGTCGCGCGCGAGCGGCGTGGAGTTCTGGAGGAGTCCGGTATGCACCTCACCAAAGGTGAGCATCATTCCTCCGATGGTTCACGCCTGCGGGGGTTCGCGACGCCCCGCTGTGCAGCTACTCTAGCGGTTGGCCGCGGCTCGCAGAGCCATGAGTCCCGCACATCCGGACAGGACATCGTGCGGATATCTCGTTTTTCCCAGCTCTGATCATGGTCGTCTATCTCTTGGGCCTTATTCTCAACGGGTGACCAGTTCAGGGGCGGACGTCGTGGTGGTCGGGGCGGGCGTCACGGGACTGACCACCGCCGTTCTGCTGGCGGAGCGCGGAATGTCCGTCGTCATCGTGAGCCGGGACCATCCCTCACAAACGACGTCATGCGCGGCGGGCGCACTGTGGGGGCCGCATCTGGTGGAGCACGAATGCGTGGAGCGGTGGGGAAAAAGCACATTGAAGACGCTCACCTCGCTGGCCGCCGACCCGACCACGGGCGTGGAGCTGATGGACGGCGTCGAGGCGTGCAGGACGCCGCAGGACCCGAGCCCCTACCTCGCCTGGCTGCCCGGCGTCCGGGCGTGCGGGCCGGACGAGCTGCGCCCCGGGTTCACCATGGGCTGGCGGTACCGCATCCCCGTGGTCGACATGCCGGTCTACCTGACCTACCTCTACGACCGGCTGCACAAGGCGGGCGGGGTCTTCTGGCTGCGTGACGTGCCGGCCCTCGAGGACCTCGGCGACGAGGCCGGCATCGTGGTGAACTGCACCGGGCACGCCGCCGGCCGCCTCACCCGGGACGACGAGCTCAGCGGCGCGCGCGGGGAGGTGGTGATCGTGGACAATCCCGGACTGGACGAGTTCTTCATCGAGGTCGACAGCGAGGACCCCGATCTGACCTATTTCGTGCCGCAGGGCGACCATGTCGTGCTGGGCGGCACCGCATATCCCGGACGGGCCGACACCGAGCCGGATCCGCGGGCGGCGCGGGAGATTCTGCGCCGGTGCGCGACGGTGGAGCCGCGGCTCGCCGGCGCCGTGATCCGCGAGGTGCGGGTCGGCGTCCGGCCTTTCCGCAGGCAGGTACGATTGGAGCATGTCAATCTTGGGCGCTGCCACGTCGTGCACAATTACGGGCACGGTGGCGGAGGCGTGAGTCTTTCGTGGGGTTGCGCCCTGGAAACGGTGGAGTTGGTGACGGCGCTGGAGTCGTCAACACGGTGACCGACGTCTATGTGTCTTCCAGCTTCGTCGACCTGAAGGCGCACCGCCAGGCGGTGCTCACGGTCCTGCGCGGCCTGCACGTCGTGCCGCACGCGATGGAGGACTACGTCGCCGCCGACGAGACCTCCCTCGACTACTGCCTCCGCGACGTCGAGAAGTGCCAGATCTTCGTCGGCATCTACGCCTGGCGGTATGGCGCGGAGGTGCCCTCGCACAACGCGTCGATCACAGAGCTGGAGTACCGCCACGCCGTCACGCTCGGCATCCCGCGACTGATCTTCCTGCTGGAGCCGGCGCACCCCTGGCCGCCGAACGTCATGGACGAGGGCCGCCCCCGCGAGCGGATCATGGCGCTGCGCGCCGAGCTGGCCGGGCCGGACGGCCGGCTGTGCAGCATGTTCACCACCCCCGACGACCTCGCCGCGAAGGTCGGCACCGCGGTCACCAACGAGCTGGCCCGGCTGCGGGCCGGCACGGCCGGGGGCGACCCGCCGGACCACGTCGCGCAGTATCGGGCCAGGGTCCGCGACCAGCGGCGCCGGCTCGACCTGAGCGCGCTCGCGCTGCCCGACCACCCCGACGACATCGAGGTCACCGTCGCCGACGTGTTCGTGGAGCAGCTCGTGCGGGAGGAGCCGCCGCCACCGGTGGAGCTGCCGCGCGACTGGCTGCGCCGGATGCAGACCGAAGGGCAGATCAAGCCCGGCGAGCTGCCCGAGCACATCGACGCCAGCGAGGCCGACCACCTCCGCGAGCTCTACCTCGCCAAGCCGTGGCAGCGGCTGTTCGACGTCCTGTCCGACACCGAGCACCGCAAGGTCGTGCTCCTCGGCGACCCCGGGTCCGGCAAGTCGACCGTGACCAACTACCTGATGCTCGTGCTCAGCCGCGCCCGGCGCGACGAGCGGCTGTCCGCGCTCACCGACGTGCTGCCGTTCGTCGTCGAGCTGCGCTCGTACAGCGCGATGCTGGTCAGCGGCGAGTGCGAGAGCTTCGTGGAGTATCTCGCGCACCAGGCCGCCCGCGACGGGCTCGGGCTGCCCGAGGCGGTGCTGCGGCAGTACCTCGCCGACAACGGCCGGGCGCTGTTCATCTTCGACGGGCTCGACGAGATCTTCGACCGCAACCAGCGCACCGCCGTGACCGCCCGGATCGCCGCCTTCGTCGAGGAGTTCCCGTCGGTGCGGGTCCTCGTCACGTCGCGCGTCATCGGCTATGTCCGCAAGGCGCTGACCGACGCGGGCTTCGCCCACTTCACCCTGCAGGACCTCGGCGACGAGCAGATCCAGGATTTCCTCGCCCGCTGGTACCGCCACACGATGTCCGACGACGAGAGCGCCGGCATCCGGCGCCTGCGGCTGCTGGAGACGCTCCGGCTCACCTCGGCGATCCGGGAGCTGGCCGGCAACCCGCTGCTGCTGACCATCCTGGCGATCATCAGCCGGCACAAGGCGCTGCCCCGCGAGCGGTGGAACCTCTACAACCACGCCGCCGGCGTGCTCGTCGACCGGTGGGACGTCAACCGGCAGCTCGGCCAGGGCGACACCGCGGCGGCGCCGGGCACCGCGCCCGGCAACCGGGTGGACGTCAACGCCGACGAGAAGAAGGCGATGCTGCGCCGCCTGGCGTGGGAGATGCAGTTCGACAGCTCCACCGCCGTCAACTACATCCACGGCGACGAGCTGCGGGCCGTCTTCGTGCGGCACCTCGTCGAGCGGTTCGGTCTCGACCGGGCCGACGCCAGCGCCGCCGCCGACCGCATCATCGACCGCCTCCACATGCGCAACTTCATCCTCAGCCGTTACGGCCCCGACCTGTACGGCTTCGCGCACCGCACGTTCCTCGACTTCTTCTGCGCGGCGGAGATCCGCCACCGGTTCAAGACCGGGCTGCTCACGTTCGACGACGTCGCGGACCTGTTCCGCCGGCACTGGCCGGACACGTCCTGGCACGAGGTGCTGCGGCTGGTCGCGAGCGTGCTGCCCGAGGCCGGCGTCGAGCAGATCGTCGACATGCTCGTCACCGACGCCGACCCGCAGTGGCCGCCGCAGGAGTTCCCCAACCCGCCGTGGAACATCGCGCTGGCCGTGCAGTGCCTCGCCGAGCTGCGCAGCCGCGCCGCGGTCGAGCAGGCGGCCGCGGTGCTGCTCGACCGGGTCGTCCTGCTGCTGGAGCACTGCGTGTCGATCAACGACCGCGACACCGCCCAGCTGATCGAGGACGCGATCCTGCCGGCCGTGCGCACCATCGGACCCGACTGGCCCGGCCGCCGGAGCTTCTTCGCCTGGTACCGCCGCCGCGGCTCCCACCTGCTGTGCAGCCCCGTCACCGAATACGCGGCCCGGATCGCGGCGATCCTCGCCGAGCCCGAGGACGACGTCGAGCGGCTCTTCACCGAGGAGCTCGACCCGGTCCGCGACAGCCGCGCGTCGCACGCGGCCGTCGCCGGCCTCGCCGAGCTCGCCCGCCGCTGCCGGCTGCCGGAGCGGGTCAACGCGTCCTACCCCGAGGCCGGACGGGTCCGCGGGATGCTGATCGAGCGGGCCGGCTCCGGACCGTACGGCCAGGTGCGCGTCGCCGCGGTCCAGGCGCTCGGGGAGCACTTCGGCGACGACCCCGCCGCGGTCGCCGCGCTCAACCGGCTGGCCCGCGACGACCGCTCCGGCGGGATCCGCACGACCGCGATCCGTGCGCTGCGCCCCGCCTGCGCCACCGACCCGGCGACCCTGCGGACCGTCATGGTGTGCACCGGCGACGACCACGTCCCGGCCCGGCAGGCGGCCGTGGAGCTGGTCGGCTGGCGCTGCGGCACCAGCGACGACCTGGTCGCGGCGCTGCGGCGGCGGCTGCGGGTCGACACCGACCCGCAGGTCGTCAAGCTGGCCGCGCAGGCGCTCGTCGAGCACCACCACGCGGGCGACCTGGTGCGCGACGACGTCGTGCAGCGGCTGGCGGCCGGCGCCGGGCCCGCGGTCCGGCGGGCCGCGATCGAGGTCCTCGCCGAGTGCGCGAACACGCGCGACATCCTGCTCGGCTACGTCCGCACCGACCCCGACGCCGGGGTCTTCCGCGCCGCCGCCGAAGCGCTCGCCGACGACCTCCTCGCCACGGACCGCGGCGCCGGCGATCCGGAGGCGGCCGCTCAGGTGCGCGACGCGGCCCTGGCTCGGCTGCCCGCCCGCGGCAACCCCGAC
This sequence comes from Dactylosporangium sp. NPDC006015, assembly GCF_040614215.1. NCBI lineage: Bacteria > Bacillati > Actinomycetota > Actinomycetes > Micromonosporales > Micromonosporaceae > Dactylosporangium > Dactylosporangium sp. NPDC006015. The sequence continues at coordinate 18,347 of NZ_JBEXUD010000075.1, forward strand.
CCCGCGGTGCGCCTCGCCGCCGCGGAGATCCTCGGCGCCCGGTTCATCGGCGAGGAGGTCGTCGCCGGGGCGCTGCGCGACGAGATGAGCGACGCGGTCCCCGCCGTCCGGATCGCCGCCGCGCACGCCCTCGCCGGGATCGCCTCGACCGACGGCAAGGTCGCCATCGCCATGCAGCGCAAGCTCAACGACCCGGAGGCGGAGGTCCGCCGGATCGCGGTCGGCGTCCTGCTGCACCGCATCGCGCTCGACGCGGACCTGCGCACGAAGCTGACCGAGCGGGCCCGTTTCGACACGGACGCCGGTGTACGGCTGGCGATCGTCACCGCCCTCGGGCGGCGCTGGTCGCTCGGGCCGCAGGCGCGCAGGCTGATCGTCGAGCGGGTCGCCGACGACCACAGCGAGCTGGTCCGCCGGGCGGCGGCGGAGATCCTCGCCGCGCACCTGGACGACCCGGACGCCCGCGACGCGCTCGGCGACCGGATCCGCGCCGACCTCGACGGCGACGTGGTGCGGATCGCGGCCGAGGCGATGGGCGCGTATCAGGGCGCCGGCCCGCGGGTCGCCCGGATCCTCGTGAAGCGCACCGGCGACCGCAACGCCAACGCGAAGCTGCGCCGCACGGCGGTGGAGCTGCTCGGCGACCGGTTCGGCGACCGCGACGACACGCGGGACGCGCTGCTGGAGCGGATCTCCACCGACTCCGACGCCGACGTGATCGAGACCGCCGCCGAGATCCTGCTGCGCCGCACCGGCGGCGGTCCCGCGCTGGAGGCGCAGGTCCGGGACCGGCTGCTGGTCCGGCTCGACGACGCCGCCCCGGTCAACGGCGGCGCCGCGCGGGTCCTCGGACGCCTCCTCGGCGCCGAGCCGGACCTGCCCGCGCGGCTCATCGCGCTGTCCGCGGCCCACCCCGCCGACACCGAGCTGTGCCGCGTGGTCGGCACCGTCCTGGCCGAGCTGCCCGAGACGAGCCCGCAGATCCACGCCTGGTTCGTCGAGCACCTGGACGACCCCGACTGGACCGTCAAGGAGAAGTCGGTCCGTGCGCTCGGTCACCGCTTCGGCGCACAGCCGGAGACCCGGGCGCTGCTCGACCGGCACGCCCGGCATCACCCCGACGGCGCGTTTCGCGAGGTCATCGGGCAGGTCCTGACAGGGCTGCCGGAGATCTCACCCCACGACCTGCCGCCCATTCCGCTCCGCCGTACGGATGAGCGGCAGTAGCGTTGGCGATGATTGCTTGAGCGCGTGTGACACGCTATACCTGCTAGGTGTCCCCGCGGCTCGCCGTTCGCCATCCGGAGGTCTTCGAACAATGAACGGCGCTGCTGTCCTCGAGTGTGCCCGCAACGGTCAGGCTGACTGGCGGTCCTTCGACGCGGAGGAGTACCGCAACCAGCACTACAAGTTCGTCCGCGACGACGACCGGCAGATCATGGGCATCACCCGTGACTTCTTCGCGCGTGCCGGGGTCAGCGGCGGCCGGGCGCTCGATCTCGGCACCGGCACCAACCTGTATCCGGCGCTCTCGATGATGCCGTTCAGCCGGTCGCTCACCCTGCGGGAGTACTCCCCGGCCAACCTCGCGTGGCTCGCCGAGCACCAGCGCGCCGGCCTCGACCGCGGCTGGGACGCCTTCTGGGACGTGTTCCTGGAGTCCCCGGCGTACCGGCGGACCGACCCGCGCGCGAAGTTCGCCGCCGCGAAGATCCAGCCCGGCAGCGTCTTCACCCTGCCGCGCCACCGCTTCGACCTCGGCACGATGTTCTTCGTCGCCTGCTCGATCTCCTCCGACCCGGCCGAGTTCGAGCTCGCGATCCAGCGCTTCGTCGGTGCGCTGCGCCCCGACGCCCCGTTCGTCGCCGCGTTCATGAGGCGCTCCTCCGGCTACGAGGTCGCCGGCCGCCGCTTCCCCGCCGTCCCCGTCGACGAGTCCGACGTCCACGGCTGCCTCTCCCCGCTGACCACCTCCCTGCGCGTCATCCCCGTCGAGTCGGACATGTCCCACGCCGACGGGATGATCGTCGCGACCGGCCGCACCAGGTCCTCCAGGCGTCGCGACTAGGCACCGGCGGTCATCGCCCGGCGCGGCCGCCGGCGGTGACGGGTGTGCCTGCCGGATCGGCGGCCGGGCGGGTGGGGCCGGCGCGGAGGGCGACCAGGAGCGCGGCGGCAAGGTAGGTGCCCGTGGCGATGAGCATCGCGGTGGGGAAGGCGCCGACGGCGCCCAGGACCGCGACGCCCAGGGCGCTGCCCACCTGCCGCATCGTGTTGAGCAGGCCGCTGGCGACGCCCGCGTGACCGTCGGGGGCGGCCTGCAGGGTAAGGGACGTGGCGGCGGTCATGGCGGTGTCGATGCCGAAGCCGACGACGAAGAGCGCGGCGAGCACCGCCGGGAGCGGGCCGGCGGCGCACGCGCCCAGGGCGGCGAACCCGGCGGCGCCGGTGAGGAGGCCGACCAGCATCGTCGCGCGGGGGCCGTGGCGGTGGCTGGACCAGCCGCCGAACGGGGAGCCGACCACGGCGCCGGCGGCCTGCACCGCGAGGGCGACGCCCGTGAGCAGGGGCGACAGGTGGCGGTGCTCCTGCAGGTACAGCGTCACCAGGAAGAACTGGCCGTAGAAGGCGAAGTTCAGGGCGAACCCCGTGACCACGGTGGCGCGCAGGGCGCGGTGGCGCAGCAGGTCGGGCCGCAGCATCGGGGCGGGGCGCCGGCGGCCCCTGGTTGCGGGAGCCTCGGCGAGAGCCTTGCTCGCGCGGTACTGGAGCAGCACGAACAGGCCGAGGACCAGCGCGCCGGCGGCGATCAGCGGCGGGTGGGCGGCGATGCAGCCGGCGACCAGCAGCGCGAGGCCGCAGGTCGACGTGACCACGCCGCGGACGTCGACCCGCGCACCGGCGTGGCGCGGCGGGTCGACCAGGCCACGGCCGATGCAGAGCACGAGCACGGCGAAGGGCACGTTGAGCAGGAACAGCGCGGGCCAGCCGGCGACGGCGAGCAGCGCGCCGCCGAGCAGGGGACCGGCCGCGGCCGCGACGCCGGCGAGGCCGCCCCACAGGCCGATGACGCGGGCCTGCCGGGCCGGCTCGGGGTACGTGGACCGGATGAGCGCGAGCGAGCTGGGCATGAGCACGGCCGCGCCGACACCCTGGACCACCCGGCCGGCGATCAGCCAGGCGCCGCCGGTGGTGCAGGCGCACATGACGGAGCCGAGCGCGAAGATCGTCATGCCGCCGTGGTAGGAGCGGCGCGCCCCGAACCGGTCGGCGAACGACCCACCGGCGAGGACGAGCGCGGCGAAGACGACCGTGTAGGCGTCGACGACCCACTGCAGGGTCGCGGTGCCGCCGCCGATGGAGGGCAGCGCGACGGTCACGATCGTGCTGTCGAGCATGACCAGGAAGAACCCGAGGCAGACCGCGAGCGCCCGCATCAGGCGGTCAGCGCGTCGGCGCAGGCGGAGACGAGGCAGCTGAGGCTGTCCACGACCGGCGCGACGCGGGACAGGTCGTCGCGCAGGACGGTCAGGTCGGTGCAGCCGAGCAGCACCCCGTCGGCGCCCGCGACGTTGCCGGCGGCGAGCGCCTCGTGCACGGCCGCGGCGTCGAACGCCCCGCCGACGCACCGCGTGACGAGCGACACGACGTGCGACTGGTCGGCGGGGCGCAGGATCTCGATGCCGCGCAGCCGGGCCGCCGCGTAGGCCTCGTGGTCGACGCTGGTGCCGGTGGCGAGCAGCACGAGCCGGCGCAGCCCGCGGGCGGCGGCCGCGTCGATGGTCTCGCTGACCATGTCGACGAGCTTCAGGTGCCGCCCGGCGAGCAGCGGGCGCAGCTGGCGGTGGAACGTGTTGCAGGGCATCGCGACGAGGTCGCAGCCGGCCCGCTCGAGCGTGTCGAGGGCCGTGGTGAGCAGCGCGTCGATCTCCGCGGTCTCCGCCGCGGTGAGCGTGCCGTCAAGGACCGCCCCGACCAGCCGCGCCGGCAGCGGCTGGCTGTGGATGAGCAGGTCCGGCCAGGCCCCGGTGCGGGCCTGCACCTCGGCGACGAGCAACCGGTAGAACTCGATCGTGGCGACCGGACCGACGCCACCGATGACACCCAGCACCACCCCACCCCCGTGGCGGCAACCATACCCGTCGGTCGATGTCCGGTGGGGGCACGGCTGCCGCCGCGGTGGTTCAGCGCAGGGTGATCCCGGGGTACAGCGGGAACCCGGCGAGCAGCTCGGACGCCTGGCCGGACACCTTGGCCGCGACCGACTCGTCGAGGGTGTACTTCGCCTTCGAGTCCGCCGCCGGCCGGGTGCTGCTCAGCACGGTGGCGATGAGCTCGGCGATCGTGTCCATCTCGGCGACGCCGAGGCCGCGCGTGGTGAGCGCCGGGGTGCCGATGCGCACGCCGGAGGTGTACCAGGCGCCGTTGGGGTCCTGCGGGATCGAGTTGCGGTTGGTGACGATGCCGGCGTCCAGCAGCGCCGCCTCCGCCTGGCGGCCGGTGAGGCCGGTCGGCGCGCCGCTCAGCTGCGAGGCGTCGATGAGCACCAGGTGGTTCTCGGTGCCGCCGGTGACGAGGCGGACGCCGCGGCGCTGCAGGCCCTCGGCGAGCGCGGCGGCGTTGTCGACGACGCGCTGCGCGTAGTCGCGGAACGACTGGGTGCGGGCCTCGGCGAGCGCGACGGCCTTGGCGGCCATGACGTGCGGCAGCGGGCCGCCGAGCACCATCGGGCAGCCGCGGTCGACCTGGTCGGCGAGCTCCGCCTGGCAGAGGACCATGCCGCCGCGCGGGCCGCGCAGCGTCTTGTGGGTCGTGGTGGTGACGATGTGGGCGTGCGGCACCGGGTCGAAGTCGCCGGTGAACACCTTGCCGGCGACGAGCCCGGCGAAGTGCGCCATGTCGACCATGAGGGTGGCGCCGACCTCGTCCGCGATCTCGCGGAGCTTCGCGAAGTTCACCTTCCGGGGGTACGCCGAATAGCCACCGACGATGATCATCGGCCGGAACTCGCGGGCGGTCTCCCGCAGCGCGTCGTAGTCCAGCAGGCCCGTCTCCGGGTTGGTGCCGTAGCTGCGCTGGTGGAACATCTTGCCGGAGATGTTGGGCCGGAAGCCGTGGGTCAGGTGCCCGCCGGCGTCCAGGGACATGCCGAGCATCCGCTGGTCGCCGAAGTCGTGCCGCAGCTGCGCCCAGTCACTCTCGGTGAGGTCGTTGACCTGGCGGACGGACTTCTCGCGCAGGAACGGCGCCTCGACCTTCTGCGCCAGGACCGCCCAGAAGGCGACGAGATTCGCGTCGATCCCAGAATGTGGTTGGACATAGGCGTGTGACGCGCCGAACAGTTCCCGGGCGTGCTCCGCGGCGATCGACTCGACGGTGTCGACCTGCTGGCATCCGGCGTAGAAGCGGCGGCCGACAGTGCCTTCGGCGTACTTGTCGCTGAGCCAGTTGCCCATCGCGAGGAGCGTCGCGGGTGAGGCGTAGTTCTCACTGGCGATGAGCTTGAGCGACTCGCGCTGGGCGGTCAGCTCGCCGGCGATGGCATCCGCGATCCGCGGCTCGACGGCCCGCACCACGTCAAGGGCGGCGTTGACCGCGATCGATTCCGAACTTTGCGCGCTCATGACGGGACTCCTGATCAGGTCGGGATCGTCAGCCACATCGGGACGGTCGATGCGGCCAGGTCCAAGCTCAATCCAAGCTCGACTGCGTGACGGCGAACCACGGTAACAGGCTAGAATCTGGGATCGGGGCGAGAGGCGCTGCAACGGATCATCGACGATCCGCCACGCTCGACCTGGAATCACTGTCTGCAAGGGCGCCTTCCGTCTGACCCACGGAAGGTGGATCCCATGGCGATCGCAGATCTGCGCAAGCTCCTCGACGAGCGGGTGGTCGTGCTCGACGGCGCATGGGGCACCATGCTGCAGGCCGCCGGCCTCACTCCCGCCGACTACCGTGCGGACCTGATCGCCCCGGACCACCCGAAGGACGTCACGGGCGACCCGGACCTGCTGATCCTGACCCGCCCCGACGTGATCCTCGACGTCCACCGGCAATACCTGGCCGCCGGCGCCGACATCACCACCACCAACACCTTCACCGCCACCAGCATCGCCCAGGCCGACTACGGCCTGGAGTCGCTGGTCCGCGAGATGAACGTGCAGGGCGCCCGGCTGGCGCGCCAGGCGGCGGACGAGTTCTCCACGCCGGACCGGCCGCGGTTCGTCGCCGGGTCGGTCGGCCCGCTGAACGTCACGCTGTCGCTGTCGCCGAAGGTCGAGGACCCGTCCTACCGGGCAGTGACGTTCGACACGGTCCGCGCCACGTACGCGGAGCAGATCAGCGCGCTCGCCGAGGGCGGCGTGGACCTGCTGCTCATCGAGACCATCTTCGACACGCTCAACGTGAAGGCGGCCGTCGCCGCGGCCCGCGACGTCGCGCCGCACCTGCCGCTGTGGATCTCGGTCACGATCGTCGACCTGAGCGGCCGGACGCTGTCCGGGCAGACCGTCGAGGCGTTCTGGCGCTCCGTCGAGCACGCCGACCCGCTCATCGTCGGCGTCAACTGCTCGCTCGGCGCGACGGAGATGCGCCCGCACGTCGCCGACCTGGCCCGCTTCGCCGGCACGTATGTCGCGGCGCACCCCAACGCGGGCCTGCCCAACGCGTTCGGCGGTTATGACCAGACCCCCGCCGAGACCGGGAGCCTGCTCGCCGGCTTCGTGTCCGACAAGCTGGTCAACGTCGTCGGCGGCTGCTGCGGTACGTCACCCGCCCACATCGGCAAGATCGCCGAGGCGGTCCGGGGGATGGCGCCGCGGCACGTTCCGAAGCTCGCCCCGGCGACCCGGTTCAGCGGCCTGGAGCCGTTCGAGATCGGTCCCGACACCGGCTTCGTCATGATCGGCGAGCGGACCAACGTCACCGGCTCGAAGCGCTTCCGCCGGCTCATCGAGTCCGACGACCACCAGGGCGCGGTCGACGTCGCCCTTGAGCAGGTCCGCGGCGGCGCCAACCTCCTCGACGTCAACATGGACGCCGACCTGCTCGACAGCGAGCAGGCGATGACCACGTTCCTGAACCTCATCGCCACCGAGCCCGAGGTCGCCCGCATCCCGATCATGATCGACAGCTCGCGCTGGAGCGTGCTCGAGGCCGGCCTGAAGTGCGTGCAGGGCAAGGGCGTCGTCAACTCGATCAGCCTCAAGGAGGGCGAGGAGCCGTTCCTGGAGCAGGCGCGGATCATCCGCTCCTACGGCGCCGGCGTGGTCGTCATGGCGTTCGACGAGCTCGGCCAGGCCGACACCACCGAGCGCAAGGTCGAGATCTGCGGCCGGGCGTACGACCTGCTGGTGAACAAGGCCGGCTTCGCGCCCGAGGACATCATCTTCGACCCGAACGTGCTCGCCGTCGCCACCGGCATCGCCGAGCACAACGGCTACGCGAAGGCCTTCATCGACGCCCTGCCGCTGATCAAGCAGCGCTGCCCCGGCGTCCGTACCAGCGGCGGCATCTCGAACCTGTCGTTCTCCTTCCGCGGCAACGACGTCGTGCGCGAGGCGATGCACTCCGCGTTCCTGCTGCACGCCGTCCGGGCCGGCCTCGACATGGGCATCGTCAACGCCGGCCAGCTCGCCGTCTACGCCGACATCCCCGCCGACCTGCTCGAGCTCGTCGAGGACGTCCTGTTCGACCGGCGCGAGGACGCCACCGACCGGCTCGTCACGTTCGCCGGCACGGTCAGCGGCCCCGGCACCTCCCGGGTCGTCGACCTGTCGTGGCGCGAGGCCCCGGTCAACGAGCGGCTGTCGCACGCGCTCGTGCACGGCATCGTCGACTTCATCGAGGAGGACACCGAGGAGGCGCGCCTCGCCGCCAACCGTCCCCTGGAGGTCATCGAGGGCCCGCTGATGGACGGCATGAAGGTCGTCGGCGACCTCTTCGGCAGCGGCAAGATGTTCCTGCCGCAGGTGGTGAAGAGCGCCCGCGTGATGAAGCGCTCCGTCGCCTACCTCGAGCCGTTCATGGAGGCCGAGAAGGCGGCCGCCCGCGCCGCGGCGCTCGCCGCGGGCGCCACCGAGAGTGCCGCCGAGAGTGCCGCTGCCCGTCCTCAGAGCCGCAGCGGCCAGGGCAAGGTCGTCATGGCGACCGTCAAGGGCGACGTCCACGACATCGGCAAGAACATCGTCGGCGTCGTCCTCGGCTGCAACAACTACGAGGTCATCGACCTCGGCGTCATGGTCCCGGCGGCGAAGATCCTGGACACCGCGGTCGCCGAGGGCGCCGACGCGATCGGCCTGTCCGGCCTCATCACGCCGTCGCTGGACGAGATGGTCGCCGTTGCCGCCGAGATGCAGCGCCGCGGCCTGAAGCTGCCCCTGCTCATCGGCGGCGCCACCACGTCGCGCCAGCACACGGCGGTGCGGGTCGCTCCGGCGTACGACGGCAACACCGTCCACGTGCAGGACGCCTCGCGGGTGGTCGGGGTCGTCGCCGGCCTGCTGGACGCGGACCGGGTCGAGCAGCTCACCGCCGACAACCGCGAGGAGCAGGAGCGCCTGCGCCGCCAGCACGCCGAGCGCCGCCACACCGCGCTGCTCACCCTCGCGCAGGCCCGGGCCAACGCCTCGGACGTGTCGTTCGACGCCATCCCCACGCCGGACTTCACGGGTGTACGGGTCGTCGAGCCGCCCCTGCAGGTCCTCCGCGAGATGATCGACTGGCAGTTCTTCTTCCTCGCGTGGGAGCTGAAGGGCAAGTACCCCGCGATCCTCGACCAGCCCGTCGCCGCCGAGCTCTTCGCCGAGGGCAACACCCTGCTCGACGAGATCATCGCCAACGGCACCCTCTCCGCGCGCGGCGCCTACGGCTTCTGGCCCGCCGCTTCCGTGGGCGACGACATCGTCCTGGACAACGGCGTGAAGTTCCCGATGCTGCGCCAGCAGACGGAGAAGCCCGACGGCCGCGAGAACCGCTGCCTCGCCGACTACATCGCCCCTGCTTCCTCCGGTTCCTCCGGCGAAGCGTTCCCCGACCACCTGGGCGGCTTCGCCGTCGCCATCCACGGCGCCGAGGAGCTCGCCGCCCGGTACGAGGCCGACAACGACGACTACCGCGCCATCCTGGTGAAGGCCCTGGCCGACCGCCTCGCCGAGGCCTTCGCCGAGTGGATCCACCTGGAGGCCCGCCGCGCCTGGTTCGAGCCCGACGCCCAGCCCGCCCTGGAGGACCTGCACGCCGAGCGCTTCCGCGGCATCCGCCCCGCTCTTGGCTACCCGGCCAGCCCCGACCACTCCCTCAAGCAGGCCCTGTTCGACCTCCTCGAGGCCGGCAAGCTGGGCCTGGCCCTCACCGAGTCCTTCGCCATGACCCCGGCCGCCGCGGTCAGCGGCCTGATCTTCGCCCACCCCGACTCCCGCTACTTCACCGTGGGCCGGGTCAACCGCGACCAGATCGAGGACTACGCCACCCGCCGCGGCCTCCCCGTCGAGGAAGTCGAGCGCTGGCTCCGCCCCAACCTCGCCTACGACCCCTCCTGACCCACCCGGTGCAGGGCCGCCTTTCCCCGGCGGCCCTGCCACCACCTGAGCCGGCCTGCCGGCTGGACCGTGAAGGCCGTGTAGCCAGCAATTCGCCGGCCGAGCACGACCGCACCGCTCGCCGGTCCAGGCGGATTACGTGAGCCCGGACAGCCACGCGATCAGCATGACCCCCAGGGTGCCGAGCACGAACCAGACGAGCGCCGTCCACAACGCCGAGCCAAGGCTCGGAGGTCGTCGCGCATGTCTGGCCATCGCGCCATCATCCCCCATCGGCCACGCGACAGACGCCCCCTGCTCAACGGGGAGCCGGGGCGAAGCGCTGAACAGCTACAGCAGACCGCTGCTCGCGATCGTGTTCGCCCGCTGTCGTCTGACGCGCAGTTCGATGACCCCGATCACGGCCAGACAACTGATCCACGCAACGCAAACAGAGCCGAGGTGGAGGAGCCAGGTTGGCTGCGACTCCAGGGGCCAGGCCAGATCAACGACGCCCCAGACAACGCCGGCGGCGGCGACCAGCCCAGCCAACCGGACCAGCCTGACCCGGAACCGCATCACCGGGCCGGGGGTCTCACTGACGGTCCAGAACGCACCGACCCACGCCCCCGCGGCGGCTGCGTTCGCGGCCGGAGGCCACACCGCATCGAGGAGCAGCGACACGGAGGCGGCGGCAACGACAACCCATGTCATTCGCATCACGGCCGATTTCCATGCGAACTGCTGAGCCATCCCCATGCCGACACGATATTCGCCGTCCACCGTTCCCACCTTCCGCCAAGCGGGCGGTGGGTCACCGGGAGTTCGGGTGCTGCATGTCCGGCGGACGTGTGGGGGTGACCGGTTCCTCGACGGGCGGGTGCAGCGTCCGGGCATGAAGATCCGGGGTCTGGTCATGCTCGCCGTCGTGGCCGGTGCGGTTGCCTGGCCGGGGGCCGCGCGGGCCGAGGTGGTGGGTGTGCCGGTCTTCGGGGCCGGGTCGAACTGGGCCCAGCCGGCGGTCAGGACGTGGATCCTGCAGGCGGCGCCGCGCGCCGGTTACGCCGACGTGGGCAGCACCACCGGGCGGCAGCAGTTCGCCGCCGGGGCCGTCGACTTCGCGGTGTCGGAGACGCCGTACGGGTTCGACGGGGTGGACCAGGCGCCGGCGCGGCCGTTCGCGTACGTGCCGGTGGCGGGCGGCGGGCTCGCGTTCGTGTACAACCTGACCGTCGACGGCCGGCGGGTCACGGACCTGCGGCTGTCCAGCGGGACGATCACCGGGATCTTCACCGGTGACATCACGCGGTGGGACGACCCGCGGGTCACGGCCGAGAACCCCGCGATCAGGCTGCCGGCGCGGGCGATCAGGCCCGTGGTGCGCGAGGACAGGGCGGGCACCACGGCCGCGTTCACGGGGTGGATGAGCGAGCGGCACCCGGACCGGTGGGACGCCTACTGCCAGGCGCACGGGCGGCCGTCGCCCTGCGGGGCCACGTTGACGTTCCCGGTCGGCGGGCAGGTGGCCCGGGTCGGGTCGACCGGCGTCGCCGGGACGGTGGTGCAGCCGGGCGGCGACGGCATGATCGGTTATGTGGAGCACTTGTACGCGCGGGCGAACAGGCTGCCCGTCGCGAAGGTGCGCAACCAGGCCGGGTACTACATCGCGCCGACCGCGAGTGCTGTCGGGGTGGCGCTGTCCGGGGCCGGGCAGGACCGGCGGGCGTACCCGGTGTCGTCCTACGCGTCGCTGATCGTGCCGACGACGACCGAGGCCGGCTTCACCGTGGAGCGCGGCCTCACGTTGAGCGAGTTCGGTCGGTACGCGCTGTGCCGCGGTCAGCGCGACGTCGAGTTCCTCGGCTTCGCGCCGCTGCCGGTGAACCTGGTGCGGCCGGGGCTTGAGCAGCTGCAGCGGATCCCCGGGGCGATCACCCGCGCCGACCCGCTCGCGGGCTGCGCGAACCCGACGTTCGCCGCCGACGGCACCGACACGTTGCCGGCGACGGCCCCGCAGCCGCCGGAGTGCGACAACCAGGCCAGCGGCACGCAGTGCGTGACCGCGAGCCCGGCCGCGCCGCACGCGCAGACGGTCGACGCCGACGTCGCGACCGGCGTGTTCTCCCTCGCGGTCGAGGACGATGTCGCGGTGCTCACCGGCGGCAGCGTCGGCGGCGAGGCGATCGGCGGGCTGCCGGCCGTCACGGTCACGGACCTGCGCGGCACCAACCCGGGCTGGAACGTGACCGCGCAGGTCGAGGATTTCGTGCACAGCGCCCGGCCGGACGCGACCATCCCCGGCGCACAGCTGGGGTGGGACCCCGCCGCGGAAGACGGAGGCGGCTCCGGTCACGCCGCGGCAGGCGTACGGGTGGTGCCCGGCTCCGGCGGGCTGGCCGGCGGGGCCACCCTGTGCGCGGCGCCGGCGGGCGGCAGCGCGGGCACGTTCCACTGCTTCGCCACCCTGATCCTCGCCGTCCCCGACAGCACGCTGCCGGGGACCTACGCCGCGACGCTGACCCTGACGCTCGCCTGAACTACGCCGCCGTGAGGACCTCCTCGACGAGGTCGCGGGGGATGCCGTGGGTGTCGTGCAGGTAGTGGAAGTCGTCGTCGGTGAGGGGGCCGCGGAGCAGGAGCCGCTGGACGAGGGGGCGGCCGCGACGCAGGAGCGCCTGGAAGCGGCGTTCCTCGTACACCAGGACGTCGCGAACATAGAGGGGGTCGACCCGCAGGGAGAACCGCTCCACCGTGTCGCCGAGGGGCTCGACGGGCAGGTCGCCGAGGGTGCGGGAAGGGTCGTCGCGCCAGAGCTCGGTGAGGGTGCGGCGGACGAGGCGGCGCAGGACGTAGCCGCGGCCGGTGTTGGACGGGTGGACGCCGTCGCCGACGACCACGACGCAGGAGCGGAGGTGGTCGCACAGCAGCCTGGACGACGTCCACCGCCGCCAGGGCTCGAAGACGTCGATGTCGAAGACCGACCGCTTCCCCTGCAGGACCATGGACATGCGCTCCAGGCCCATGCCGGTGTCGACGCCGGGTTGCTCGAGCGGGCTCAGGCTGCCGTCGGGGTGGCGGCGGTGGCGCATCATGACGTGGTTCCACACCTCGACCCAGTTGTCGTCGGTGGATGGTGTACCGGTGGGCGGGCCGTCGCCGGTCCACACGAAGATCTCGGAGTCGGGGCCGCACGGGCCGGTCGGACCGTTGGACCACCAGTTCTCGTCGCCGAGTTGTTCCGCCGGTACGCCCAGCTGGCGCCACGTGTCCAGCGAGCGCGGGTCTTCTTCGTACACCGTGACGTGCAGCCGCTCGACCGGCAGCTGGAACCCGTCGCGGAGCAGCTCGAAACCCCAGCGCAGGCTCTGGTCGCCGCCGTAGTCGCCCAGCGACCAGGACCCCAGCATCTGGAACACCGTGAGATGCGTGTCGTCGCCGACCTCGTCGAGGTCCGTGGTGCGCAGGCATCGCTGCACCCCGGTGAGGCGGCGGCCGAGCGGATGCGGTTTCCCCTCGATGTACGGCGTGAGCGGGTGCATGCCCGCGCTCGTGAACAGGACCGGGTCGTCCTGCGGCGGGATGAGCGTCGCGTCGCCGAGGAGCTCGTGGCCGCGCTCGCGGTAGAAGTCGAGGAACGTGCTGACGATCTGGCGGGTGTCCATGGGTGGGCCCTTCGGGGAATGGACCGGAGGACGGGACCCGGCAGCGCATACAGAAACAGCCGGCGAACCGTTTCCGGTCGCCGGCTGAACTGGAGGAAAGATCAGGCAGCAGCGTCCGGCGAGCGGTGAGCTCGCGCGGCCGCGGCAACGAAACGCCTGATACGCATGCGGAGAGTGTACCTCAGCGGCCGTCCCTCAGATCGCTCCTCAGATGGCTCCTCGGATCGCTCCTCGGAGTCGTTCCTCAGGTCGTTCCTCAGGTCGCTCCTCAGAAGCGGGACGAGTACTCGACGGTGAAGCCGCTGTTGACGGCGGCGCCGGCGTTGTTGAAGCAGCTGACGCGGATGCCGAGCGCGCCGGCGCCGGGGGTCCACGGCGAGTGCAGGCCGCAGAAGTCCGGCGTGGTGCCGAACGCGGTGACCTGGACGTTGCCGGGCGGGGCGGCGATCGAGGCGAACGTGACGGTCCAGATCGGGGGACCGCCGGCCAGGGTGCCACCGCCGCCGGCGGAGTTGAAGTTCGTCAGGGGAGGGCCCAGCGGCGGGGTGTTCCAGAGGTAGCCGAACCGGTAGGGCGGGGAGGCGCCGCCGTACAGGGCGCGCTGGTAGGTCCATGTGAGCGTGAAGCGGGTGTTGGTCGGCACGCCGGCGGAGCTGAAGCAGTAGACGCGGAAGAACTGGCCGTTGGCGGAGGACTGCCAGCTGGCGACCTTGCACCTGGCGCCGGCGGCCGGGTTGACGGCGGTGGCCTGGACGTTGCCGGCCTGCGGGCCGGCTGTGCCGAGGCCGGTCAGCGCGACCGAGTAGAGGCCGGGGCCGGCGTTGGTGACGGTGTTGGCGGCACCGGTCGAGTTGTACTGGGTGATGATCCCGCCGGCGCTGTTCGCGTCCACATAGCCGAAGCGGGAGGCGGCGAAGACGCCGGAGCTGCGGGCGAACTGCACGGAGAAGCCGGGCTGCGAGTCGAGAATCCCGCCGGGGCGGTAGCAGCTGACCATGACGAGCTCGTCCGGGCCGGAGGGGCCCCACGCCTCGGCCTGGCACCAGCGGCCAGGGGGAGTGGCGAACCCGTCGTGCACGGCGGTCACGTGCACGACGCCGCCGGCGGTGGCGATGCCGGGGAACTTGACCAGCCACCGGCCGACCCCGCTGGGGCTGACGGTGGTCGCGGCCGGCCACTGCTGCGACACCACGCCGCCCGACCACAGCGCGAACCCGAACGCGTCGGGCAGCAGCGCGGCGGCCGGCCTGGCGGCGCCGAGGGCACCGGTGAGCGCGGCGGCGAGCATGACGGTGACGGCGCCCGTCAGTCGTCTGAACCTCATACGTTGCCTCCATCCTGGGAAGGGGGAGGGCAGCGTATCGACCAGCGTGGATTAATAACGGTCGGATCGAGGACTCGCGGCGCGACGCCGCACAAAGAGTCGTATGGGGTGATTGCCGGTGTCAGCGGACCTTCTGCTGCGGGCGCTCCCGGTGCTTCGCCGCCAGGCGGGTCAGGTAGATCAGGGCCGCGCCCAGCACGCCGACGTCGTCGAGGTAGATCGGGTCGGGCAGCAGGTCGACCGGGGAGATGGTGTAGATGATCGCGCCCCAGAACGCGAACTTGCCGCCCGCGCCCATCGCCTGCAGGTATTTCCCGGTCTTCCAGACGCGGGTGGCGAGGACGATCGCGGTGACCAGCATGGCGACCAGCAGCAGCCCGCCGATCACGATGAGGCCGTAGAACACGATGTCGTCCATGGGCGTGAGTCTACGGGTGATACTCGCACCATGCCCGACACGCCGCCCGTCACGCCGCCTCAGATCACCGGGGCCGACCCCGCGTCGTTCGCCGCCGCCGTCCTGCGGGACCGCCACCCGGCCATCGTGGCCAGGGTCCTCGCGGACTTCCCCTTCGCCGCGCCGGTCCGGGACGCACTTGCAAGGCTCTTGCAGGACCCCACGGTGACCCCGCTGCCGCGCGACGCCCACGACTGCAAGGACTGGGACCGGTGGGGCGAGCCGTACTTCGGGCGGTCGATGTTCGAGGTGCCGTTCCTGTGGGCGGAGAACTACTTCTACCGGCGGCTGCTGCACGCGACCGGCTACCACGAGCCCGGGCCGTGGCAGGGGATCGACCCGTTCGGGCCGCAGAAGGCCGCCGACCTGCCGGGTCTGGCGGAGCTCGCGGCGCTCGACGCCTTGCAAGCCCTGCCAGAGGACGACCAGGCCGCGGCGCTGGTGGCGGCGGCGCTGTGGGGCAACCGGGCCGATCTGGGGTTCCAGCTCGCGCACGGACTCGCCGACATGCAGGCCGAGCTCGTGGCGGACGACACCGAGCGGCTCTGGAAGTGGCTTGCAAGTGGCGGCGGCACCGTCTGTGTGATCGCCGACAACGCGGGCCGGGAGCTGCTGCCGGACCTGGTGCTCATCGACTTCCTGCTGCGCACCGGCCGGGCCGCCCGCGTCGAGCTGCACGTCAAGCCCGCGCCGTACTTCGTCTCCGACGCGCTCACCGCGGACGTCCTGGCGGAGCTGCGGCGCTTCGGCGACGGCAGCGAGATCGGGGGGCGGCTGTGGGAGGCGCTGCGGGCCGGGAGCCTGGAGCTCGTCACCGACCCGTTCTACTGTGCGCCGCTGGAGTTTCCGGAGATGCCCGCCGGCCTCGCCGCCCGCTTCGGGGCGGCGACGCTGACCATCCTCAAGGGGGATCTGAACTACCGGCGCCTGGTGGGCGATCGCGACTGGGCGCCGGAGACGTCGTTCTCGGGTCTTACCGCATACTTTCCCGGGCCGGTCGCGGCCCTGCGAACGGTGAAGTCGGACGTGGTCGCCGGGTTGGCCGCGGGCGTCGCGGCGAAGCTACCCGCGTCATGGCGCACCAGCGGCAGTTTTGCCATGGTCCAAGTGCGGGGTTGACACCGTGGCGGTGGTCGTGAAGGTCGGGCCGGCCCAGATGCTGCGGTTCGTCGTCATGTTGAGCACTCTGCCGGGCGCCACTTGGCGGCCACTTGCGGTCGGCTTGCGACGCCCCTCAAGGGTGGTTACGGTCACGCGTCGATGGCGCTTGTGGCCCGGATATTTCCGACATGTCGGTCGCTGCAAGCCTTAAGACAGACTTGAAGACCCCTTCATTGACGCTCCTGCACGGGCGGCGAAGCATTGCCATCGGCGAGGCGGTCGCACCTGTGGAGGAGTCATGGGTCATCGCATCGGCAAGCTCGTCCCGTTCTCCGTGCAAGTCGTGGCGCTGGCGGTGGTGGCGGCCGGGGGCACGGCCGTCGCGCTCGCCGCCGACGTCGCACCCGGGTTCTCCGGCCGGCACCGGCCGCCGGGGCGTGGTGGGGGCGTCGACCTGGAGGTGCAGAGTCTCGACGGATCCGGCAACAACCGTGCACACCCCCGGTGGGGCAGCGCCGGGCAGCCGTACAGCAGGGTCGCGCCGGCGCGCTACGCCGACGGCCGGTCCGCGATGGTGCAGGGCCCTGACGTGCGCTGGGTCAGCAATCGCGTCTTCAACGACACGAACCAGAACATCTTCTCCGACCGCCGGGTGAGCCAGTGGGGCTTCGTCTGGGGCCAGTTCGTCGACCACACCATCGGCCTGCGGGAGGAGGGCACCGCGGAGAAGGCCGACATCGCGTTCAGCGCCGCCGACCCGCTCGAGTCGTTCACCAACACGCTCGGTGGCATCCCGTTCATCCGTTCCAGGCCCGCTCCGCGGCCCGCCCCCGGCGGCGGGCCGCGGCAGCAGACGAACCTGGTCAGCTCCTACGTCGACGCCTGGGCGGTGTACGGCGGCACCCGCGAACGCCTCGAATGGCTGCGGGAGGGCCCGGTCGACGGCGACCTGACGAACAACGGCCCGCACCTGCTGCTGCAGGACGGCTACCTGCCGCGCCGCGACAGCCGCGGCGACCCCGGCACCGCGCCGGCGATGGCGGTCGACGGGATGCTGCTGGGCCGCCCCGGCCGGGCGGTCGTCGCCGGCGACCAGCGGGCCAACGAGAACATCGGGCTCACCGCCGTCCAGACGCTCTTCGCCCGCGAGCACAACCGGGTCGTCGACCTGCTGCCCGCGACGCTCAGCGCCGAGCAGCGCTTCCAGATCGCCCGCCGGGTCGTCATCGCGGAGCAGCAGTTCATCACCTACGAGCAGTTCCTGCCCGCGCTCGGCGTCACCCTGCCGAGGTACCGCGGCTACCGGCCCGACGTGGACGCGTCGCTGTCCAACGAGTTCGCCACCGTCGGGTACCGCGCCCACAGCATGATCCACGGCGAGCTGGAGGTCTCGTCGGCTGCGGACCGCTACAGCACCGCCGTGCTGGACCAGCTGCGCCGCGGCGGCGTACAGGTCGAGGCCGACGGCGCCGACGTCGAGCTGGCCGTCCCGCTCAACGTCGCCTACTTCAACCCCGACCTCGTCCCGGCGCTGCAGCTCGGGCCGCTGCTGCGGGGCATCGGCGCCGAGGCCGAGTACCGCAACGACGAGCAGATCGACAACCAGCTGCGCAGCGTCCTGTTCCAGGTCCCGGTCGCCGGCAACCCGCAGTGCCTGGACGGCCCGGCCCTCCCGCAGTGCTTCCGCGGCGTCGTCGACCTCGGCGCGATCGACGTGCAGCGCGGCCGCGACCACGGCATCCCCGGATACAACCAGCTGCGCCGCGCGTACGGGCTGCCGGCCCGCCGCACGTTCCGGGCGATCACCGGCGAGGCGACCGAGGAGTGGCCGCGCGACCCGCGGCTGACCGCCGGCAAGGAGGTCGACGACCCCTCGGCGCTGGACTTCGTCGCCCTGTTCGACGCCGCCGGCAAGCGGGTCGACCCCGCGTCGGAGGAGGCGTCGACCTCCGTCACCCGCGGCGTGCGACGCACCGCCCTCGCCGCCCGGCTCAAGGCGGTGTACGGCTCCGTCGACCGCGTCGACGCGTTCGTCGGCATGGTGGCCGAGCCGCACGTGCGCGGCACCGAGTTCGGCGAGCTGCAGCTGGCGATCTGGAGCCGCCAGTTCCAGGCGCTGCGCGACGGCGACCGCTTCTTCTACCGCACCGATCCCGGACTGGAGATGATCAGGCGGGTGTACGGGGTGGACTTCCGCCGCTCCCTGGGTGACATCATCGCCCTGAACACCGACATCGCGCGATCAGACCTGGCGCCGGATGTGTTCCTGGTCTGACGCTTTCCTGGTTTTGTTCCGTGGGCCTGGGTAGGACCTCGCAATGCAACCTGAAGCCGACGAGTCGGTGCCGGAGCTGGCGCCTCAGCCTGACGACGAGCCGCCGGCGCCCGCGCCACCCTCCACCTCGACCGGGCAGACCTCCTCCCCGTCCGGGCCGACCAGCGGTGCGGCCGGGCAGATCAGCGGTGCCGCCGGACAGACCAGCGGTTCCGCCGCCTCGGCCGGCGGGCAGACCAACGGCGTGCCGTTCCGCGCGAACACCGGCGGGACACCCGCCGGGGCCCTGGCGACCCTCTGGAACGACAGCGACCGGCACCGTATCCGCGGCAAGTGGCAGGAGCTGCAGGCCAAGTTCCTCGACGACCCGCACCTGGTCGCCTCGGAGGCCGAACGGCTCGTCCAGGAGGCGGTCAGCTCCCTGACCACCTCCCTGGACGCCCGGCGCAGCCAGCTGCACCAGCAGCGGGCCGCCCGCGGCCTCGACACCGAGAACCTGCGCGCCTCGCTGCGCGACTACCGCGAGTTCCTCGATCGCATCCTCGGCCTCTAGGGGGTCCACATGAACTCGACGACGATCACGATCGGCCTGGTCGTGCTGGCCCTGGCGGTCGGCGGCTGGATCCTGCTGCGCGGCGGCAAGGAAGAGGAAGAGGAGGAGACGGCGGCCTCGTCGGCCCCGCCCACCCCCCGCCCGCCCGTGGCCGCGACGACCTTTGTCGGCGTGCAGATCTTGCCGTCCACGGTGACCGAGAAACGCTCCGTGACGTAACCGACGACCGACTTCGCATGAGTGTTG
>NZ_JBEXUD010000076.1:0-35591 GCF_040614215.1 Dactylosporangium sp. NPDC006015
GGACACCTCGGTGACCACGTACTTGTGGAACCAGTCGAGGGTCGGGTTGGCGGCATGCGGATCGGTGAGCTGGCGGAGCAGGCCGGGACGAGTGCGCGGGCGCTGCGGTACTACGAGCAGCAGGGGTTGCTCAGCGCCAGGCGGACGTCGAACGGGTACCGGGAGTACGACGAGGAGGACCTGCGGCTGGTGCGGGAGATCCGTGCCCTGCTGGAGATCGGGTTCAACCTCGAGGACACCCGGCCGTTCGTGGAGTGCATCCGCGAGGGGCACAGCTCGGGGGCGGAGTGCCCCGGGTCGGTCGAGGTGCTCACCCGCCGGCTCGCGGAGATCGACGACTACATCGTGCGGCTGCGGCGGATCCGGGCCACGATCGTGAAGGAGCTGGGCTGAGTCATGCAGGACATCACGGATGCCACGTTCGCCGAGGAGGTGCTCGGCAGCGAGCTGCCGGTGCTGGTGGACTTCTGGGCGGAATGGTGCCCGCCGTGCCACCGGTTGTCGCCGGTGCTGGAGGAGCTGGCCAAGGAGTACGAGGGCCGGGCGAGGATCGTGAAGATCGATTCGGATGCGAACCCTGAGACGGTGCGGGCGTACGGGGTGCTGTCGATGCCGACGCTCAGCCTGTTCCGCAACGGGGAGCTGGTGTCGCAGGTGGTCGGGGCGCGGCCCAAGTCACAGCTGCGGGCGCAGCTCGACACCGTGAGCTGAAGCACCCTCAACCAGGCGGCGAACCCGCCGAAATAGCACAGGTGCGGGGAAAGCTGTGGATGTGGTGGACGGTCGCCGGCGTACTGACGACCGTCGGCTACTTCCTGCTCCCCACCGGGTCGCTCGCCGCCGGCCTGGTCTACGACGGGCTCGGCGCCGCCGCCGCGACGGTGCTACTCGCCGTGGCCCCGAGGCAGGCCGCGAAGGAACGGCCCGCGTGGTGGCTGTTCGCGGCCGGCATGCTGCTGTGGTCGAGCGGCGACGCCGTCTACACCTACTACGCGCACGTGCTGCACCAGGACCCGTTCCCGTCGGTGGCGGACGCGCTCTACCTGGCCGCGTACCCGCTGCTCGCCTCCGGCGTGTTCGTGCTGGTCCGGCAGCGGGCCGGCCGCAGCCGCGCGGCGGTCCTGGACGCCTCGATCGTGGCGACGGGCGCGGGGCTGGTGCTGTGGACGTTCCTCATGCAGCCGATCGCGGACGACGGCACCGCGATCGGCACGCGGGTGGTGGCGCTCGCGTATCCGGCGTTCGACGCGCTGCTGCTGGCCATGCTCGCCAGGCTGTTCGTCTCCGGCGCTGTGCGCGACGCCGGGATCGGCCTGCTCGCCACGTCGCTTGCCCTGCTGAACTGCGCCGACGTCATGTACTCGATCGTCACGTCGTACACCTCCTATGGCGGCGGGCTGTTCGACGCCGGCTGGATGCTGTCCTACGTGCTGTGGGCGGCCGCCGGGCTGCACCCGTCGTCGAGAGCGCCCCGGGCGAAGGCACGGGAGGCGCGGGCGACGGTCGGGTGGGTGCGCCTGCTGACCCTGGCCAGCTCGTCGCTGCTGGCCCCGGGCGTGCTCCTGGTCCAGGGCGTCACCCGGCCGCACGACATCGACTGGCTGCCGGTCGGCGCCTGCGCCGTCGTGTTGTTCCTGCTGGTGGGTGTACGCATGGCGGGGCTGGTCCGGCAGGTGCACCGGCTCGCCATGCTCGACGACCTGACCGGCCTGGCCAACCGGCGGGAGCTGGAGGCGCGCATCCGGGCGGCGCTCGACACCCCCGCGACGGTCGCGCTGATCGACCTCGACGACTTCAAGGGCATCAACGACCGGCTCGGCCACGGCGTCGGCGACCGGCTCCTCATCGCCGTCGCCGAGCGGCTGCGGTCGGTGGCCCGCCCGGGCGACACCGTGGCGAGGCTCGGCGGCGACGAGTTCGCGCTGCTGCTGCCCGGCGGCGACGTGGCCGCCTACGCCGAGGCCCTGGAGCGGCCGTTCCAGGCAGGTTCGCACCGGCTGCTGGTGCGCGCCAGCGTCGGCGTCGCGGACTGCCTGGGCACCGGCGAGGAGTTCGAGCCGCTGCGCCGCGCCGACGTCGCCATGTACGCGGCGAAGAAGACCGGCGGGCGGGTGCTGCGCTACGACACGGCCCTCGACCGGCAGGCGTCCGAGCACGCCGAGCTCGGCGCCGAGCTGCGCACCGCCCTCGACGAGTCGCAGTTCTTCATGGCGTACCAGCCGATCGTCGCCCTCCCGTCGGGGGAGACCGTCGCGGTGGAGGCGCTGGTGCGCTGGCGGCACCCGCTGCGCGGGCTCGTCAGCCCGGCCGACTTCGTGCCGGTCGCCGAGCACAACGGCCTGATCGTCGAGCTCGGCGCCTGGATCCTGCGCGAGTCGTGCACCCGGATGGCGCACTGGCGGGCCACTCTCGGCGCCGACGCGCCGCAGCGGGTGAGCGTCAACGTCTCGGCCCGGCAACTGTCGGAGCCCGGCTTCGCCGAGTCGGTCGCCGCCGTGCTCGCCGACACCGGCCTGCCGCCGCGGCACCTGGTCGTCGAGGTGACCGAGACCGCGGTCTTCGACAGCGACACCGCCCTGGACACGCTGCGTGCGGTGCGCGCGCTCGGCGTGCGGATCGCCCTCGACGACTTCGGCACCGGGCACTCGTCGCTCGGCCTGCTGCAGACGGCGCCGGTCGACATCCTGAAGGTGGACAAGTCGTTCGTGGATCACGTCGGTACGCCCGGGCGGCAGGCCGTGATCGCGCGGGCCCTCATCGACGTGAGCAACCATCTCCAGCTGACCGCGATCGCCGAAGGGGTCGAGACCGCGGCGCAGGCCGAGGAGCTGTACCGGCTGGGTTACCGCTTCGTCCAGGGGTACCTCTACGGCCGGCCCGCGCCGGACCTCGTCAGGTCGAGCGGCCAGCACCAGCTGACCGCCTGGACCACCACCGTCAGGAGGGCGGCCGGCACCAGCTGACCGCGCCTGGACCACCGCCGTCAGGAGGCGGCCAGCCTGGACCACCGCCGTCAGGAGGTGGTCAGCACCAGCTTGCCGCGCAGGCCGCCGGCCTCCAGCCGCCGGTGCGCCTCCGCCGCCTCGTCGAGGGGCAGGGTGCCGGCGACCCGGGTGACCAGGCCCGCGCCGAGCAGCTCGGCGAGCAGCGCCCGGTCCGGGGTCACGTGCACCGTGCCGACCCGCACGCCGCGCTCGGCAGCCGGGGCGGCCGGGTCGGTGACGGCCACGTGCACGCCCCCGTCGCGGACCGCGCCGATCGCCCCCGGCACCGACGCCGCGTCCAGCACCGCGTCGAACGCCTTCGGCGGCAGCGGGTCGGTGCGCGACAGCACCGTCTTCGCGCCGAGCCCCGCGACGAACGGCTCGTCGCCGGTGGACGCGACCGCCGTCACCTCGACGCCCGCGGCCGCCGCCAGCTGCACCGCGAACCCGCCGACGCCGCCGCTCGCCCCCGTGACGAGCAGTGACCGGCCGGCGCTGAGCCCGGCGATGCGCAGCGCCTGCGCCGCCGTGACCGCGTTCAGCGGCAGCGTCGCCGCCGTGACGAGATCCGTGCCGGCGGGCACCGGCGCGAACCACGCCGGGTCCGCGAACAGCACCGAGGCCTGGGCGCCGACGGTGCCGCCCTGCTCGAACCACGGCACGAACCCGGCGACCCGCTGCCCGTCGTCGGTGACCCCGGCGAAGTCCCAGCCCAGGACGAACGGCCCGGTCAGGTCCGGCAGCAGCGCGGCCAGCCAGCCGGCCCGCGTCGCCACGTCGACCGGGTTGACCGCGGCCGCCTCGACCCGCACCCGCACCCGCCCGGCGGTGTCAGGGGCCGGCGAAGTCCGCTCCACGACCCGCAGCGCGTCGATCCCGCCGTACCGCTGCACCTCGACAACTCGCATGACGATCCCCCTCTGGTGTCGCTCTGACAGGGACCAGCCTGAATCGAGGCAGGTACTGTTGGAAACCAGGCACCTGAAAGTGCCCTAGGGACGCGAAGGGACCGTCATGGCGAAGACCGCGGAGCAGCAGCGCCTCGAGGCGAAGGTCCTCTACGACGCCTACATGGCCGCCTGCCCGACCCGCGAGGTGTTCGCCACGATCGCCGACAAGTGGGCCGGCCTGCTGGTCAACGCGCTCGCCGACGGCCCGCGCCGGCACAGCGAGCTGCGGCGCCGCATCGCCGGCGCCAGCCAGAAGATGCTGACCCAAACGCTGCGCACCCTGGAGCGCGACGGCCTGGTCAAGCGCACCGTCACCGCCGCGGTCCCGGTCCGCGTCGACTACGAGCTGACCCCGCTCGGCCAGTCCCTGGCCCCGGTCCTCGGCGCCCTGAAAGCCTGGGCCGAGACCAACATCGAGCACATCATGGCCGCCCGGGACGCCTACGAGACCGTTTGAGCATCGGCGGCGTCACAAGCCCTTCAGCGGGCGACCGCCCGGCCGATGACGCGGGCATGCCGGGACCGACGATGGACGCCGCCGCCCGCGACGCGGTGTTCGCCACTGTACTGGCGGAGCACCCCGACGCGTTCGTCAGCGCTGTCACGGTGCAGGGGCTGTTCGCGCCGCTGCCGGACGAGCTGCGCCGCAGCGGCCTGCGCCCGCTCGAGGGTCCGTCGTCCGCGCTCGGCCTCATCGTCGGCGAGGACCACCCGGCGGTCGTCGACGCGTGGCACCGGGTGGTGACGGAGGGCGCCGCCGAGTGCCTGGTCCGCCCGAGGGCCGCGCCCGGCGTCGTCGCCCGCATGCTCCTGGTCGACACGACGCACCGCTTCGGCCTGTACACCTGCTGCATCACGGGACTGGAAGGGCCGCTTGGCGCGCTCGGCGCCGACCCGGTGCGGCCGCGGATGGTCACCGTGCGCAAGGACCAGACGGCGGTCATCACCGCCGCCGATCCGGGCATCGAGCGGCTGCTCGGCTGGACCGCGGAGGAGCTCGTCGGCCGCCGCACCATCGACCTCGTCCACCCCGACGACCACCAGCGGGCCATCACCGGCTGGATGGACCTGCTCACCGTTCCGGACGGCGGCGCCCGCCGGGTCCGGCTGCGGCACCTGCACCGCGACGGCCGCGCCGTCTGGTTCGAGATCACCAACCACAGCTTCCTCGGCACGCCCGGGGACCCGCACGTCGTCGGCGAGATGCTCGACATCAGCGACGAGATGGCCGCCGAGGAGGCGCTGCGGGCCAGCGAGCAGCGGCTGCGCCGGCTCACCGAGGCGCTGCCGATGAGCATCCTGCAGATCGACGCCGACCGGGTCATCGTGTATCAGAACGCGCGGGTCGCCCGCACCGTCGGCACCGGGGAAGGCGACGTGCTCGACGGCGCCCGCCTCGCCGGCGGCGTCACCCCCGGCGACCTGCCCAAGGTCTCCGACGCCCTCGACGCGGTCCTGCGCGACGGCGCCGACGCCGACCTCGAGTACGGCTTCCGCCACCCGGACACCGGGCTGCGCCGCGTCGACGCGAAGGTCCGCGCGCTCGTCGGCGACGACGGCCGGGTGACCGGCGCCATCATCTGCCTCACCGACGTCACCGACGCGGTCCGGATGCGCGAGGAGCTGCACCGGCAGGCGACGTACGACGCCCTCACCGGCTGCCGCAGCCGCGCCGCGACCCTCACCGCCCTCGAAGAGGCCCTGGCCCTGCCGGCGGGCGGCCGCGGGGTGTCGCCGTCATCTTCGTCGACCTCAACGAGTTCAAGCAGGTCAACGACCGGCACGGGCACGCCGCCGGCGACCGCCTCCTCACCCACGTCGGCGACCTGCTGCGCGGCGCGGTCCGCGACGGCGACGTGGTCGGCCGCTTCGGCGGCGACGAGTTCGTGGTCGTCTGCCGCGACGTCGCCGGCCGGCCGCAGGCCCGCCGGATCGCCGAGGCCCTCGCCACCGCCGTCGCCGCCGACAGCGCCGCCCTGCGGTTCGACGGCATGCGGATCCTGCCGCGGGCCAGCATCGGCGTCAGCTGGGCGCGCCCCGGCACGGTCGACGCCGACGCCCTCGTCGCCCGCGCCGACGCCGCCATGTACCGCGCGAAGAAGTCCCGGGCCGGCCGCGTCGCCCTGCAGGAAGCCGCCTAGCACGGGGCCTCCTGCCGCCGCCGGGTCCTCCAGGATCGGCGGTCGACTCGGGGGAGGCGCCGCATGGATGACCTGGCACCGTCGGACACGGAGGTCACCGTCGTCACCGTGCTGACGGGGGCGGGGGTGCTGCTGGCGCTCGCGCTGCTGGCCACCCTGGCGGTGCTGCGCCGCAGGCGCCGCCCGGTCGCGCCGCCGCCGGGCCGGCCGGCGCTCGGCCTGGCGTTCCTCACGGTGGTCGCGACCGTGCTGCTGTTCTTCGGCGGCCGGATCCCGTTCGTCGACGCCCACCCGGGCGACTCCGCGACCCTCTTCGAGCTGCACGGCCAGCAGGCGCCGGTGTACTGGATCGCGTACCTGATCGGCGGCGGCCTCCTCGTCGTCCTCGTCACCGCGCTGTTGAAAGTCGCCGGCCACCCTGCGCTGGGTCGTGGGCCCGCCGGCGGCGCTGGTCGCGGCCCTGATGATCCTGCTGACGGCCGCGCTGCGCCTGAAGATCAGCTACCTGGACGAGCGCCTCGCCGCCGCCCACCTGCCGGAGATCGGGCCGACCCCCGAGGCCAGCGACGGTGCCGCCGGCGCGTACGCGATGGGCGGCTGGATCCTGGGCGTCCTCGGCGTCGCGCTCCTGGCGATGGTCCTCGTGCTGCTGCTCGCCCGGCCGCACGACCTGGTGGTGTTCGTCGCGGTGACCGCCGGCGTCACGATGCTCAGCGCCCCGCACCTCGGCGCCGACTACTGGGGGCTGCGCGACGGCAGGGCCGAGCGCGTCAGCTACTCCGCGTTCGAGCTCGGCGGCCGCGCCCTCGCCTGGCCCGCCGTCATCACCCTCCTCGCCGGGCTCGTCGTCGCGATCCCGTTCCTGCCGAAGTGGTACCGCGGCGTGGCCACCTTCGCCGCCGCGGTCGCACCCGTCTGGATCGGTCTCGCCGTCGGCGTCTCGGCCGATCTCCTGGACGGCGTCGCCCAGCGCCTCGACGCCGAGGGCTACACCGCCGCCGTCACTCGCGGGGGCAGCGCCGGCATGTTCCTGTACGTCGTCACGCCGGCGCTCGTCGTCCCGATCGTGGCGCTGCGCGCCTGGTCCGTCTCCCGCCGCCGCACGGCACCAACCGTGGCAGGCCCGGTCGCGTCCGCCGCCCCGGTGGAACTGGCCGGCTAGCGGCGGCCGCCGCTGCCCCAGTAGAACGGGCCGGTCGCGTGGACGGTGACGGCCCAGCCGAGCTCGTCGAGCCGCCGCTCGAGGTCGGCGGGCCGGTGCGGGATCTTGAGGATCCGGTAGGGCGTCCCGTCGGTGAGCCGGCGCTGGATCACCGGGGAGTCCGCGCCCTCGATGAGCTCCTCCTCCGTGCGGTAGGCGTCGTCGACGAAGAGCACCCGCCCGTCCGGTTCGAGGCAGTCGGACACCATGGACCAGAACGGCGCGAAGCGCTCCGCCGGGACGTGGGACAGCCAGAAGCCGAAGAACACCACGTCGTAGCGGCGGTCCGGCCGCCAGTTGAACAGGTCGGCGCGCTCGAAGCGCACGGGCGCCGCACCCACGCGCGCCGCGGCGATGCGGAGCATCTCGGCGGAGGCGTCGACGGCGGTGAGGTCGGTGGCGTGCCGCAGCAGCTGCCGGGTCCAGGTGGCCGGGCCGCAGGCGAGCTCCAGGACCCGGCCGGTCGGCCGGAAGTCGTCGATGGCTCTGGTGAGTTCGTCGCCGCCGTCGAAGTGCAGCGCATGGTCGTCGTACTCGGACGCGACCGCCTGGTAGAAGGCGGCCTGTTCGTCCAGCAGCGTCGTCAGCCGGTCCCCGTCACCCATCCGCCGACTATCCCGGAGCCCTCCGCCGGGGCGCAACGCCGTCGGTCAGCGGATGGCGAAGACGGCCAGGCCCTCCGGGGCCTCCGCGTGGATCTCGACGCCGGAGACGGACGCCTCCGCGGGGCCCTGGCGGGTCCACGCGACCAGCCGCTCGACCGCCTCCAGAGGGCCCTCGAAGACCGCCTCGACGCGGCCGTCGTCGAGGTTGCGGACCCAGCCGCCGACGCCGGCGCCGACGGCGACCCGCCGGCACGTGTCGCGGTAGTAGACGCCCTGGACCCGTCCCGACACCAGCACCCGCCTGCGCTCCATGCTGCGACGCTACGTCATCGGGACGGCCGTTCGGGCAGGAGCCGCTCCTCGTGGTCGAGCTCCCGCTCCAGGACCCGCAGGCCCTCGTCGGGCAGGGTGCCGGCGTCGCGCCAGCGCAGCAGCTCCTCCCGCTGGGCGTCCATCGCGGCGCGCCGGACCCGCAGCGCCGCCTCGTACCGCGGCGACACCGGCATCTCGGGCGACTCGGCGTTCTGCAGGAGGTCGATGCGGCCCTGGTAGCGGGCGAGGCGCTGGTTGAGCAGGCCGCGCATGACCTGGATCGCCTCCATCTCGGCGGCGGCGTCCTCCGCGGACCGCCGGCCGGGCTTCTCGCCGATGACGACGGCGAGGTCGTCGAGGCGTTCGAGGGCGGCGCGGACCGATGCGGAGCGGGCCTCGTTGCGCAGGCGGGCCTCGTCGACGGCGTCGGCGCGCAGGCCGAGGCGGCGCACGAGGGGGCCGAACGTGAGCCCCTGCCCGACGAGCGTCACGAGGACGACGGTGAGGGTGCAGAACAGCAGCAGGTCGCGGTCGGGGGTGATGATGGGCAGGGTGAACACGGCCGCGAGGCTGATGACGCCGCGGGTGCCGGCCCAGCTCAGCGCGGTGACCTCCCGGCCGGTGAGCTTGCCGGCGTGCTGCCCGGTGCCGAGGCGGGAGTGCAGCGACCTGGGCAGCGACTGGGTGAGTAGGAGCCATACGGGCCGGATGAGCAGCACCGACCCGACCGACACGAGGACCGCCGTGACGATGGTGGAGGTCTCGTACCGGCGCAGCCCCTGGAGCACGTCCGGCAGCTGCTGGCCGATGTACAGGAACACGAAGCCCTCGAGCAGGAAGTCGACGAGCCGCCAGACGGCGCTGGTCTGCAGGCGGCTGGCGCCCGACGCGGCGCGGGGCGCGTGGTGGCCGACGACGAGACCGGCGACGACGACGGCGAGGACACCGGAGACGTGCAGGTGCTCGCCGAGCAGGTACGCGGCGAACGGCGTGGCGAGGGAGATCGCGTTGGCCGTGAGCGGGTCCCGGTTGAGGGGCCGCAGCATCCCGACGCCCACGGCGACGACCGCGCCGACGGCGGCACCGCCGACGGCCGCCACGACGAACCGGACGACGGCCGCGGTCGCGGAGAACTTGTCGCCGAGGATCGCCGCGGACGCGAAGCTCAGGATCGTGAGGGCGGTGGCGTCGTTGAGCAGGCCCTCGCCCTGGATGATCGTGACGAGCCGCTGCGGCAGGCCGACCCTGCGCCCGACGGCGAGGGCGGCGACCGGGTCGGGCGGGGCGACGGCGGCGCCGACCGCGATCCCGGCGGCGAGGGACGCGCCCGCGACGAGGTGGTGGAAGCCGGCGCCGATGGCGAGCGCGGTGATGAGCACCAGGATGACCGACAGGCTGACGACGATCCGCACGTTGCGCCGGATCGCCATCAGCGACGCGTCGAGTGCCGTGCTGTACAGCAGCGGCGGCAGCACGAACGTCAGCAGGATCTCCGGCTCGAGGGTGATGTCCGGGGCGGGCAGCAGCCCGTACACGATGCCGAGGACCGGCAGGATCGCGGCGGCGGGCAGCCCGGTGCGCCCTGCGAACCAGCGCACCGCGACGACGACGGCTACCGCGGCGAGGGCGAACAGCAGCAGCGTCTCGGCACCCACCACCCCATTGTCGGTGCCTAACGGGTGGAAGGCTTCCCAGACGCCGACTTCGACGGCGTCGCGCCGGGCGTCACGGCCGGCTGGTCGGCGTTGTTGTTGATCATTTCGGGGTGCCCGGCGAGGAACGGGCCGACCTCGTCCCGGACGATCGCGGTGAGGAGCGCCTTCGCGTTGTCGTCGAGGATCTCGTACGACTGCCCGCCGATCGTCTCGGAGTGGAAGTCGCCGTTGTTGACCTTCAACGTCACCATCTGGTCGGGTTTGATGCCCTTGAGGGTGAAGATCCAGTCGGTGAGGTCGATCTTGTTGTTGTAGAACGAGACCGCGTCGCCCATCCTGTTCAGTATCTCGGTGATCTTGATCGGGTTGAGCATGACGCCGGAGCTGGTGGCCTTCTTCAGCATCGCCTTGATGAACTGCTGCTGGTGGCGCTGCCGGCCGTAGTCGCCGTCGTTGTTGGCGAGCTTGTCGCGCTGCCGCACGTAGTCCAGGGCCTCCCAGGCCGCCATGTCGTAGCAGCCGACCTCGTAGGTCTGGGCACGCATGTTGGGCTTGAGGGTGGTGGGGAGGTCGTTGACGAAGTTGTAGGGCACGCCCTCCTTGCCGGTCTTGGTGTTCCAGCCGGTGTGGATGGAGATGACCCGCTCGTCGACGCACATGTGCACGCCGCCCATCGCGTCGACCAGGCCCTTGAACCCGTCGAAGTTGACGATGGCGGCGCCGTTGAACCGCAGGCCGCCGGTCAGCGCCTTGACGGTCTCGGCGAGCAGCTCCAGGCCGCCTTCGCGGCCGCCGCCGTTCTCCGAGCCGGCCTGGAACGCGGCGTTGATCTTGCCGGTGCCGCCGGTGTACTTCGTCTTCGAAAACGCCGGGATCCTGACCCGGGTGTCCCGGGGGATCGAGGTCAGGTAGACCGCGTCGTGGCTGGCCGGGATGTGCGCGATGATGATCGAGTCGGCGCGGGCGCCCATCTCGGCGTTGCCGGCGCGCTCGTCGACGCCGACGAGCAGCAGGTTGATCGGGCCGTCGATGATGTTGCCCTCGGCGGCGGCCTGGCCGAGACCGCCCTCATGGGTGATCTGGTCGCTGTAGTGGTCCAGCAGCAGCTTGCCGCCGATCAGCCCGCCGCCGCTGGCGACGAGCAGCAACGCGCCCAGCACGAGGAGCAGCTTCGCCCACAGCGGGTCCTTGCGTTTCTTCTTCGCCACCGCACGCCCTTCCAACCGTCGATCTCATGCTGAAGACGGAACCGGGGCGTGCAACGTTGCGTCTCGCTACTCGGGTCGGCCGTCTTTGACGATAGCGCCGACGAGTTTCCACTGGTCGTCCCGTGTTCACCCGATGTACGGGTGGCAAGTGTGGCGATGCTCACCCTGCCAGGTCGACCGCCGAGCCCGACGGGCGGCGTGGGGAGGCGGGGGCGGGCTGGATTCGGTCGGGGACGCCGATGCGCACCACCATCGCCGGGTGGCCGACGTCACCGAGCATCCGGCGCAGCATCGTGCGGGCCGGCAGGACCTCGACGAGGTCGCTCATCGGCGAGGCGGCCAGGCCGTCACCGGCGGCGGTGAGCAGCACCGCCGACAGCGCCTCGCCCGCCGCGATCCAGTCGCGGGCCAGGTCGCCGCCGGTGACCAGCACCGCGTACCGGGCGTGCCGGTCGGCGACGTCGCCGCCGGCGTACACGCTGGGAAGGGCATCCGGCGTACCGGTGAAGTCGCGGACCGGCACCGGCCGTGGCCCGCCCTCCGCGGCGGTCGCCGGCGGGACCCCGTCCTCGGCGCCGTCGTGCACCCAGGTCGCCAGCTCGGCGCGGTACGCCGGGTCGGCCCGCTCGACGTCGGCCGCATGGCCGGCGGCCACCACGACGTCGACCAGGTCCCGCGGGCGGACCACGTGCAGGTCGGCGCCGGCGGTCGCGGCCGCCCGGCGGAGCCCGTCGAGGGCGGCCTCGGGCACGTCCCGCTCGGCGAACGGCCGCCGGTCGGTGCGCCGGATGCCGATCGCCCGGCGCAGCCGCTGCGCCGCCGCGGTGCGTTCCCCGGCGCCGGTGACCCGCACGGTGGCGAGCAGGTCCGGGTCGCCGGCGTCCGGCAGGTACGTCACCTCCGCGGCGAACCCGTCCGCGGCGAGCGCGACCCGGGCGTGGTGCAGGGCGGCGCCGCAGCTGAGCGTCAGCAGCCGGCCGTCGGGGTCGATCACCGGCAGCTGCCGCGACCGGTCGGCGCGCAGCTGCGCGGTGTCGCCGTCGATGCGCCAGTGCCACGGCTGCGTGTTGAGGATCGACGGGGCGCCGAGGGCGGCGAGGACGGCGTCGGTCAGCGCCCGGCCGGCCGGGCTGACCCGCACGGCGGCGCCGTGATCGGTGTACAGGATGGCGGCCATGACGGGCTCCTTCGGATGCTCTGAGAGTGACGCTTCCAGCCTCGCCCCAGGCGGCGGGTGGCGGGCAGGGCGCAGATGCCCGCACCGGCGGGACCTTGGTCCCAGCCTTCTCAGGACCGTTTGTCTGCCGCTGTACGAGGGGCCGCCTGCGGCGCGGGGTGCGACGCAGGCGGCTGCTCGGTACGGGTTGCTCAGCTTGTTTCCTGGTTTGCCCTGGGCTGGGTTGCTCAGGCGGTGGCGGGCTGCGGGGCGGGGGTGTGGCGCAGGCGGGGTAGCCAGCGGACGTCGCCCGCGGTGGCCGGGTCCGAGCCGTAGGCGAGCAGGGTCAGGAAGACGCCGTAGACGGGCAGGTGGCCGAGCAGTTCCGGGGCGCCGAAGATGAGCAGCGTCGCGTTGAACGGGACCGCCGCGACCAGCATCGCCAGCTGCGGCATCGCGCCCGAGAGGACCAGCAGGCCGAAGAGCAGCTCGGTGGCGCCGGCGACGAGGATGAACGTGTCGGCGGGGACGTGCAGGCCGAGGTAGGCGAAGACGTCCAGCTGCGGGTAGTGCTCCAGGGTGGCGCGGGCCATCGCCGGGTTGGCGAGCTTCTCCGAGAACGCGAGCGTGACCAGGGCGGT
This sequence comes from Dactylosporangium sp. NPDC006015, assembly GCF_040614215.1. Taxonomy (NCBI): domain Bacteria; kingdom Bacillati; phylum Actinomycetota; class Actinomycetes; order Micromonosporales; family Micromonosporaceae; genus Dactylosporangium; species Dactylosporangium sp. NPDC006015. The sequence goes on from NZ_JBEXUD010000076.1 coordinate 12,854, forward strand.
CGCGACGCCGACCCGCAGCGCGAGCAGCGCCCGGCGCAGGGCCTTCGGGTCGGGGGTGACGGCGCCGTGCCGGTCGCCGGACGGCGGCAGGAACGCGAGGAACCCGGCGATGCCGAGCAGGTCCGCGGCCTCCAGGAGGCTGACCGGCCCGGTCGCGGCGAGCGCCACCGGCCCGACGACGACCAGCAGCAGGGCGGCGCGGCGCAGCCGGTACCCGGTGATGAACCAGACGCCGAGCGCACCCTCCACGACGCCCAGCAGCGCCGGGGCGGGCAGCTCGTGCAGCTCCAGGTCGGCGGCGAGGAAGTAGCCGCGGGCGGCGAGGGTGAGCAGGCTGACCCCGAGGTGGATCGCCAGCAGGCGCGGCAGGTAGGGGGTGATCCGGCCGAGCGGGCGCAGGATCCCCAGCTCCGGGGTGCCGACCCGCCGCCCGACGGCCCGCCAGGCCACGGTCACCGCGACGACGAGCGCGAGCACCGCGAGCGTGGTCGGCCGGGTCGCGAACGACCAGTCCGGCGTGTAGGCCGACGGGTCCTTGAGGAACCACTTCTCGTGGGCCAGCACAATGTCGTCGCGTTGCATCGGGTCGCCTCCAGCGTCCGCCGTCATCCCTGCCATCTCAGGATCGGCGGGCACGGCACCGGTCCTCAGGGCCGAAGGTCCTGAGTCGGCGGGACACGTGGCATCACGACAGCACGGCGTCACCGCATCGGCACCACGGCGGGCACCGGGGTCAGCGGTCGACGGCGATCCAGGTCGCGTGGGCGACGGCGAGGACGTCGCCGCCGGGGCCGTACAGCGTGGACAGCACCGACGCCTTGCGCCCCTCGGAGCCGACGTGCCGGCTGGTGATCACGCACTCGGCCCCCGGCGGCGGGACGGCGTCGACGTGGGCGGTCATGCGGCCCAGGACGTACGGGCGGCCCTCCGTCAGCACGGACCAGCCGCCGGGGCAGTCCAGCGCCGCCCAGACCAGGACCGGCGACACGTCCGCCGGGACGCGCCAGGGCGTGGCGGTGCGGCCGTCGGGCAGCGGCCCGGGGAACAGGCCCAGGCCGTCGGTGCGCTCCGGCCCGCACACGAAACAGGTCGGGAACGGGTGCGCGGCGAACCCGAGGTAGCCCGCCGACGCCTCGACGGCCGCCGCGAACGGGACCGACGGGACCGCGTCGGGCCGCTCCCCGCTGTCGGCCCGCGCGGAGGCGACGAGCGCGTCGCCGTCGTGCACCTGCACCGAACCGGCCGTGGTACTGACGGCGAGCGGCGTGTCCAGCGGCGGCGGCCTCCGCAACGTCACCTCGGCCGGCCCCTCGAGGTGCGCCGCGACCAGCCCGGCGGTGTAGCCGCCGTTGCCGGAGCCGGGTGGACCGTTGTACCGCGCCTCGATGATCATCGTGCCCCTTCACGTACGCTGCCGGCATGGACGGCTCTGACGCGCCCTTGCCCCGCTCCGCCGTGCCCCCGTTCGAGGCGCCCCGGTTCGACGTGCCCGGGCAGGTGGCCCTGGTGACCGGGGCCGCGCGGGGGCTCGGCCGCGCGATCGCTCTCACCCTCGCACACGCGGGCGCCGACGTCGCGCTCGGGCTGCGCGACGCGGGCGCCGACGCGGGTCTCGCCGCCGAGGTCGCCGCGCTCGGCCGGCGGGTGCTGCCGCTGCAGATGGACGTCACCGACGTCGGCCAGGTCCGCGCCGCCGTCGACGCGACCGTCGCGCACTTCGGTCGCCTCGACATCCTCGTCAACAACGCCGGCATCGCCCCGGAGAACCTCGCCGAGGACGTCGTTGAGGACGACTTCGACCGCACCCTCGCCGTCAACCTCAAGGGCACCTTCTTCGCCAGCCAGGCCGCCGGCCGCGTCATGATCGGGCAGGGTTACGGCCGCATCGTCAACATCGGCTCCCAGGCCGGCGCCGTCGCCCTGCCCGGCGAGGCCGTCTACTGCATGACGAAGGCCGCGATCGCGCACCTGACCCGCTGCCTCGCCGTCGAGTGGGGCGGGCACGGCATCACGGTCAACGCGGTCGCCCCGACGTTCATCCACACCCCCGGCACCGAGGAGTACCTCGCCGACCCCGCCCACCGCCGCGACGTCGTCGAGCGGATCGCCGCCCTGCACCGCATCGGCGAACCCGTCGAGGTGGCCGGCGCCGTGCTGTTCCTCGTCTCGCCCGCCGCGTCCCTCATCACCGGCGAGACCCTCCTCATCGACGGCGGCTGGACCGCCCGCTGAGCCCCTGACCCCACTGCCCCGCGGGTCAGTCGCGCAAGGCCAGCTCCGTGGTGCCCAGCAGGCGGCGGAGGCGGGTCAGGGCGCGGGCGCTCTGGGCCTTCACCGTGCCGGTGGGGATGCCGAGGAGGTCGGCGACCGTGTCGACGCTCTGGTCCTCCCAGTACCGCAGCACCAGGATCGCGCGGTCGCGGGCGGGGATGTGGGCCATCGCCTCCAGCAGGGTCAGCCGGAGCTCGGGCTGGTCCGGGCGGGCCTCCGGCTCGGCGATGTGCGGCACGACCAGCTCGCGGCTGCTGCTGCGGCGCTGGTGGTCCAGGAAGACGCGGAGGAGGACCTTCCGCGCGTACGCGTCGGGGGCGTCCCGCCGCTGGATGCGCCGCCAGTGCACGAACAGCTTCGCCAGCGTCGTCTGCGTGAAGTCCTGCGCCAGATGCCAGTCGTGGCAGAGCAGGTACGCGGTGCGCCGCAACCTCGGCGCCGCCGCCCGCGCGTAGTCGACGAAGTCCTCCTCCGCATCCGTCATGTGAGCTCCGGCAGCGTCGGGTGGCGGGCGGCGCCGGCGTCCACGAGGGAGCGGGGGATCATGACGCCCCAGCGGGGGTCGGCGGCGACCGCCTCGGCCTGCACGGCGGTGAGCACCTGCGGCGCCTCCGCGTTGGCGGTGCCGTCCCAGGCGAGGCACGCGGCGATGTTGACCTGCACGACGACCCGGTCCGGGCGGTGCAGCACGACGACGGTGCGCTGCACGCAGTTGTCGGGCAGGTACGCGACGGTCACCTCGGCGCCGTCGGGCCGGCGGAACGGGCCGGTGACCGCGCCCTGGCTCAGCTTCGCGCGCTCGTCCGTGCCGAGCGGGCCGTTGGTGTCCCGGCCGACCGCCACGCGCAGCATGCCCGGGCCCCGGCCGGTGTCGAGGTACACCTGGACCATCAGACCGCCGTCGGCGGAGCCGGCGTAGCCGCTGGTCACGCCTTCCGGCAGGAGCGACTCCAGCAGCACCAGCAGGCCCGCCGGGGTGGCCGGGACCAGCGGGCCGGCGAGCGCGGGGGCACCGACCTGCGCGGCCCCCGGGCGCAGCACGGCCCACCCGCTCACCAGGCCGGTCGTCATCAGCACGGCCAGCAGCGCGGCCGCCCCGTGCCGCAGCCGCCGGGTCACCCGCAGCCGCCGCCCTTGCAGGATCGACGCCGCGACCAGGTCGCCGATGGGCGGCTCCGGCCCCGCCGACAGCTCGTCGGCCAGCCGCGACCGCAGCTCCAGCTCCACCGGCGCCTCCCCACCTGCCCGTCCACCCTTCCCGACGGGCCGGGCCGAGCTTCCGGTTCAGTGGCGTGCGTCACAGCTGCGCCGGGCGTGGGGATGGGCCCCGGCGGCCGCGGCTCAGGACAGGCCGAGTTGCAGCGCCAGCCGCTCGTCGGGGTCGTCGAGCCGGTCGCCGTACGCCGTGCGGAGCTTCCGCAGCCGGTACCGGACGGTCTGCGGGTGGGTGTGCAACGCCTCGGCGGTCGCGATGACCTGCCCCTGGCAGCGCAGCCACTGCAGGAGCGTCTCCGCGAGCACCTCCCGTGACGCCGGGGTCGCGTCCGCGAGCGGGGCGAGGGCGCGGGTGGCGAGCCGGTCAGCGAGGCCCGGCTCCCACGCGCGCAGCAGCGTCACCAGGTGCTCGTCGCAGGCGACGACGCCGTCGGGGAGCGTGCCCGACTGCTGCAGCTGCAGCGCCCGCCGCGACAGCCGGTGCGACGTCCGCGCCCGCCGCAGCTCAACCTCCGGCCCGACCGCCGCCCGCCGCCCGGTGAGCCCGCGGACGGTCCTGCCGGGCAGCACGACGCTGGTCGCACCGTCGATGACGGTGGCGATCGCGTTGCCGCCGACCGCGCGGGCCACGTGCTCGGCGTCGGTGCCCTCGACGCTGACGACGGTCACCGTCGCCGGCAGCGGCCAGCGGGCCGCCTCCGCGGCGGCGTGCAGTGCGGCGTCGCCGGGCGGGTCCGGCTGCACCAGCAGGGTGATCAGGCGGCGCCGGACGAGCGCCCAGTCGAGCGCGGCGTCCTGCTGCTCGTCGAGGTACCCCTCGGCGGCGGCGCCGGCGAGCACGTCGACGTAGCCGAACAGGGCGTGCGCCACGGCGGACAGGTCGGCGCGGTCGAGCGCCTCGCCGTCGTCGCCGGGATCGCTGACGGCGGACCAGATCGCCCGGCCGCCGACGGTCAGCACCGAGCGCAGCGCGTCGATGCGGTGGCCTTCGCGGTACTCCGTCCGGCCGAGCTCGTGGAACACCGCACGGGTGCGGGTCAGGTCGCCGCCGGCGACGAACGTGTCGACGAACGCGTCCACGGCCGTCTCGACGCCCATGGTGAGCCCGCGCCCCTGCCCGCCGGACAGCGACCGGCCCTGGGCGAGCATCGCCGCGCTGACCGTCGCCAGGGTCCGGTCGTGCAGCCGCTCGCGCAGGCCGCGGAGCCGCTCGCGGACGGCGGCGCTGAGATCGACCGTACACCTCCCGAAATTGTCACCGGAGTGACAAAACGACGCCGAGATTCTGCTCCCGGCGCCACGATTCTCGCACGCCGATGCCTAGTCTGAGGGCGTGGATGCAGATGTGATCGTGGTCGGCGCGGGGCTCGCGGGGCTGGTCGCCGCGGCCGAGGTCGCCGACGCCGGCAAGCGGGTGATCCTGCTGGAGCAGGAGCCGCCGCAGAGCCTCGGCGGGCAGGCGTGGTGGTCGTTCGGCGGGCTGTTCCTGGTCGACACGCCGGAGCAGCGCCGCATGGGGATCAAGGACTCCGCCGACCTCGCGTGGCAGGACTGGCTCGGCAGCGCCGCGTTCGACCGGGACGAGGACCTGTGGCCGCGCCGGTGGGCGGATGCCTACGTCCAGTTCGCCGCCGGCGAGAAGCGCTCCTGGCTGCGGGCGATGGGGCACCGCGTGTTCCCCGTCGTCGGCTGGGCCGAGCGCGGCGGCGGCCCCGCCGACGGCCACGGCAACTCCGTGCCCCGCTTCCACATCACCTGGGGCACCGGGCCCGGCGTCGTCGAGCCCTTCGCCCGCCGGGTCCAGGCCAGCCCCCTGGTCGAGATCCGCTTCCGGCACCGCGTCGACGCCCTGGTGAAGACCGGCGGCACCGTCACCGGCGTCAGCGGCGCCGTCCTGGCCGACAGCTCCGTGGCGCGCGGGCAGACGAGCTCCCGCGAGGCCACCGGCGAGTTCACGCTGTCGGCCCAGGCCGTCATCGTCACCTCGGGCGGCATCGGCGGCGACCACGACCTCGTCCGCAAGGCATGGCCGGCCCGGCTCGGCACGCCGCCGAAGCGCATGGTCGCCGGCGTCCCGGCGCACGTCGACGGCCGGATGCTCGGCATCACCGAGGCCGCCGGCGGGCAGATCATCAACCCCGACCGGATGTGGCACTACACCGAGGGCCTGCAGAACTGGGACCCCGTCTGGCCCAACCACGGCATCCGCATCCTGCCGGGCCCGTCGTCGCTGTGGCTCGACGCCACCGGCAAGCGCCTGCCGGCGCCGTGCTACCCCGGCTTCGACACCCTCGGCACCCTCAAGCACCTGATGGCGACGGGGCACGACTACAGCTGGTTCGTCCTGACCCAGAAGATCATCGAGAAGGAGTTCGCACTGTCCGGGTCCGAGCAGAACCCGGACCTCACCAACCGCAGCGTCCGGCAGGTGCTGCAACGGGTCCGCCCCGGCGCGCCCGCCCCCGTGGAGGCCTTCAAGCAGAAGGGCGCCGACTTCGTGGTGGCGCCCACGGTGGAGGAGCTCGTCGCCGGCATGAACACCCTGGCCGGCTCCTCCCTGCTCTCCGCTCCCGCCGTGAAGGCCGTCATCGAGGCCCGCGACCGCCAGCTCACGAACCCGTTCGCCAAGGACGCGCAGATCACCGCGATCCGCGGCGCCAGGGCCTACCGCGGCGACAAGCTCATCCGCGTCGCGACCCCGCACCGCCTCCTCGACCCGAAGGCCGGCCCGCTCATCGCCGTCCGCCTCAACATCCTGACCCGCAAGACCCTCGGCGGCCTGCACACCGACCTGTCCGCCCGGGTCCTGCAGCCCGACGGTTCGCCTTTGCCGGGTGTGTACGCCGCGGGCGAGGCCGCCGGCTTCGGGGGCGGCGGCATGCACGGCTACAACTCGCTCGAGGGCACGTTCCTCGGCGGCTGCCTGTTCTCCGGCCGCGTGGCCGGCCGGGCCGCGGCCGCCGCGATCGCCTGACCCCGGCGACCCACAGGCCCGTCCGGCGGTGGCCGGTCCGGCGGTGGCCGTCTGGCGGTGGCCGTCTGGCGGTGGCCGTCTGGCGGTGATCGGCTGGCGGTGATCGGCTGGCGGTGATCGGCTGGCGGTGGCCGGCTGGCGGTGGCCGGCGGTCCGTGGCGTGCCGTCCTGCTGCCCGGCGGCGGGGGCGGGACGTCAGACGAGCGGTGGCAGGGCGCGCGGTGGGGCGAGGGCGGCCGCGAACAGGTCGCCGCGCTCGGCGACGCGGTCCGCGACCGTGCGGACCGTGAACGCCGCCGGGGTCAGCGCCGGGTCGTCGAGCTCGTCCCAGCCGATCGGCGCCGACACCGGCGCGCCCGGCGCGGCGAGCGGGCTGTACGGCGCGACCGCCGCCGGCCCGCCCGCCACGCCGTGGTGCTCGAAGCCGGGCGCCACCGCCGCGATGGAGCGCGCGAGCGACTCGACCCAGGCGGTGGCGTCGCCGGCCGCCGGCACCCAGAGCTCGATGCCGGGCCCGACCTTCACGCCGGCGGAGACCTTCAGGTGGTCGAACGCCGTCCGGTACAGGCGGGCGAGCGCCACCTGATCCGCCCACGCGTTGCCGGCGCCCAGGTCGATCACGGCCAGGCCCGTCGTGTCGACGTGCCATTCGAGGGCGCCGGCGGCGGCCGCCCACACCACCGCGGCCGGCTCGTCCGCGTTCAGGGCGGTCAGCCACGGCGGCGCGTGCCGCGGCGGCCTGCGCTGCCAGGTCGCGCGGCCGCCGGCACCGTCCGGGTAGCGGCGCAGGGCGAGCGTCCGGCCGGCGAGGTGGGGGAGAAGCGTCGGCGCCGTCCGGGTGACGTACCGCAGCAGCTCCCGCCTCGTGACCGGCGCCTCCCCGGCCCGTGAGGGTGGGAACAGGACCGTGCCCGGATCGCCGACGCGCACCGCGCGCCCGAACACGTGCCAGTCGTCGCCGTCGCACAGCCGGTCGAGCGCCCGCAGCTCCGGCTCGCTCGCCCGCAGCGCCCGGGCGCCGGTGTGCGGGTCCCACAGCCGGTCGGGGTCGGCGAGCACCTCCTCGCTCGTCCGTCCACTGAGGACGGAGCGCGGATGGTCCTCCGGGTCCCAGCCGTCGACCGCGTGCTCGTCGCGCTTGTGCAGCAGCAGCCAGTCGTCCTTGCCGTTCTGCTGCCGCCCCGTCCGGATCAGGACGAACGCCCCGCGCAGCTTCTCGCCGTGCAGCCGCGCGTGCAGCTGGCCGGCGGCCACCGCGGCGGCGGGGTCCGGGTCCTTGTACGGCTCCCACGTCCCGGCGTCCCACACGATGACGTCCCCGCCGCCGTACCCGCCGGCGGGGATGACCCCTTCGAAGTCGACGTAGTCCATCGGGTGGTCCTCGACGTGGAACGCGGCCCGCCGCACCTTCGGGTCGAGCGTCGGCCCCTTCGGCACCGCCCAGCTGGCGAGCGCCCCGTCGATCTCCAGCCGGAAGTCGTAGTGCAGCCGCGTCGCGCGGTGCCGCTGCACCACGAACCGCCGCTCGCCCGCCATGGCTCCAGTCAAGCACGGGGTGGGGTACAGTGCCTGGTGGCGCCGTCCGCGCGCCGTACCCTCTGACCGGTGGCCCACGCCCGCCGGCCGCGCGGGGGAGAAGGTGGTCCGTTGCCATCGCGGTCGCCGCTCGTCTTGTTGAGGCCCGGTCCCGCACGACGGTCGCCGACTTCGCCGCGTGGGCATGCGAAAGCGGCCCGACCGTCGGTGAGGCAGCCGCGATGACCGACCACAAGCATCTCAAGCGACTCGTCCGTGAGCGCAGCACGCGCACCGGGGAGTCCTACACCACCGCCCGCAGGCACGTCGTCGCTGCACGCGTCGCCGCCGCCCGCCCGCCGCAACATCAGCCCAGCGACCTCGTTCGCCGCCTCCTGCACGCCGCCGGCTCCGACCTCAGCGAGCCGATGACCTGCGGCCTCGGCGGCGGCATCGGCTTCATGGCCGCCGTCTTCGACTACCGCGGCATGCCCCCGATGCTCACCGTCGTCGCCCAGCACCATCCCGCCCCCTGGACCCCCACGGTGCTGACCCGCCTCGGCGTCCCGTTCACCGAGTCGCACAGCACCACCCCGGCGGCCGCTCTGAAAGCACTGCGGCTCTCCCTTGCCGCCGGGCGTCCGGTGTACTGCACTGTGACCGCGAGCCGGTTGCCATGGCGTACCGTCACCGTCCCCATCGACGCGGACCCCCACGGCATCCTCGTCCTGGACGAACACCCCGGCGGTTTCACCGTCCACGACGCCGCCCCGCACCAGCTGCCCGTGGACGCCTTCATGGAGGCCTGGTCCGCTCACCGCAAGGGCCGCCACCACCGCCTCGTCGTCACCGGCACCCCCACCGTCCCCCTGCCCACCGCGATCCCCGCCGCCCTCGCCGAAACCACCGCCCACCTCACCGGCCCCGTCCTCGGCAACGCCTTCGACGCCAACTTCGGCTTCTCCGGCATGACCCGCCTGGCGTCCCAGCTCCGCGACACCCGCACGAAGACCGGCTTCCCCCGCCGCTTCGCCGAACCCGCCGCATTCACGTTCGCGCTCCGGCGGCTCCACGAGTGCCTGGAGGAGCAGTACACCGCCCCCGCCGCCACCCGCCCGCTCTACGCCGAGTTCCTCGACGAGGCCGCCACCCTGACCGGCAATCCCCACCTCACCGAAGCGGCGTCGGCCTTCCGCTCCTCCGCCACCGTCTGGTCAGCGATGTCCACCACCGCCCGCCACCCCACAACCACCGACCCCACCACCGTCTTCACCACCCTGGCCGACCTCCTGGACCAGGCCCGCACCATCGAGGAGTCCGCGATCCCCCTCCTCCAACTACCCACCTGACCACCGCAGCCCGCGGCGGCTCGACTCCGGACGCGGCTGTGGGCTCAGGTCCGCTGGCACTCCGATACACCGCCGGACCACAACGCTCCGGCATTGATCCAAGGACGGATCTGGCCGCCCCCACGACCGGATCCGTCCTTGGATCAACCGGCAGCCACCACACCGTCGGTCACCGCATCCCGGCCGCCCCGGAGACCCGGCACCACCCACCACCACATCCTCTGCGGCCCGCTCCCACCCACGTTGCCAATTGGGCGGGGCAGGACGATTGGAGCGCCGTGGACGGATCACCGCGGCTGGTAGACGGTCAGGCGGGGCCGGGAGATCGATCCGGCTGACCGGCGGTGGCCAGCGTTGCGGTGTGGAGCCAGCGGGCGGATCAGGCGGCGCTGCTGGTCGCCGGGCTGGCAGGGCCGGGTGGAGCGTCGACGGCTGCAGCGGTGCGTGCGGCCGGGTCGGCCAGCCGGCGGGCCGGTTGGCGCGTCGGTCGTTGGAAACGCCCGTGATCGGAGCGTTGGCTGTCGGAAAGCCGGTGGGTAGGGCGGCGAAGGCGGTTGCTGGCCCACCTGGCGTGGCGCGCTGGGTGCTGGCGACCAGAGCTGTGCGGCTGTGCGGCTGTTCGGCCGGCCGGCGGGGCGGTTGCCCAGCTGGCGAGGCGCGGCGAGTTCGAGATCCAACGGCTGCCTCCGTGTGGCTGGGCAGCCGGTTGGACTGTCGATCGAAGCGCCCGTGGCTGGAGTGTTGGCCGCTGGAGGATCGGTGGGTCGGGCGGCAAGGGCGGTTGTTGGCCCAGATGGCAGGGCGTGTCGGGGTGCTGGTGGTCAGCGCCGCGCGCCCGGTTGGCCGAAGGCAGGTCCGGTTGCAGAGATGGCGGATGGAGGGCCGGCAGGTGGTTGCCCAGTTGGCGAGGCGGGGCGAGTTCGGGCTTCAGCAATTGCTTCCGTGCGGCTGGACGGCCAGCCAGCGGGACCGGTGGTGAAGGCGGTGTTGGTCCCACGGGCGGTTGCTGGCCCGGGTGGCCGTGGCGTGTTGAGTGCTGGCGGTCAGATTCGTGCGGCTGGTTGCCCGGCTGGCGGGCCGGTGGGCGAGGCCAGTGGGTGGGGTGCTGACGGGTGGGTGTCGGTGGGTGGGGGCGAGCGGGCGGTTGCTGGTCCGGGTGGCGTGGCGGTGCTGGGTGTTGGTGGTTAGAGCCGTGCGGCTGGTCGGCCGGCTGGTGGGGCTGGTTGGAGGGACGGTGGGTGGAGGACCGGCAGTTGTGGGGACGGCCGGTTGAGGGCTGGCGGGTGGAGGGCTGGGGCGTGGGGCGGTACGGCTGGTTGGCCCGGCGGCGGGGTGGGGTGAGGGGCGGGCAGGGCGGGGTGGCCGGGGGGTGGCTCCGGGGTGCGGATCAGCTTCCTGGCGGTGAGGACGCCGATGGTGAGGGTGAGGATGACGGCGCCGGGGAGGAGGGACATGCCGTCGGCGGCCCAGCTGCTGCCGGCGACGGTGAACAGGACGTTGGCGGCGAACATCGACAGCAGCAGGGACGCGGCGACGAGCAGGAAGCTCAGCACGGGGCTGGTGAGGACGAGGACGGTCCAGAGGGTTGGTCTGGCCCAGCCGCCGGCGGGGCGGCGGGTGCGCATGACGGCGATGACCGTGAGCAGCATCGGGGCGGACAGGAGCAGGCCGGTGACCGTGATGTCGCTCGGCACGCCGGCGCCGGTGGTGAGGCCGAGGGCGCCGAGGAGCAGCACCGGGGTGGCGGTCACGGCGGCGGACCAGGCCGGGTGCAGGGGGACGGGGCGGGCCGCGGCGGCGGACCTGGCGGCGACGAGGGCGAGGCCCGCGGCGACGAGCGCGGTCGTGACGGACAGGCCGGTGGGCAGGAACGGGTGGTTGACCGCCGGGGTGCCCTGGCCCAACATGATCGGCCCGCAGCAGGCGGCGATGACCGCCGTCCAGGCGAGGCGGCGGCGGGCGGCCAGGCCGTCCCTGCCGAGGGTGGGGCCGGCGACGGCCCAGGCGACGGTGGCGGTGATCGCGCCCGCGGTCAGGGCGGTGCGCAGGGTGGGGGACTCGGTCCGGGCCAGGACGCCGTCGGTGACCAGCAGCGCGACGGTCTGCATGGCGGCGGCGAGCGGGCCGGCCCGGCGGTCCGCGGTGGCCAGCAGCAGGCCGAGGGCGGCGAGGGTCACGCCGCCCCAGCGCAGCTCGGCGACCCACATGTACAGCTCGCCGTCGCCGCCCGGCATCGGAGCCGTCTCGCCGACCCTGGGCATGGCGGGGGTCAGGACGGTCAGCGTGTAGGCCCACGAGATCAGGCCCACGAGGAGCGCCACCACGCCGGCCGTGACGGTGGACGGGCGCAGGCGCATCGGGGCGGCGGTGGGCACCGGGACCGGTGCCGGCCTCGGCGGGCGGGGGTGGGCCGCGCCCACACCGTAGCCGAGGGCGACGCCGGTGAGGATGAGCAGGTGCACCGGGTATGCATTGGTGGCGTTGAACAGGCTGATGGCGCCGTGTGACTGGTACCACGAGTCGGCGCCGCCGCCCAGGACAGCGCCGGAGACGAGGTCGGGTGCCCAGGCGAAGGCGGCCGACAGGTCAGCGCCGGAGGCGGCGATCGACGGCAGGACGGCGGCGGTCACCGCCAGCTCCACGACCAACGGCGTCCCCACGAGGGCGAGCAGCACGGCGACCGGCCACCAGCGGCGGCGCGTGGACGTGAGCCGGGCGACGGCCGCCGCCAGCGCCGCGGTGAGCGCCGCCCAGACCGGCGCGCCGATGACCAGGCAGACGGCGAACGTCTCGCCGTCGATGCCGATCGAGCTCTGGGTGCCCACGACGAGCACCGCGAACGCCAGTGCCAGGGGCAGCGGCGCCGCGGCGGCGGAGCCGGCCCGGCCGAGGCGGGGCAGGCCCAGCGGCATGCGGCGGCCGAGCCACCACGCGACGATGGTGAGGACGAGCAGCGCGGGCACCGACGTCAGCGCGGTGATCGTGGCGCCCGAGGGCCAGCCGATCTTCACGCCGGCCAGGCCGAGGAGCCATTCGTTGACGGCGCGGAGGACGCCGGCGGCGGGGCCGATCGCGATCAGGCCGAAGAACACCAGCACGGCGAACGGCTGCAGGGCGCGGCCGGCCGCCGGCAGGGCGTCGCGCCAGCCGCGGGGCACCCCGTCCTCGTCGTCGACGGGCGCGGCGGCGGCGAGGCTGAACGCGAACCGCAGCTGCCCGAACGCCCGCCGCCCGGCACCCGCGCCGGGCTCGGTGCGCAGCGCGTGCAGCTCGGCGGACCACTCCTGCAGCTGCACCTCGCGGACCGAGGCCGGCCACCGCCGGGCCGCCAGCCGCAGCAGGGCCTCGGCGAGGCGGTCGAGCGCGGTCATGCCAGCCCCTCGGTGGTCCGCGGCGCGACGACGGGCGCCAGCCGGGCATAGAGCTCCGCCACCGCGGTCCGTGCGGCGACGACGCCGTCGGGGGTCAGCCGGTAGTAGCGGCGGGCGGGGCGGCCGGCGGCCACCGGGTCGATGTCCTCCCAGTGCGCGTCGACCCAGCCGGCCCGCTGCAGGCGCAGCAGGATCGGATACAGCGTGCCGCTCGGATGACCGGTCGACCGCATCAGATCCAGGCCATATCGATCCACGGCGGGATCGGCGAGGAAGGCGGACACCACCTTCGCCACCGCCGCGGTCATTCGAACATCCGACGCCATGCACCGACTCTACATAGCCCTCAGCCGTTTTTCTACATAGCCCCTGAGTGCTAGGACAAATCAGTACATGAGCAAAAAATCGGAAAAATTGAACCTAGGCTCGCAGCGTGAAGCGCAGAGCACTCCTCGTGGCCGGTGGGGCCTTCGCCAGCTCGGTCCTGGGTGGAAGAACGGCACAGGCGAAGCAGGCGGTCGTGCAGTGGCCGATGTTCGAGTGGGAGAAACAGCGCGGGTTCTTCCCGCCCGGCGTCGGCGTGCTGGTGCCCCCGCCGCTGGCCGTCTACGGCGACGGCGAGGCCTACGCCGACGCGGCGGCGCACCAGTACCTACCGGCCGGGGAGGCGGAGGCGCTGCGGACCCACGCGGTCCAGGTCCTCGGCAAGCGGGCGGACCTGCGCCGCCGGCCCGGTTTCGAACCGCCGAAGGATGCCCCGTCGGAGCGGGTGCGGGTCCGGACCGCCGACGGGCACTACCTGACCGCGCATCTCGACGGGTGGGGCGACGGCGATCCGCGGCATGCGTTTCCTGTCGCGCTGCACGAGTTGTACGACCACGTGCAGGTCCTCCGGCGACGGGTGCGCGCGGACGGGACGCCGTGGGCCGCCGACGCGCTGCTCCTGGTCGCCGTGCATCTCGACGCCGAGCCCGACGGCCCCGAGCCGTGGCCCGCGAGCGTGCCGGTGCCCGACGTGCGGCACGACCGGCCCTACCGCGAGACGAAGCTCGCGGGCGCGAAGGCCAGAAAGGTCCGCCGCGACCTGCCGAGGTCCGATGAAGATGAAGGGGTGTGGCCGTCCTACCGGACCCCGGCGGGCGCGTTCATCGCGGCGAACTGGCGCTACAGCCTGCCGCACGAGTGGTGAGTCAGAAGCGCAGGTCGGACAGGAACTTGAAGCCGTTCCGGGCGGTGGTCAGCGCGTCCGCCGGCGTGCGCGGCGGCGTCCCGGCGTCGTCGCGCTCCACGATGTACTCCACCAGACCTGCCTCACGGGCGTGCTCGAAGATCCGGCCGAAGTCGATGAGGCCGACGCCCGGATCGGTGAACGCCGCCGCCGTGTCCATGTCCTTCACGTGCACCTGACGGATCCGGCCGCGGTGCCGCTGGACGAGGTCGACCGGGTCGGCGGCGCCCCGCCACGCCCAGAAGAGGTCGACCTCCAGGTGGACGAGGTCGGGATCGGTCTCGGCGGTGAGGATGTCGTACCCGGTGCGGGACCCCCCGTCCTGGCGGACGAACTCCAGCTGGTGGTTGTGGTACCCGAAGTCGAGGCCGGCCCGCCTGGCCAGGGCGCCCGCGCGGTTGAGGTCGCGGGCGAGCGCGTGATACTTCGCGCCGTCGCGGATCGGCTGGCCGGTGGCGGGGTCGATGCCGAAGAACGGGTGGACGATGAAGCGGTTGCCGACGACGTTGGCGTCGTCGAGGGCCCGCTGCCACGCGGTCGCGTCCCACGGCTGCGGGATGGCGACGTGCCCCGAGGTGGCCTTCAGGCCGGCGGCGTCCAGCGCGGCGCGGAACTGGGCGGCGGTCCGGCCGACGAACCCGGCGTGCTCGACCCGGGTGTACCCGATGGTGCGCAGCTCGGCGAGGCTCGCGGCGAGGTCCAGGCCGAGCTGGTCGCGCAGTGTGTAGAGCTGCACGCTGATCCGGTCGAGCGGCACCCGCGACTGGCGGTGCGCGGGCGCGGCGCTCGCGGCCGGGGTCCCCAACAGCGAGGCGCCACCGAGAGCGGCCGCGCCGAGGAGACCGCGCCGGCTGACAGAGGAGCTGGGCATGCTGCACTTCCCTCCGAGATGTCAGGAACTTCCGTTCATCCTGACATTTCTATAGTTCGATGCAGCGTTTGTCACGGCTCAGGCCGGCGTCGTCTCACCCCGCAGGTCACGCTGCCGGGGCAGCTCCGTGTCGTCGCCGCGCAGCCAGCTCAGCGCGGCGTCCCGGTCGGGCAGCACGACGAACAGGTGCAGCAGGCACAGGGTGTGCATCATCCGGCGCATGAACGGCGCGATCCCCACCAGGCACGTGTGGCCGCCGGCCTGCGCGGCCCGGTGCCGGGCGGCGACGAGCAGCCCCAGCACCGACGAGTCGAGGGTGGTGACCCGGCTCAGGTCGAGCACCAGGTGCCCGGGCCGGTAGCCGGCGGGCGACAGCGCGTCGCGCAGCGCCGGCCCGACCTCGATGTCCAGGTCGCCGCTGAGTGACACCACCAGTGCCTCGTCGACCACCGCCGCGCTCACCCGGGCGTCGGTGACGACCACGGGGGCGGGCGCCGCCTCGACGACCGCCTCCGAAGGCGGTGCGTCGCCGGCGAGCCAGCCGACCGGGTCGGCGTCCGCGGACGCGAGGGGCACCCGGGAGCAGCGCCCGCAGCTGTGCGGGCCGGTCGCGAGCCGTGCGCCGGTCCAGCCGTGCCGGCGGAACAGGCTCCAGACGAGATCCCAGTTGTGCATCGTCGCGCCCAGCCCGGTGACGCTCTGGCCACAGGCGTCGCAGATCAACGTGAAGTCGGTGCCGTCAGGTGTCGTCGCCGCGGTCACGGTCGCCGCTCCTCTCAAGAGGCCGCTCTGGTCTCCGTCATCATGTCGTGTCCGTCGTCCTCGGGGACCATTCGTAACACGTGATTTACGTGCGCGATTTGCAACGTTCTCCTGACGCGGGGTGACGGGGCGCGCAAGGTGAGTCTGCCACCCGAGGTCCAGACCTGCCGGTGGACGTCCAGCAGCATGCCGATCGCGGTCGCGTCGATGAACGGGCATGCGGAGAGGTCGAGGACGAGCTGCTCGGGGTGCATGGTGAGCGCGTCCTCGAGCAGCGCCCGGACCCGTGGCTCCGAGGCGGCGTCGAGCTCCTCGGTGACGACGATCTCGACCAAGGGGGTGCCGGTGTGCATACGACGAGCCTCCGCCGCGCATGTGGCGGGAGTTCCGCGGAAGTATGACAGTTCGATGACAACGCATCCGACCTGGCATGATGCAGTGGTGTCGGGCGTACTGGTCATCGAGGACGACGATCGGATCCGGTTGTCGCTGGTGCTGGCGCTGGAGGACGAGGGCTACTCGGTGCGGGGCGTGTCCACCGCCGAGGACGGCCTCGTCGCGCAGCGGGCCGAGCCCGCGGACACCGTCCTGGTCGACCTGATGCTGCCCGGCGTCGACGGCTTCGAGTGCATCCGCCAGCTGCGCCGCGACGACGACGTGCCGATCGTGGTGGTCAGCGCCCGCGACGACACCCACGACATCGTGGCCGCGCTCGAGGCCGGCGCCGACGACTACCTGGTGAAGCCGGTCGCGGTGAAGGAGCTGTCGGCCCGGCTGCGCGCCCTGCGCCGGCGCGGCCGGGCGGTGCTGGCCACCGTGTCGACGCTCGTCTTCGGCGACCTGGAGATCCTGCCCGAGGCGGGCGAGGTGCGGGTCGCGGGCGAGCCGGTCGCGCTGACACGGACCGAGTTCCGGCTGCTGTGCGAGCTCGCCGAGCACCCCGGCCTGGTCCTGTCCCGCCAGCAGCTGCTGCAGCGGGTGTGGGAGTACGACGTCGGCGACGAACGCCTCGTCGACGTGCACGTCGGCCGGCTGCGACAGAAGATCGAGGACGACTCCCGGGCGCCCCGGCGCCTGGTGACGGTCCGCGGCATGGGCTACAAGCTGCAGCGATGAGGCGGGCCGGGCTGCGCACACGGGTCATCGCGGGGTTCGCCGCGGGGGCCCTGGCGCTGTCCGCGTCGATGGCGTTCATCTCGTACGAGCTGACCCGCAGCGCCCTGCTCGCCGGGCGGGAACGGGCCACGGTCCGGGCCACCGCGTACGACGCGAGGATCATCACCGCGAGTCTGCGGGACGACGACCCCGACGTCGTGGACATCCTCAGGTCGCTGGACACCGGTGGCAACCGGCGCACCCTGCTGCGCCGCGCGGACGGCTGGTACACGCGCAACAACGACCCGGGCGCCGCCGCCGCCGTCCCGGCGGGGCTGCAACGGCTCGTCGAGGAGGGCGGCCAGGGCGCCCAGTGGGTCCGCGTCGACGGGGTCCCGGCGCTGGTCATCGGGGTGCCGCTGTCGCCGACGACGGCGCTGTTCGAGATCGACTACCTGCGCGAGCTCGACCAGACGCTGCGGACCCTCGCCTGGGTGCTCGGGCTCGTCGCGGCCGCGGTCGCGGCGGCCGGCGCGGGCCTGGGCTGGTACGCGACCCGGTACGTGCTGCGCCCGCTGCGCTCGGTCGCCGACGCCGCCCAGGGCATCACCGACGGCGACCTGAGCGCCCGCCTCGACCCGGCCGCCGAGCCGGACCTGGCGCGGCTGACGACGTCGTTCAACGGCATGGTCGACCAGCTGGCCCGCCGGCACGAGCGGGACCGCCGGTTCGCCGCCGACGTCAGCCACGAGCTGCGCTCCCCGCTGCAGACCCTCGCGGCGTCGGCGAGCGTCCTGCACCGGCGGCGGGAGCACCTCGACGAGCGGACCGCCCTCGCCGCCGGCCTCGTCGTCGAGGAGATCGAACGGTTCCAGTCGCTCGTCGACGACCTGCTCGAGCTGGCCCGCAGCGACCAGCCGGCGCAGCGCGCCCCGGTCGACCCGCACGCCCTGGCCCGGCGGGTGGCCGAGGCGCAGGGCCTGCCGGCGGACCTGGTGGAGCCGCCCGGCGCCGACGAGGCGCCGCAGTGGCTGGTCGACCGGCGCCGCCTCGAGCAGATCCTGGCCAACCTGCTGGACAACGCGGTCCGGCACGGCGGCGGGCCGGTCGCCGTCCGGCTCACCTGCGTCGCCGGGGCCGGCCGGGTCGAGGTCGACGACGAGGGCCCCGGCGTCCGCCCCGCCGACCGCGAGGTGATCTTCGACCGGTTCGTCCGGGGCCGGTCGGCGGGCGCCCGCGGCGGCGGCGACGGCACCGGCCTGGGCCTCTCGCTGGTCGCGCAGCACGCGAGCGCGCACGGCGGGCGGGTCGAGGTGCTCGACCGTCCGGGCGGCGGTGCGCGTTTCCGGGTGGATCTGCCGGGTGTCGTACGGTGAGACGCCGCGCGCTTCTCGTCGCCGCCGCCCTGCTCACGCTCTCGGTGCAGGCCTGCGGGGTCCCCGACGAGCACGCGCCACGGCCGATCGAGCCGTCGCTGGTGATCCCCAACCCGTCGCAGAAGGCGCCGGGCAACTCGGCGGGCAACTCTGTGGGGGCCGTCGTCGAGCGGCTCTACCTGGTCCGCGACGACCAGCTCGTGGCGGTGGAGCGGCGGGTCGCCTCGACCAGCGACGTGGCCGCGCTGCTCGCCGACCTGGCCGCCGGCCCGACCGACGCCGAGCGCGCCGCCGGGCTGACCAGCGCGCTCACCGGCACGGACCTCATCGCGGGGGTGCGGCTGGTCGCCGGGACCGCGGAGGTGACGTTCCGTCCGCAGGCGGGTGGCCGTACCGACGACATCCTCGCGATCGGACAGATCGTGTGCACCCTGGAAGCCCGCACCGACGTGGACACGGTCCGCTTCCTGCAGGACGGTCAGGTGCTGAAGGTGCCCGGCGCCGACGGCGCGCTCACGGACCGGCCGCTGACCGTCGCCGACTACCACACGCTGATCACCGACCGGTGAGGCGGCCGATCACCAGGTAGTAGCGGTCGATGCCGTGGATGAGCTTCGCCAGCTGCGCGAAGTCGACGGGCTTGCGGAAGAAGTGCTCGCTGGGGACGCCGAAGTCGCGCAGCATCTGCTCCTCCGTGGGCGAGCCGGTGAGCACCACCACGGTCAGGTCGGCGAGGCGGGGGTTGCCGAGGATCCGGTCGAGCACGACCCGGCCGTCGACGCCGGGGAGGTTGAGGTCGAGCAGGACGATGTCGGGCGTCGCGGCGTCCACGTGCGCACCGCGGTGCTCGAGGAAGTCGATCGCCTCGAGGCCGTCGCCGATCACGGTGACCTCGTTGCTGAGCCGGTGTTCGCGGAACTCGTCGAGGGTGAACGCGACGTCGCCGGCGTCGTCCTCGACGATGAGGATCCGGGCCAGCTCCGGCGTGCCGTCGCCGTTCATTTGCCTCCTTCTAGAATGTTGCCGTACTGCAACCGTCAAAGCACACGATAGTGCACCCGGAACGACGTATCCACCATGCAACGATGTCCGGATGACCACCCTGGGGGGAAACGAGGCGTTGGTTCGTGCGTTGCTGGCAGTCAGCCGTTGCATGGTTGCACTGGCGGATCGGAATCTGGCGGCGATGGACTCGGACGTGACGCTGGCCCAGTACCGCACGCTGGTGGAGCTGGCGACCGGCGGCCCGCAGCGCAGCGCGGACCTGGCCAGGGAGCTGGACGTGGCGCCGTCGACCTTGACGCGCATGTGCGACCGGCTGGAGCGCAAGCACCTCGTGCGGCGCTTCCACCGCGTCGACGACCGCCGCTCGACGTGGCTGGCGCTGACGCCCGCCGGGCGCGACCTGGTCGGGGTGGTGATGCGGGAGCGGCTTCGGGAGCTGTCGGCGATCGTCCACGACGCCAAGGTCGACGCGTCGCAGGAGAGCGTGGACCTGCTGGACCGCATCGTCGAGGCGTCCGGTGAGCTGCCGGACGCGCAGTGGTGGCAGCGGTGGGAGACGTCCGCCGACCCCCTCGACAGCGTGACGCTGCCGTGACCGCCGAGCCCGTGCTGCCGTCCGTCACGCTGACCACGCCGCGCCTGGTGCTGCGCCCGTTCGTGCCCGGCGACGCGCAGGACGTCCACGCCGTCTGGCACGACGCCCGCTTCGTCGACGCGTCGCCGCTCGGCTACGCGTACGCCGGCGCGGGTCTCGACACGGCGCTGGCCTGGTGCACGAGCGGCATCGAGGAGCGGCGCCGCGCGGGCAAGGGCATCGGCTTCGCCGTGGCGCCCCGCGAGGGCGGGCGGCTGGTCGGGCACGTCTCGCTGTTCAGCGCCGACTGGACGGCCATGTCGGCGGAGATGCACTACTGGACGGCGCCGTGGGCGCGCGGGCGGGGCGTCGCCGCCGAGGCGGCCGCGGCGGTGGCCCGGTGGGCGCTGACGGAGCAGGGCTTCCACCGCATCGCGCTGCAGGCGGCACCGGCGAACGCCGCGTCCCGCCACGTCGCGGAGCGGGCCGGCTTCCGGGCTGAGGGCGTGCTGCGCAACGTCGCCGTCTCCCGCTCCGGCCGGCACGACCTGGTCATGTACAGCATGATCCCGTCGGACCTGTCAGCCGCCGGCTGACGCCTCGTCTCCCGGCGGCGCCTCGTCTCCCATTAGCGCCTCGTCTTACGGCGGTGCTTCGTCTTACGGCGGTGCTTCGTCTTACGGCGGTGCTTCGGCTTACGGCGGCGCTTCGGCTTACGGCGGCGCTTCGGCTTACGGCGGCGCTTCGGCTTACGGCGGCGCTCAGTCTCGCGGGAGTGCCTCGCCGAGCATGCGTCTGGCGATCGCGGCGAAGGCGGGGTTGCGGTCGCGGTAGTACGGCAGGGCGACCAGGCCCATGCACAGCACCCAGCCGCGCGCCCGCTCCCACATCGCGTCGTCGGCGCCGACCGCGTCGCGGAACGTGTCGCGGTGCTCGGCGGTCAGCAGCGTCCAGGCGGGCATGACGTCGCAGGCCGGGTCGCCGACGCCGGCGCAGCCGAAGTCGATGACCGCGCTGACCCGCCCGCCGGCGGCCAGGACGTTGCCGGCGTGCAGGTCGCCGTGGCTCCACGTCGGCGGGCCGTCCCACGGGGCCGTGGCCAGGGCCTTCTCCCACGCGGCGGTGGCGGCGTCCGGGTCGAGCTCGCCGTCCAGCTGGGCGATCGCGTCGCGTACCGACGCATCGTTGCGGGCGAGGGAGCCGCCGCGATACCCCGCAGGGGCGCCGGCCGGGTCGACGGCGCGCAGCGCGCTGACGAACGCGGCGAGGTCGAGTGCGTCGCGCCGCTCGGTGAACGCCTCGACCGTGTCGCCGGGCAGCCACCTGCCGACCGTCCACGGGAACGGGAAACCGAGCGCGGGCCGGCCGGTCGCCAGGGGCTCGGGGATCGGGAGCGGCAGCCGGGGCGCGAGCAGGGGCAGCCAGTGCGCGTCGCGCTCGACCTGGGCGGCGCCGCTCGCCTGCCGGGGCAGGCGGACGGCGAGCTCGTCGCCGAGGCGGTACATCGCATTGTCGGTGCCGGGCCTGGGCACCGCCGCCACCGGCAGGTCTGTCCACTGTGGAAACTGGTCGGCGACGAGCCGCCGCACCAGGTCCTCCGCCGTGTCTATGGCAGCCGCTCCTCGATCATCGCGACCCGCTCCTGCACCGTGCCGGGCGGGATCTCGAGCAGATCGTAGCCGTGCTCCCGGTACACCTCCTCGTGAATTCCGGCGAAGACCAGCGACTGCTGGTAGGTGATGCGCCGGGCCGCGGTCGGGGTCACGAACCCGATCGGCTGGATGAGGAACACCAGCCGCTGGTACACCTGCTGCTCCTGGACCCGCCGCACCTCCGCGACGAGCGCCGGGGTGGGCTCGACGACGGCGAACCTCGCGAGATACCTCGCGAGGGCGAGCGTGCACAGCGGCGAGCGGTCGAAGAGCTGCACCGGTGTGCCGCCGGCCTGCTCCTGCCGGTGCCGCTGCAGGTGTACGACCAGGTCGAGGAACTCCTCGTGGCGCTCGTGCGGCCGCTCATGCGGTGACGCGGCGATCACGTCGGTCGCCGCCTCGTCGACGACGTGGTGCCCCCGGGCGCGCAACGCCAGCGCCACGGTGGTCTTCCCGGCGCCGGGTGCCCCGGTCAGAATGTATCGGCGGACATCCATTGACTTCACTCCATTCGTACACTTATATGCGTCTATGCGAAGACTGATGCGCCTGCTCAGTGCGGCGCTACTGATGGTGTTCTCGACGGCCGGAGCACTGATCGTCACGGCCGGACCGGCACACGCCGACGCCTGCTACACGTGGAGCGGCACGCTGGCCCAGGGATCGTCGGGAGAAGGGGTCCGGCAGCTGCAGATCCGCGTCGCCGGTTACCCCGGCTCGGGCGCGGTCCTCGGACTCGACGGCGTCTACGGGCCCGCGACGAAGTCAGCGGTGGCCCGGTTCCAAGCAGCATACGGCCTCACCGCCGACGGCATCGCCGGACCCGCCACGTTCGCCAAGCTGTACGCCCTCCAGGACGACGACTGCACGCCCGTGAGCTTCAGCTATGCCGAGCTGAACAATTGCAACAGCACCTGGGCCGGCGGCAACGTCTCCGCCGCGACCGCCAAGGCCAACGCCCTGGTCACGATGTGGAAGCTCCAGGCGCTGCGGCACGCCCTCGGCGACCAGCCGATCCGCGTCACCAGCGGCTTCCGCAGCGCCGCGTGCAACAACGCCGTCGGCGGCGCCTCGTCCAGCCGCCACCTCTACGGCGACGCCGCCGACCTCGGCGCCGGCCCGCACTCCCTGTGCACCCTCGCCCAGGCCGCCCGTAACCACGGTTTCGCCGGCATCCTCGGCCCCGGATACCCCGACCACAACGACCACACCCACGTCGACGGCCGCCCGAGCCGCTTCTGGTCCGCCCCCAACTGCGGCGTCGCCAGCCTCACCGGCGGCCTCGACCCACTGCGCGACAACTGACCCCCTGCCCCCTGCCCACTGCCAGGCCTGACCGCCCGCCGGCACACACCACCGGCGGGCGGTCACCGTCAGCTGTTGCTCCCGCCCCACCCGCTGTCGCGGCGGGTCCCGGCGGGGGGGTGCCACCGGGTGCCGCGGGGTCGCGCCGCGGGGCGCGGGGGGGGGTTGCCACCGG
>NZ_JBEXUD010000077.1:0-35357 GCF_040614215.1 Dactylosporangium sp. NPDC006015
TGGCCGAGCACGTAGGTCATGGTGACCTTCGAGCAGTCGATCGCCCCGTCCTCGGGGTCGGTGACCGTGACGCTCCACGGCACGCTGTCGCCGAAGGACACCAGCTGGCCCTTCGCCGGGGCGTTGACGACGACCGTCGGCGCGGTGTTGCCGACGCTGATCAGCACGCTGGACGTGGCCGGGGCGTTCTGGTTGTCCCGCACGGTCAGCGTCGCGGTGTAGTTGCCGTTGGTGTTGTACGTGTACGACGGGTTCGCCGCGGTGGAGTCCTGCGTGCCGTTGCCGTCGAAGTCCCACGAGTACGTCAGCGGACCACCCTCCGGGTCGCTGGACCCGGCGGAGGAGAACGTCACCGCGAGCGGCGCCGCACCCGAGGTCTTGTTCGCGCTCGCCACGGCGGTCGGCGCGCGGTTGCCGCCACCCACGTAGTCGTAGCGGTACAGGGCCGAGTTGGCGTCGCCGTTGAAGTAGCCGGTGCCGTAGTCCAGGACGTACAGCGCGCCGTCAGGGCCGAACTGCATGTCCATGACCTGCTTGCCGCCCCACGGGAACGTGTCGATCGCGCCGCGGGTGCCGTCGCTGTTGACGACGATCGGCTTGATCCAGCCACGCCCGAACTCACCGGCGAAGAACATGCCGTTGAAGCTGGCCGGGAACTTCGTCGCCGACGGGTTGGCCGCGTCGTAGCGGTACACCGGGCCGCCCATCGGCGACTCGGAGCCGCCGCCGAACTCGGTCGGGCTGCCGCTGTCGCCGCCGTACTTGATCCACGCGGGCCGCGCCGCGGGCAGGGTGCCCAGGCCGGTGTTGCGGAACGAGTTGTTCGTCGGCCCGCCGGCGCAGTTGTACTTGGCGCCACCGGTGCCGGCGGCGAAGTCCCACTCGTTGTAGATCTCGGTGCTGGTGTTCGAGCCGGTGCAGTACGGCCAGCCGTAGTTGCCGGGCGACGTGATCCGGTTGAACTCGACCTGCCCGGACGGGCCGCGGTTGGCGTTGGTGGTGCCGGCGTCGGGGCCGTAGTCACCCACGTAGACGATGCCCGTGGCCTTGTCGACGCTCATCCGGAACGGGTTGCGGAAGCCCATCGCGTAGATCTCGGCCCGGGTGTTCGCCGTCCCCGGCGCGAACAGGTTCCCGGACGGGATGCTGTACGTGCCGTTGGCGTTGACCTTGATCCGCAGGATCTTGCCCCGCAGGTCGTTGGTGTTGCCCGCCGAACGCTGCGCGTCGTAGGCCGGGTTGCGGTTCGTCCGCTCATCGAGGGGCGAGTAGCCGGCGGAGTCGAACGGGTTGGAGTCGTCGCCGGTCGACAGGTACAGGTTGCCGGCCGCGTCGAAGTCGATGTCGCCGCCGACGTGGCAGCAGATGCCGCGGTTCGCGGGCACGTCCAGGATGTTGACCTGGCTGCTCATGTTGACGGTGAAGTTCGCGTTGAGGGTGAACCGGGAGAGGCGGTTGACCCCGGTCCAGGTGGCCCAGTCGGTGGCGGTACCGGTGGCCGGCGCGTCGCCTGCGGGGGTGCTCAGCGGCGGCGCGTAGTACAGGTAGATGTAGCGGTTCGTGGCGAAGTTGGGGTCGGCCGCGACGCCCTGCAGGCCTTCCTCGTCGTGCTGGTAGACCGGGATGTTGGCGATCACCGACGTGGTGCCGTTGGCGTCGGTGCGCCGCAGCGTGCCGTTCCTGGCGGTGTGCAGGACCGAGCGGTCGGGCAGCACCGAGATGGTCAGCGGCTCGCCGACCTCGGGCTCGCCCTTGGCGAGGGTGACCTGCTGGAAGTCGGCCGCGTTGATCGCCGCCGCCGCGGGCGCGGCCTGGACGACGACAGCGCTGACGCTCGCGCTCGCCGCAACAAGGAGCAGGGCGGCACTCATCGGCCGCCATCGATGACGTGAGGGTTGTAGGTTCACTGTGTCCCTTCCTGACGAAACGTGCCAGGCAGGGCGCGCGCCGCCGCGCCGGATGCCGTGTGCCTCCGCAACACAGACATGCCCATCGATGCATCCACTGCCGCCGGATAACATCGATGAAACACTCCAGTGTCGTGGGGGACACACTAGGAGCTTCGAACCAACCTGTCCACACTTTCCGTCGCGTTGGCATGAACTTTTGTCCCGCTAACCAAAAGTCACCGCCCGCTACGTCTGCGCGCATGCATTATGATGGGTGGCGTCACCGACAAGAAATTTGGTCGGTGGTGCTAAGGTTGCAGGTAAAGCAGCGCGCCGCCACCGGCCTGGCTCCGTGCCGACTCGGCGGGTCACGGCGCGCCGGCTCGTTCCTTCGTCCCTCATCGACACAGCGCTGGGCGGTGGCCATCGGACAGAACGTTTGACGGGTGTCGGGGAGTTGCCGCCCCGACCGTCGGGCCCGAGCCCGGCACGAGGCTCGATCATCACACCCGGGACGCGATCATCCTGAATCGAGTCAGCAGGGCTGGCGCCAGGCGTCGAGGTCCTGCTTCTTCTTCATCGACGAGAAGCGCAGGGCGGTGGTCTTCGGGCAGAACTTGGCGGTGTCGACGTCGTACTCGACATGGAAGACGGGCTTGCCGGCGGCGATGAAGGCCTTGAGGGTGTCGCACTCGTCGTAGTGGGCGCACTCCTCGTTGACCGCGAAGTCGAACGCCGGGGCGAGGGCGGCGGCCTGCTCGACGTCGTTCTTCAGGCCCACCGCGAGGCCGAGGCGGTGGGCGAGGTCGGCGACGCGGCGGTTGAACGTGAGCTGGTCCTCGGCGGTGAGGGGGAAGCCGCTGTTGTTGGCGTAGCCGTCGACGTTGTCGGGCTCGACGGCGTCGAAGCCCTTGTCCTTGCACACCTTGAAGCGGGCCTCGAGCAGCGGCGCCAGGGTGTCCCAGCGGCGGATGTCGAGCCACTTCTCCCCCGGCCAGCCCTCCAGGCCCTTGCCGCGCACCGACTCGGGGAAGTTGCCGGCGTCGGCGCGGAAGTCCTCGTGGGCGCCGGCGTTCACGTAGCAGATGACGTGACGGCCCGCGGCCTTGAGCTTCGCCACCTCGGCGGCGGAGGTGGTGACGGCGTCGACGTCGTACACGTCGACGGCCACCGACGTGTCGAGCGTGCCGGTCAGCTGCCACTGCCAGGTGAGGCCGACGGCCGGCCGCCACCAGCCGGCAGAAGAAGGCGACGACGGCGCCGCGGACGCGGAGCCGAGGCCGCCGTAACCGGACGGGGGCACCGCGGCGGTCTTCGGGGTGCCCCGGCCCTCGTCGGGGTCGCCGCCGGCGCCGGTGCACGCGGCCGCGTACAGGACGGTCAGCATGACGAGGCCGAACAGTGCGAGGCGGAGCCGCCGGTCGGTCACCGCGCGGCCGCCGCGCGCTGCCGGACTACCGTCGGGATCCCCTCGTACGGCAGGGGCGCGACGAGGTCGGTGACGAGGCCGTGCGGGGCGCGGGACAGCAGCAGCGTGGTGGCGGCGCCGATCCGCTCCGGGGGGACGCCGTAGACGAGGTGCGCGGCGTTGGGCCAGTCGCGGCCGTCGGGCAGCCCGTACGCGGGCGGGGCGTCCACATAGGACTCCCAGGGGCCTTCGAAGGTGCAGACCACGTCGGCGAGGTCGGCGTAGCCGGGCAGGCACCGGGTGCCGGGGTTGAGGACCACCGATCCGCGCACCGCCCGCACCACCTGTGTCACGTAGGCGAGGCCGGCCGCGTCGGCCGGCACCTGGTCGAAGAAGATACCGCCGACCGGGTACCGCGCCCAGCCGACGATGTCGCACCACACCTCACCGTTGGCGCGGCGGCCGTAGTCGAGGTCGACGTAGCCGAGCATGCGCACGCCGGAGCGGTGCAGGCGGGCGGTCGCGGCCGCGTACACCTCGTCGCGCTCGGCGCCGCCGGGGCCGTTGTGGACGTTGACGATCGCGGTGGGGCGTTCGGTGCTGCGGCACAGCGCCTCCCACGCGTCGGGGTCGGCCAGCGGGTGGACGTACATCGGCAGGAGCATCATCGGTAACTCTCCGGGTCACGCAGGACGAGCGCCGCAACGGCGAGGCCGGGCAGCCCCGCACCGAGCAGGGTCGCGACGGCGAGGGTTTCGGTGAACGTGGGGGCCACGTGCACCAGGGCGGGCGCCCAGTGCCCGACGCCCGCGACGAGCAGCGTCGGCCACCAGACGACGAGGGCGGCGGTGCCCGCCCGGCCGTGGGCGGCGAGGACGAGGCACAGGGCGTACACGCCGGTGAGCAGGATCGCGGCGGCGAGCGCCTGCCCGCCTGGGCCGCTGATCCCGACCCACACGGCGCCGGCGATCGCGGCCCCGAGCGCGACGGGGACGCTCAGCACCCCGACGGTGCTTTTGCTGATGCGGGCGAGCCGCCGGTCGAACGCGGCGCGGTCGGCGAGGACGGCCCGCGCGTACGCGATGCGCCGCTGATGCCAGACCAGCGTCAGCTCGATGAGCGGGACGCCGACGAGCAGCGGCACCGCCTGGACCGGCACCCGGTGCGGGGCGATCCCGTCGAGGGCGACGGCCCGCAGCAGCGCCGCCTGGCCGGTGCCGACGAGGCCGTAGAGCAGCGCGTAGCCGATGTCGCCGCGCCACGACCGCCACCGCCGCCACGGCATCCGGCCGCTGACGTCCGCGCCGGCGACGGGGCGGAACGCGACGGCGAGCAGGGCCACGACCCCGCCCAGCAGCGCGGTCACCGCCCAGGTCCCGGCCCCGAGCGCGACGCAGGCGGTGGCGACCCAGCAGGGCGCGGCGGCGGCGAGGACGACCCGTTCGCGGCGGGTGACGAGCGCGACGGCGGCGACCGCGAACAGGGCGAGCTGCACTCCGGCGATCGTGTACGCGCGAACCCCGCTGCCGGCGAGCGCGACGGCCCAGACCGCGGCGAGGCCGAGGAACCCGGCGCCGAGCAGGCGGGCGGCGGCGGTGACGCCCCGCTCCGACAGCGCCCGGTAGCCGAGGTACGACAGCGCCTGCCCGCCGCCCCAGCCGAGCAGCAGCGTGCCGGTCGTCGCGAGCGGCGGGGCGCCGTCGACCTCGGCCGCCGCGCCAAGGCCGATCGCGAGCGGGGTCAGGTAGATCGTCGCGCGGGTCAGCGTGTCGGTGATGACCGCGCGGGGCGTCGGCCCCTCCTCCAGGGGCGTGGCCTGCACGACCGTGGCGGCGGTTTCGACGGTACGGGCAACGACCCGCCCGGCCAGCGCGAACACCGACGGCAGGCCGTACTCCCGGTCGGCGACGCGGTCGTTGATGCCGTTGGCCTCGAGGATCGCGGCGACCTCGTCGACGTCGACGGCGCCGACGCAGTCCTCCAGCATCCGGTCGGCGAGCGCGGCGACCGGGTCGGTGGAGGCCCGCCCGACGTACCGCAGCGACTCGCCGCGCTCCAGCGCCGGCGGCCGCGCCCGCCGCTGCATCGGCACGACCAACAGCGAATCAGCACTCATGCCGCCACCTCCGCTGCGCTCCGGCGTCGGCCTGAGCCAAACCTGCGATCCCGGTTCGCGGCTCCTCCGCTGCGCTCCGGCCCGCTCACGCCGCCACCTCCGCTGCGCTCCGGCGTCGGCCTGAGCCACACCTGTCATGCTGGTTCGCGGCTCCTCCGCTGCGCTCCGGCCCGCTCATGCCGCCACCTCCGCTGCGCTCCGGCGTCGGCCTGAGCCACACCTGTCATGCTGGTTCGCGGCTCCTCCGC
Source organism: Dactylosporangium sp. NPDC006015 (assembly GCF_040614215.1). Taxonomy (NCBI): domain Bacteria; kingdom Bacillati; phylum Actinomycetota; class Actinomycetes; order Micromonosporales; family Micromonosporaceae; genus Dactylosporangium; species Dactylosporangium sp. NPDC006015. The sequence goes on from NZ_JBEXUD010000077.1 coordinate 5,662, forward strand.
TGCGCTCCGGCCCGCTCACGCGGGCACCAGGACGGGGTCGGGGACGGGTGCCGAGGCGGTGACGCGGTGGCCGGTCAGCCGCTGGTACCGGCCGCGGTACGCCGACAGGCAGCGGTCCAGCGTGTACTCCTTCAGCGCCCGTTCCTGGCCGGCGCGGCCTGTCGCCGCCCGCAGCTCGGGCGAGGTGAGCAGTGCGACGCACGCCTCGCCGAACGCCTGCGGGTCGCGGGGCGGCACGACGAGCCCCGCGTCGCCGACGGCCTCGGCGACGCCGCCGACGTCGGTGCTGACCGTCGGCCGGCCGCACATCATCGCCTCCAGCACCGTGTACGGCATGCCTTCGGAGATGCTGGACAGCGCCGCGACCTGCCCCTCGGCGAACGCGTCCCGGCTGGAGGCGCACGGCCCGGCCCAGGTGACCGCGTCGGTGAGGCCGAGCTCGACGGCGGTGTCCCGGCAGGCGGCCGCGTAGGCCTCGTTGCCGGCCGGGACGGGGCCGGCGAGGTGGAGCCGCGCGTCGGGCACCTTCGCCCGGACCACCGCGAGGGCGCGGATGAGGGTTTCGAGGTCCTTGAGCGGGTCGATCCGCCCGACCCAGGAGATGACCGGCCCGGCCGGCTCCTCGGGCAGCGGCGGGAAGCGGGCCGGGTCGACGCCGTTGCCGATGACGGCGAGCTTCGCCGGGTCTGCGCCGTGCCGGACCGCCCACCGCGAGTTGAACCCGCTGACAGGGGTGATGAGGTCCGACTCCCAGTACGCCAGCCGGGCGAGCGCGCGGTGGAAGCGCAGCAGCGCCGTCTTGACGCCGGGTGACTGGTCGCCGGCGCTGAGGTAGCGCTCCCGGAGGTACACGCCGTGCTCCGTCATCATGAACGGCACCCCGAGGCGCCATTTCGCGGCGAGGGCGACCATGGCCGACAGGCCGTTGGCGTTGGCGTGGACGAGGTCCGCGTCCGGCGGGATCTCGGCGGCGAGCGGGCGGAGCGCGTGCTCCACCAGTACACCGGCGACATCCGCGTCGCGAAGGGTCAGCCGCGGCAGGTGGATGCCGTCGGACCTGGCCCGCGCCCACGCGTCCAGCAGGACGTCCGCGAGCCTGGCGCCGGCCAGTGGATGCCGTCCGCCGCGGGCGGGCAGGAACCGCCCCGGGCGGGGCCGCGCGAGCTCGGCGAGCCCACGCAGCCCCTCGGAGAACACGACCAGGTCGGCCGCGGTGTCGCCGAGCATGCCGCGGCACAGCCTGGCGGCGGCCCGTTCGGGTCTGCCGCGGGCGGGCCGGGCGGTGCCCCAGACCGGGACCGCGGTCAGCGACCGGACGTTGCCGGGCAGCTGGACCGCGGGCCGGTCCGGTTCGGTGCCGACGATGGCGACGAGGTCCCAGTCCACCTCGGACAGTCCTCGGACCAGCTGGTCGCACCAGGTGCTGACGCCGCCGGTGACGTACGGGTAGGTGCCTTCGTTGACGAGCACGACACGCACGGCGCGGACCTCAGGCCAGCAGCCGCAGCTGCTGCGACGCGCCGCGGCCCAGGCTCCGCCAGGTGGAGCGTTCGCCGCCGTACGGGTCGCCGAAGTTGCCGCCGACGACCTCGATGCCGAGCACCGACATGCTGATGACCTTGGTGCCGTTCGGCATGGTCATGGGCACGTCGAGGGCGCCGCCGCCCCGGTTGACGACGGTGACCCGGCCGTCGAGCGTGTACGCCTCCACGGCCCGGCTCCGCAGCGCCGCCGCCCACGCCGCCTGTCGCTTGTTCTGCAGCGCGGTCTCGGCGAACTTCGGGTTCACGACCGGGGTCGCGCTCGTGTAGGTCGCGGTGTAGCGGGCGAGGACCGCGTCGAGGACCGGGTAGAGGATGCGGTCCTCGGCGAGGTTCGACTGGTGCGCGTAATGCGGCGCCGGGCTGGTGGAGACCACGTGGTCGTAGGCGATGCGGGCCTCGACCGGCACGATGTAGGTGTCGAAGCCGTTGGCGCCGAGCGGGGTGATGCAGGTGGAGGCGGGGTTGTTCTCGCAGATGCCGCTGCCGCCGTGGGCCCGGCTGGTGTAGATCCAGTTGTACTCGTCGACCTCTTCGGCCTTCGTCGCCACGTTGTAGTAGATGTTCATCGGGTAGCGGGGCACGGTGACGGCGTTGCCGACGGCGCGGGTGGTCTGCTCCCGGGAGGCGTCGGAGGCGATGTACTTGACGCCGGTGCCGTTCAGCGCGGGCGCGAGGTTCGGGTTGTCGGCCGGCATCTGCGGCAGCGTCTTCAGGCCGGAGTGCTCGCCGGTGACGAGTTCGGCGGCGTCGACGGTGATGCCTTTGCTCTTCGCCCAGTCGATGTTGCGCTTGATCTGGGCGGTGATGTCGGCCTGCGACGTCCACCGGGTGGCGCCGTAGCCGTCGGTCGCGCATTTCCACGGCGACACGGTGAAGTCCTGGACGCAGCCGAGGTACGGGTGCTCGTACGTGTGGTTGATCCAGCGGAACTGGTTCTTGTTGTTCACCATGGCGGTGGTCAGCGGGTCGCCGGCACCGGCCTCGACGCTGCCGCCGCCGTTGAACGCGATGTCGAGCTTGAGGTCGTTGGCCTGCTGCCAGGCGATGAGTGCCTGCACGTCGGCGGGCGTCATCCGGATCGTCGTGTTCTCGATCCCGGGGCCACAGTCGTCGCCGGCGGTGCAGTTGTGCGTGGTGTCCCACCGGTCGTCGGGCAGGAGCACGTCGTCGACGTGGACGCTGAGGAAGTTGCGGGTGTTGCCGAGGTGGACGCCCTTGGTGAGCCAGGTGATCAGGCCGTGGCCGAGCTCCATCGCGTGTGTCTGGTAGCGGTTGGCGGCGAGCGTGACGACGAGCTCCTCGCGGCCGTCGTGGGTGTAGACGCCCATCAGCGAGCCGGTCGGGGCGTTGGGCACCGAGCCGGTGACGAGCGGGGTGAAGGTCGCGCCTTCCCGCCGGGTGCCGAGGTACCCGTAGGACTCGATGACGGCCGGGTCGCGGTCGTCGATGCGGACGGTGCCCTTGAGGTAGCCGAAGCCGGCGGCCTTGCCGGCGTCGGTGACGGTCATCATCGCGCCGTCGAGCACGCCGCTCCAGGCGAGGTCCTGCCCGACGTTCGGGTTCGCCCACGTGTACGCGTCGATCTGGCGGATCTTGAACTCGCGTTCGAAGTCGGCGAGGGCGGTCGCCTCGGTGCCGGTGACCGCGCTCTCGTTCGGCACGATCACGCCCTGGAACTTGGCCCGCCGCACGCCGCTGACGGAGTCGGCGAGGAACGCGGGCGTGATCCGGGCCCGGCCGGCGTCGGCGAGCTGCAGCGCGTCGTAGGGGACGCCTTCGCGGTCGAGCTGGGCGCGGAGCATGTCGACGCCGGTGCTGCCGTCGTCGAGCACGAGGACACGCAGGTCGATGCGCTGGCGTGGTTCGGCGGCGAGCGCCGGCGGGGCGAAGACGAGGCCGGTGAGGCCGACGAGCGCGCAGGCACCGGCGATGGCTCGCCGGCGGATCCGGAACTTCAACGTGCTGCTCCTTCGGGCGGGGGGTTTCGCTGTTCGCTGTCGCTTGTCCGTGCTTTCGTTCGGCAGGTGTACGAGCAGGTGCCGCGGCGGGCGGGTCAGGCACCCTGGCCTGGGGCTCCGCGACCGAGGGAGGCGGGCGGTCAGGCTCTTCGAGGGGGTGGCGGGCGGGGTCAGGCGGCCTGGGGTTCCGCGACGGGGGTGGCAGCGGCGCTGCGGACGATCTCGTCGAGGTCGTGGCGGGCGCGCCAGCCGAGCAGCTCGTGGACCCGGGCCGGGGAGGCGACGACCGCCGCGGGGTCGCCGGTCCGGCGGGGCGCTACGACGTACGGCAGCGGCGACCGCAACGCGCCGGACACCGCGGCGATCATCTGCAGCACCGAGGCGCCCTCGCCGCGACCGATGTTGAGGACCTCGTCGTGGAGGTCGCCGTCCCTGAGCGCCAGCGCCGCGTGGGCGTGGGCCTCGGCGATGTCGGCGACGTGGACGTAGTCGCGCACGGCGGTGCCGTCGGGCGTCGGGTAGTCGTCGCCGTAGACGACCGCCGGGAGGCCCTCGGCGGCCGCCCGCAGCAGTCGCGGCACGAGGTTGGTGCCGCCGTGGTCGCGCAGGTGCGGGGCGCCGGCGCCGGCGACGTTGAAGTAGCGCAGCGCCGCCCAGCCGAACCCGACGCTGGCGGCCGCGTCGCGCAGCATCCATTCACCGATCAGCTTGGTGCGCCCGTACGCGTTCTCGGGTGCCGTGCGGGCCAGTTCGCTGACCGGCGAGCAGGTCGGCGTGCCGTATACGGCGGCGCTGGAGGAGAACAGGACCGACCGGGTGCCGGTCGCGGCGACGGCGGCGAGGACGGACCGCAGCCCGTCGAGGTTGTCCTGGTAGTAGCGCAGCGGGTGGGCGGTCGACTCGGCGACGTCCTTGCGGGCGGCCAGGTGGATGACGCCGTCGGGCTGGAAGCGGCGGAACAGGTCGCGCATCGTGGTGCTGTCGCGCACGTCGGCGCGCACCAGCGGCACCCCGAGCGGCAGGCGGGCGGCGCGCCCGGTCGACAGGTCGTCGACGACGACCGATTCGACCCCGGACGCCCCGAGGGCGGTGACGACGTGCGCGCCGATGTACCCGGCGCCTCCAGTGACAAGCCATCTCACGATGGGGGCAACGAGGGTCTATCACTACGAATCGGGCAACTGTCGGGTTCCTGACACTTGGAACACCCAAAAGTCCGACCAAAGTCCCCCCAGTTTGCCCGCTTCCTCGACCCATGCCTTCCGTTTTGTCCGATTTACGCCTATTCGAGTGAGAGGCGCGTCGCAAGGCTCATGCCGGCCGTCGCGCTGCCGACGTCTCTGGTCGGAACGACGACCAACGACCGGACGGGGGAGGCACATGACTGAGGCTCGGCTGCCGATCCCGCTGTGGCCCTTCGGACCGCACCACGACCTGTCACTGCAGGTGCACGAGCTGACCGTGCACGGCCGCAACTCCGAGGCGCTCGAGCTCGCCGACCGGCTCGAACACGTCGTCGCCATCCTCGGCGACGACCGCAGCGCCGGCATGATCCGCCAGGGCCGCCTGTACGCGCTGATCAGCCTCGGCCGGTTGCACGAGGCCCTGGAGGAGGCCGACCGCCTCCTGCAGATGCACCGCGCCGCCGGCACCCGCACCGGCGAGGCGAAGATCCTCGCCGACACCGCCGAGATCCTGATCAAGCTCGGCCTGCTCGACGAGGGCCTGCACCACCTCGCGAGCGCCCTGCGGCTGATGGAGACCATCCCGCGCGGCAACGTGCGGTACATCTCCGCGATGTCGTCGGTCAGCGAGGCCGCGCGCGCCGCCGAGCTGTACGAACTGGCCGACGAGGTGTCCGCGTTCGCCGTCGAGTCCTTCAGCCCCGGCACCGACCAGCGCGCCGCCGCCGAGCTGCAGCGCGCCGAACTGCTCCTCGAGTGGGGCCTGCGACTGGAGCACGTCGGCCTGGTGGAGGAGGCGAACGTGCGCTTCGCCCGCAGCGTCGGCCTCGTCCGGTACTGGGTGCAGAACCACTTCCACGACGCGCCGCTCGCCACCGTCCTCTACACGCTCGGCCTGGTGAAGATCGGCGCCGTCGACCAGGCCCTCGTCCTCGCCGACTCGCTGGTCGTGCCGCTGCGCACCAACGGCCACGAGCACGAGGCGCGCCTGGCCCACCTCGCGTACGGCATCGCCCTGCGCTGCACCGGCCGCCTCCGCGAGGCCCGCCGCGAGTTCCTCGCCGCCGACGAGCTGGCCCCGCTGAGCCCGCAGCGGCTGATCTTCCAGTACGAGCTGGCCCTCCTCGCCGCCGCCGAGCTTCCCGGCGACTCCACCGGCGCTCTGCTCAACGCGGTCCGCGCCCACGCCCGCCACCTGTGGCGGCTCCGCCTGGAGCGTCGCTCGATGCTCCAGCAGGCCCGCCGCCGCGTCGATCTGGAGGCCGCCCGCGCCCGCGCCGACCGCGTGGCCGCGTCGGACGCCCTGACCGGCCTCGGCAACCGCCGCCAGTTCGACCGTCAGCTGGCCGGCGTCGCAGGCACCCTGGTCCTACTTTTAGTGGACATTGACCATTTTAAGGGCATCAACGACCGCTTCTCCCACATCGTCGGCGACCGTGTCCTGCGCGAGATCGCCGCCATCCTGCGCTCCCACTGCCGCCCCGAGGACACCGCCGTCCGCCTCGGCGGCGACGAGTTCGCCCTCTTCCTGCGCACCGACCTGCCGACCGCCGCCCGCATCGGCGAACGCATCCTCAACGTCGTCACCGCCCGCGACTGGAACCAGCTGGCGTTCGGCCTACACGTCACGCTGAGCATCGGCGTGGCCGCCCTCGACGACGGCATGGACGGCCGCGAACTCTACGACCTCGCCGACCGCAACCTCTACACCGCCAAACGCACAGGCCGCGACCGCCTCGCCGCCTGACCTGCGCTCCCCCGCCCACCGCTGGCCAGCCTGTCCCACCCGGTCCGGGACACGCGCGGGCGCGGGGGCGGGGCGGGGGCTGCTCAGGAAGGTCCGGGCCGCTCAGCGAGGCAGGCGGTCCGGTGGGTGTCGGAGGTGCGAGGTCTGACGGCCGGTGGGCGTTCCGCTCTATCCCAGCCTAGACCCGGCTTCCAAACCTGCGAACCGCATCGTCACCCGGTGTAACCGGGGTGAGTTGACAAAAGGCGGGTCAGGCGCGGAGCAGGCGGGCGGCGTCCACGGCCCAGTAGGTGAGGATGAGCTGGGCGCCGGCGCGGCGGATGGAGGTGAGGGTCTCCAGGATGACGCGGTCGCGGTCCAGCCAGCCGTTGGCGACGGCGGCCTCGACCATCGCGTACTCGCCCGAGACCTGGTAGGCGGCGACGGGCACGTCGACCGCGGCGGCGACCTTCGTGAGGACGTCCAGGTACGGCAGGGCCGGCTTGACCATGACCATGTCGGCGCCCTCGGCGATGTCGAGGGCGACCTCGCGGAGGGCCTCGCGCAGGTTGCCGGGGTCCTGCTGGTACGACTTGCGGTCGCCGACGAGGGCGGACTCGACGGCCTCGCGGAAGGGGCCGTAGAAGGCGCTGGCGTACTTCGCCGCGTAGGCCAGCTGGGCGACCTCGGTGAAGCCGGCCTCGTCCAGGGCGCGGCGGACGACGCCGACCTGGCCGTCCATCATGCCCGAGGGGCCGAGGACGTGAGCGCCTGCGGAGGCCTGGGCGACCGCCATCGTGGCGTACGCCTCGAGGGTGGCGTCGTTGTCGACCGTGCCGTCGGCGGCGAGCAGGCCGCAGTGGCCGTGTGAGGTGAACTCGTCCAGGCAGAGGTCACTCATGATGACGGTGGCGTCACCGACCTCGGCGGCGAGGTCGCGGATGGCGACGTTGAGGATGCCGTCGGGGTCGGTACCGGCGGAGCCCTGCGGGTCCCGGGAGGTGGGCACGCCGAAGAGCATGATGCCGCCGACCCCTGCCTGGACCGCCTCGACGGCGGCCTTCCGCAGGGATTCGCGGGAGTGCTGGACGACACCGGGCAACGACGAGATCGGTCGCGGCTCGGTGAGGCCCTCTTTGACGAACATGGGCAGGATGAGGTTCGACGGCTCGACGTGCGTTTCGACGACGAGCCGTCGCATCGCTGGGGTACGACGCAGCCTGCGTGGGCGGACGGTCGGGTAGCCAGCCATGGTGAACCCCCTGCGGCAAAAACGATCTAGCGGATGACGACCTAACGGAACCGGAGCGCGGTCGGGCCCTGGACCTTGGAGCCGCGGCGCTGCTTGGCAGGCATCGCGGCGAGCTTCTCGCGCAGTTCCACGGCGTAGCCGGCGAGGGCTTCGACGAGGTCGGGCACGGAGGCGTGCGGCGGCTGGACGTCCACGCGGAGCCCGAACTCGACGGCGGTGTCGGCGGTCTTGGGACCGATGACGGCGACGACGGTGCGGGCGTGCGGCTTGCCGGCGATGCCGACGAGGTTGCGGACGGTGGAGGACGAGGTGAAGAGCACCGCGTCGAAGCCGCCGGACTTGATGGCGTCGCGGATGTCGGCCGGCGGCGGGGCCGCGCGGACGGTCCGGTACGCGGTGACGTCGTCGACCTCCCAGCCGAGTTCGGTGAGTCCGGCGGCGAGGGTCTCGGTGGCGATGTCGGCGCGGGGCAGGAGCACCCGGCCGACCGGGTCGAGGATCTCGTCGTGCGGGGAGAACTCGGCGAGGAGCCCTTCGGAGGACTGGTCGCCGGCGGGGATGAGCTCGGGGACGATGCCGAAGCCGCGGACGGCCTCGGCGGTCGCCTCGCCGATGCAGGCGACCTTCACGCCGCCGAAGTGGCGGGCGTCGAGGCCGTGCTCGGCGAACTTCTCCCAGACGGCGCGGACGGCGTTGACCGACGTGAAGACGGTCCAGGCGTAGCGGCCGTCCACGAGGCCCTTGATCGCGCGTTCCATCTGGGCGGGTGTACGGGGCGGCTCGACCGCGATGGTCGGCACCTCGCACGGGATGGCCCCGTAGGCGCGCAGGCGCTCGCTCATCGCGCCGGCCTGCTCCTTGGTGCGGGGGACGAGGACCTTCCACCCGTACAGGGGGCGGTTCTCCCACCAGCCGAGCTTCTCGCGCTGGGCGACGCCGGCGCCGAGGCACAGGACGACCCGGCCGGCGAAGCCGAGCGCGGCGGCGACCATGCTGTCGACGGTCGTGGCGGAGCTGTACTGGGTCTCGCCGGTGCCGTCGCCGGTGACGGAGACGGGCGTGGCGGGGTCGACGCCGGCGGCGAGGAGGCCGTCGCGGACCGCGGCGAGGTCACCGGCGTCGACGGCGACGGCCGAGGAGCCCCGGCTGACGGCGGCGGCGATGGACTCGAAGTCGACGCTCTGGACGTCGTCGACGTCGGCGGTGACGCGGACCCCGGGGAGGGGGACGCCGGCGTACGTGGCGACGCCCGCCGCCTGTCCGATGCCGGGGACGACCTCGAACGGGACTGCGGTGCGGGCGACGGCCTGCACCTCTTTGAGCACCGTGTCGTGGGCGAGCGGGTCGCCGCCGACGAGGTGGATGGCGCGCAGCCCGGACCGGGCCGCGGACAGCAGCACCTTGGCGACGTCGCCGGGCGCTCCCTCGGCCGGGGAGAACTGCGTCTCGGGGTCGGCTTCGGCGCGGATCACGCTGAGCAGCGACTCGGGGACGTTGCGGTCGTGGACGATGTGGTCGGCGGACACCAGCGCCTCATGGGCGCGACGCGTCAGCAGGCCTGGATCGCCGGGGCCGGCCCCGACGAATGCGATCCGGCCGGTGCTGCCCTTACGGGTGCGGGTCATGCTGCACTCCCAGTGCGTTGTCGGCGCCTTCTTCGCGCAGGTCGCGGGCCAAGGCTCGGCCCACCTCCGCGGCGTCGGCGAGCGTTCCGGTGCGCGACAGCCGGAGGGCGAACCCGCCGTCCGGGCTGAAGACGGCACCGCGCAGATAGATCTCCGGGCCGTCGTCGCCTTCTGCGACCTCGGCCAGTGCCGCGATCGGGGCGGAGCATCCCGCCTCGAGCTCGGCCAAGAGCGCCCGCTCGGCGGTGACCGCCGCGCGGGTGTATTCGTCGTCGAGCGCGGCGAGGAGGTCGCGCAGCTCGGCATCGTCTTCTCGGCATTCGACCGCGAGTGCGCCCTGCGCGGGGGCGGGCAGCATCAGCAGCGGGTCGAGGACCTCGGTGGCTTCGCCGCCGCGGCCGAGGCGGGCCATGCCGGCGTGGGCGAGGACGATCGCGTCGTACTCGCCTTCGGCGAGCTTGCGGAGGCGGGTGTCGACGTTGCCGCGCAGCGGGAGCGGCTCGAAGTGGCGGCCAAGCGCGTTGAGCTGTGCGATGCGGCGGAGTGCGCCGGTGCCGATACGCGCGCCGGCGGGCAGCTCGTTGAGGGTGAGGCCGTCGCGGGCGACGAGGGCGTCGCGGGGGTCGTGGCGCGGCGGGATCGCGGCGACGACGAGCCCGTCGGCGGGGGCGGTCGGCAGGTCCTTGTAGGAGTGGACCGCGAAGTCGATCTCCTTGGCGAGCAGGGCGTCGCGGAGCGCGGACACGAAGACGCCGACGCCGAGGGTCTGGATGGGCGCGCTGGAGCGGTCGCCGGGGGTGACGATCTCGACGAGCTCCACGTCGCGGCCGGTGCGGTCGCGCACGGCCTGGGCGACGGTGCCGGACTGCGCCATGGCGAGGGCGCTGCCCCGGGTGCCGAGTCGCAACGGGTTGGTGGACATCAGGGGTGCACCTCGCCTGCGGCGGCCGGGTCGATGTCGGCGGTGGGGATCTGCAGATCAAATAGTTCCCGGAGCGCCTGAGCATATGCCTCGCCACCGGGTTCGGCGGCAAGTTGGCGCACGCGGACGGTCGGCTGGTGGAGGAGCCGCTGGACGATCCGGTGGACGCTGTGGGCCACCTCGGCGCGGTGGCCGTCGGTGAGCTCGGGGCAGCGCTGGGCGAGCCGGCCGAGCTCGGCCTCGACGACCTCGTCGGCGCGGGCGCGCAGGGCGGCGACGGTGGGCGCGACGTCAGCGCCGCGCAGCCAGGTGAGGAACGCCTCGACCTCGCCGGCGACGATGTCCTCGGCGGCGCGCTGCTCGGCGTCGGCGGTGGTGGACAGCGACGTCGACAGCAGCTCGATGTCGACGAGCGTGACGCCGGGCAGGTCGCCGACGCCGGGTGCGACGTCCCGCGGCAGCGCGAGGTCGAGCACGAGCAGCGAGTCACGGGAGCCGGAGAGGGCGGCGCCGACCAGGGCGGCGTCGAGGACGGGCTCGGGTGAGGCGGTGGCGCTGACGACGACGTCGACCTGCTCCAGTGCGGTCGGCAGGGTGGCGTACGGCACAGCGACGGCACCGTGCAGCTCGGCGAGCCGTTCGGCCCGCTCGTGGCTGCGGTTGGTGACGTACAGGGGGTGCGCGCCGGACCGGCGCAGCGTGGCGAGCGACAGGGCGCCCATGGCGCCGGCGCCGATGACGAGCGCGGGGCGGCCTTCGACGGGGCCGGTGGCGCCCTGGCCGTATGCGAGGGCGGCGCTGACGACGCTCTGCCCGGCGCGGTCGATCTCGGTCTCGGCGTGGACCCGCTTGCCGACGCGCAACGCCTGCTGGAGCAGCTCGTGCAGGACGCGGCCGGCGGTGCCGTGTTCGGCGGCGGCGCCGTAGGCGTCGCGGAGCTGGCCGAGGATCTGGGCCTCGCCGACGACCATGGAGTCGAGGCCGGCGGCGACGCGGAAGGCGTGCCGGACGGCGTCGACCTCGTAGTGGACGTAGAGCTGGCTGGCCAGGTCGCCGACGGTGGTGCCGGACCGTGCGGCGAGGACGCCGCCGATGTCGGCGAGGGCACCGTGGAAGGCGGTGACGGCGGCGTAGATCTCGACCCGGTTGCAGGTCGACAGGACGACGACCTCGTCGACGTACGGCTGGGCGACGAGCTCACGCAGGAGGGTGGGCAGCTGCTCGCCGGTGACGGCGAGGCGCTCCAGCAGGGGCACCCCGGCGGTCCGGTGCGAGATGCCGACGACGAGCAGGTTGGATCCGTTCATGCCGTCACCTGCGCTGCGCTGCGGCGCCGGCCTGATCCGGCGCCGAGCCGCTGGTGGATGGCTGCTCCGCTGTGCCCCGAACTGTTCACGTGGCCACCGCCTCCCCGCCGAGCCGGTTGGCCATGCCGACCCGCCCGGGTTTCTGCACCGCGGCCGGCAGCGCGGTGAGCGCTGACTTGCGGTGCTCGTGGAAGGACAGGATTTGCAGTTCGATGGCCAGATCGACCTTACGCACGTCGACGCCGTCGGGAACGTTCAAGACGCATGGTGCGAAGTTCAGGACACTGGTGACGCCGGCCTCGACGAGGCGGTCCGCGACGTGCTGGGCGGCGTGCGCGGGGGTGGCGATGACCGCGATCGAGATCGATTCCTGTTCGACCACTTCGGGCAGGTCGTCGATGTGGCGGACGACGAGGCCGTTGATGTGCTCGCCGACGCGGCCGTGGTCGGCGTCGAAGAGGGCGGCGATGCGGAAGCCGCGGGTGCCGAAGCCGGCGTACCCGGCGAGGGCGTGACCGAGATTACCCACGCCGACGAGGGCGACGGCCCTGCGGTGGGTGAGCCCGAGGACCTGTTCGATCTGGTCGATGAGCAACGTCACGTCGTAGCCGACGCCGCGGGTGCCGGTGCGGCCGAGGTGGGAGAGGTCCTTGCGGAGCTTGGCGGAGTTGACGCCGGCGGCCGCTGCGAGGCCCTCCGAGGAGACCGTGTCGTGCCCGTCCTCGGCGAGGTGGTGCAGGGCGCGCAGGTATTCCGGAAGCCGGGCGACGGTCGCCTCCGGGAGGTCCGGAAAGTCCGGTCCGCCGGTGGGGCCGGTGCGCTGCTGGCTCATGAGTCTCCGTGACGACGACGGTATGCGAGGCCGCTCGCGATGGCTGTGACCGCCTGTGCTAGCGGGGTTCGTCGTTGCAACAGAGTAGGCGCTTGTGAAGCCGTGCACAAATCGCGATCTTGAAGCGTCCACGCCAACCACGTAGAGGTCAGCGCCCGCCCGTGCGGTCCATGTCGACATGGAATGCCCCCGCGGCACCTGCGTGCCCCTTTCCCCGGACCTGGCCGGCAGCGGGCGGGCGCTCGATGAAGTATCACTACAAAATCGGGCATTTCGCTGACGCCACGCGGAAGAGAAAAACTCACCAGTAGCCAGGCTACACGTCTCGGTAGGGTTGCCCCTACTACCGAGAAGCCAGGCGGCGGGATGGGATGGGCGGGGCGTCATGCATAGCGTCGATGACATGACAACGACCATCACCCCTCGCCGCCGCGGAGTCTTCCGCCAGCTTGCCGTTGACACCCAGTACGTGCTGCTCGGCTTCCCACTCGGCATCCTGACCGTGGTGCTCTTCCTCGTCGGCTTCGCCCTCGGCGTCGGGCTGATCGTCACCGTGCTCGGCTTCCCGATCCTGGTCGCGACGCTCTTCCAGGCCCGCGGCTTCGCCACCGTCGAGCGCGCGCGGATCGGACCCGTGCTCCGGACCCGGCTACCACACCCCTATTACAAGAAACCCGACCCGGACGACGGCTTCTGGCGAAAGATGATCGTGCCGCTCAGCGACGGTCAGTCGTGGCTGGACCTGCTGCACGGGATCCTGCGCTTCATCCCGAGCACGATCGCCTTCGCGTTCGTCGTCACCTGGTGGGTCGGCGCCCTCAGCGGTGTCACCACCATCCTATGGGACTGGTCGATCCCCCGCCCCCCGGACAACAAGGACCTCAACGAGCTCATCGGCATCGGCGGCGGCGACAGCGGCCGGGTGCTGCTCTACACCGGGCTCGGCCTGATCTTCGCGCTCACCCTGGTGCCGGTCGTGCGGGGCGCCGCGCAGCTGGAGGCGCAGTTCGCCCGGGCGCTGCTCAACGGCGTCAACGAGCTGCGGGAGCGGGTCGCGGAGGCCGAGGCCGGCCGGGACGCCGCCCGCGCCCAGCGGGAGGCCGCCGTCTCCGCGGAGGCGACCGCGCTGCGCCGCCTGGAGCGCGACATCCACGACGGCCCGCAGCAGCGGCTCGTGCGGCTCGCGATGGACCTCGGCCGGGCCGACCTGCAGTTCGAGTCGGACCCGCAGGCGGCGCGCGCCACGGTCGCGGAGGCCCTCGCGCAGACCCGGGAGACGCTCGACGAGCTGCGGGCGCTGTCGCGCGGCATCGCGCCGCCGATCCTGGTCGACCGCGGGCTGCGGGCCGCGCTGACCGCGCTCGCCGGCCGGTCGCCGGTGCCCGTGGACCTGGACCTGCCGGAGCTGGACGAGCGGCTGGCGGAGAGCCTGGAGACCACGACCTACTTCGTCGTCGCCGAGGCGCTGACCAACGTCGCGAAGCACGCCGGTGCCGAGGAGTGCCGGGTGCGGCTCCAGCGGTCGGCGTACGGGCTGCTGGTCACCGTCGAGGACGACGGTGTCGGCGGGGCGAGCCTGGCCAAGGGGCACGGCCTGACCGGCCTCGCCGACCGGGTCAAGGCCGCCGGCGGCGAGATGACCGTCACCAGCCCGCCCGGCGAGGGCACCCGCCTCACCGCGATCCTGCCCGTCTGAGCCGCCCGATCCGAGCCGCCCCCATCTGAGCCACCTCGATCTGAGCCGCCGTGCGGGCCGGACCTCACGTCTGCAGGTACGTCAGCACCGCCAGCACCCGGCGGTGCTGCTCGTCGTCCGGGGGCAGGTCGAGCTTGGTGAAGATGTTCTTGACGTGCTTCTCGACGGCGCCGTCGGTGACGACGAGCTTGCGGGCGATCGCCGTGTTGGAGCGGCCCTCCGCCATCAGCCCCAGCACCTCGCGCTCCCGCGGGGTGAGGCTGCGCAGCGGGTCGTCGCGGCGGCGGCGGACCAGCAGCTGGCCGACGACCTCCGGGTCCAGCACGGTGGCGCCGGACGCGACGCGCCGCATGCCGTCGAGGAAGTCGGCGACGTCGGACACGCGGTCCTTGAGCAGGTAGCCGACGGCGCCGGCCCGGTCGGCGAGGAGGTCGTCGGCGTAGGAGACCTCGACGTACTGCGACAGGACCAGGATCGGGGTGCCCGGCACCTGCCGGCGGGCCTCGACGGCGGCGCGCAGGCCCTCGTCGGTGTGCGACGGCGGCATCCGCACGTCGACGATCGCGACGTCGGGCCGGTGCTCGACGACCGCCGCGACCAGGCTCGGGCCGTCGCCGACGGCGGCGACGACCGTGTGGCCGCTCTCGGTGAGCAGCCGCACCAGACCCTCCCGCAGCAGCACCGCGTCATCCGCGACAACCACCCGCATATTCATGCCGTCACCTCCGCTTCGCTCCGGACCGCTCATGCCGTCACCTCCGCTGCGCTCCGGCGCCGGCCTGAGCTCCACCCTGCGCCCATGATTCGCAGTCCTCCGCTTCGCTCCGGACCGCTCATGCCGCCAGCTCGACGGCCTCGAGCAGCGTGTACGCCACCGGCAGGCCGGTCGCTTTCAGCAGCGTCTCGTCGGTGAAGCCGCCGGCGTACAGGACGCAGGACGCGCCGACGGACGTGGCGGCCTCGCCGTCGTCGACGGAGTCGCCGATGAGCACGACATCGGCGGGGTCGAGGGCGAGGGCCTGCAGGTGGCGCTCCAGGTAGGTGGCCTTGCGGTGGCCGCCGACGGTGCCGGGCAGGCCGTCGACGCGGACCAGCCGGGCGCCGAGGCCGTGCCGCTCGACCTCGATCAGCAGCTCGTCGTGGAAGAACATCGACAGCAGCGACTGGGTGCCGGTCCAGTGGCCCATCGCGGCGAGGGCGTCGGGGACGAGCTGCACGTCAGCCATGCCCAGCCGGTACGCGTCGTGGAACGCGTCGTCGAGCAGCTGGAACTCGACCTGGTCGACGGGGCGGGCGAGCACGTGCGCGTAGTAGTCGAGGATCGGGCGGCGGAAGTCACGGCGGTGGTCGGCGGCGGTGATCACCGGGCCGCCGACGGTGGCCAGGCAGACGTTGGTGGCGTCGACGACCAGCTTCAGGTCGTCGAGCAGGGTCCCGTTCCAGTCCCAGACGAGGTGCTTCACGCGGGTGAGGATAGCCGTATGTCGCGCAGGAGCCGGTCCTCCTCCACGCGCCAGTAGCCGTGCTCCCTGCCGTCGAGGAGGACGACCGGGATGCGGAAGCCGTACTCCTCCTCCAGGGCCTCGTCGCCGGTGATGTCGACCTCGGTCCAGGCCTCGCCGGTCGCGGCGGCGACCCGTTCCATCGCCTCCTTGGCGACGTCGCACAGGTGGCAGCCGGGCCGGGTGTACAGGGTGAGCCTCATCGCAGCGCCGCCTTACGGATCTTGCCGGTCGCGGAGTGGGGCAGCTCGTCGACGAACTCGACGGCGGTCGGGCACTTGAACCTGGCGAGGTTGCGTTCGCAGTGCGCGATCAGCTCCTCGGCGGTGACCTGTGACCCGGGGCGCCGCACGACGACGACCTTGACGGTCTGGCCGGTGTACGGGTGGGGCACGCCCAGCGCGGCCGCCTCCACCACCGCGGGGTGCGCGGCCAGCACGAGCTCGACCTCGTGCGGGTACACGTTGAAGCCGCTGACGAGGATCAGCTCGCCGAGCCGGTCGACGATGAACAGGTCGCCGTCCTCGTCGGCGTAGGCGACGTCGCCGGTCGCCCACCAGCCGTCGGCGCCGGGCGCCTCCTCGCCGCCGGGCCAGTAGCCGTCGAAGAGGTTCGGGCCGCGCACGACGATCTCGCCGGGGTCGGTGCGCACCTCGTCGTCCTCGTCCAGGAGCACCTCCTCACCGCCGGCGTCGAGGAGCTTGAGCTCGACGCCGGGGATCGGGCGGCCGATCGAGCCGGGCTTGACCGTGCGGCTGGAGAGCGTGCTGGACACCACGGGAGCGGCCTCGGTCAGCCCGTACCCCTGATGCACCGGCTTCCCGGTCGCCTCGGCGAAGCGTCGCTCGGCGGCGGCGTCCAGCGGAGACGCGCCGCAGACGGCGAGGCGGACACCGGACCAGGCGCGGGTGAGCCGCTCCCCCATCAGCGACCAGGCGATGAACATGGGCGGGACGCCGACGACGCCGGTGACGCCGTGCCGCTCGATGGCCTCCAGGGAGTCGGCGGGGTCGAACCGCTCGACGAGCACGCCGCACGCGCCGTGGTAGGCGACGGCGCCGAGGCCGCTGTTCAGCCCGTACGCGTGGAAGAGCGGCACGGCGAGCAGCAGCACGTCGTCGGGGCGCACCGGCGGCGGGTCGATCGCGGCGAGCTGCTCGTGGTTGGCGAGCAGGGCCCGGTGCGACAGCATCGCGCCCTTCGGGGCGCCGGCGGTGCCGGACGTGTAGAGGAGCAGCGCCAGGCCGCCGTGCGTCTCGGCCGGTGCGGCGGCGGCCGGCTGGAGCAGCTCCGGCAGGTTGCCGCCCAGGGTGTACCGGCGGGCCGGCGTCTCCACGGCGGCGGTGACCGGCTGGGTGCCCACCAGGACCGCGGCGCCCGAGTCGGTGAGCACGTGGGTCAGCTCGCGGGCGGTGTAGGCGGGGTTGATCGGGACGGCGACCAGCCCGGCGCGCAGCACCCCGAAGAACACGGCGGCGAACTCCGGCACGTTGGGCAGCGCGATCGCGACCCGGGCGGGGCCGTGGTCGTCGGCCGGCAGGGCGAGCCCGGCCAGGTGCGCGGCGACCGCGTCGACCTGCCGGTCGAGCTCCGACCAGGTGATCAGGGTGGCGTGTGATCGCAGGGCCGGTCGGGCGCCAGCGGAGGCGGCGGCGCGCCGGACCAGGTCGGCGAAGTTCGTGACGTCCTGCACGGTCGATCAGTCTGCCACGTCACGGGTGAGTTGCCGCCACCTGAGAGATCACCCGTCACCTATCACCCTCGGGGCACCCGGTGCTGTGCCAGGGTGCTTAGGCGCCCGACACGCCGACTGAGTAAAGGTCCACTCGATCGTGTGGGTTGGGTGTGTCGCACCCGAGTAAGTGCGGCGTGTCTACGTCCCGTTTGCCCAAGTATGCGGCGTGTTGCACGGCGAGTTGCCGTCAGGTGACGGACAGCATGTGCGCCGAGGCGTCCCCGATCCGTGGGAAGAATTGTGCCCTCACGCCAAAGACTGCCCACATGCGGGTGACGCCGGACCTATCATCACCCAAGTCAGCTCACCCCATTTGTTGCGAGTTGACACCCCTCACCCCGAGGAGGCCGAAGTGCCCGTGATCGCGCCGAATAGGCCGTGTCGTCTGGATTGCGCAGCATGACCGCGATTCAGCACGTGTTCGACGCCGAGCACGCACTCGCCGATGGGCTGTCGATCCTGCGCGAGTCCGTCCGCGACTCAGTGCGCGACATGTTCAGCACGGTGATCCGCGGTGAAGGCGGCAGCGTTCCGCGTACACGGGGACGCCCCCACACCAACGAGGCACCCACCCGGCAGGGTTCCGGTCAAGGCACCGGCACAAACGTCAGACCGAACCCGGGCGCCAAGCCGTCGCCGGGTGCCGGTCTCATCGAGGAGGACACGGTCCCGATCACGAAGTCCGTGGTCGCCGGGACGCTCGTCGACACCGCGCCCGAGCCGGGTGGCCCCGCGCAGGAGCCCGCCCCGAAGCCGGCGCGGCCGGACCGCGGCGACCCCGCCTCGGAGGTGTGGGCGCTGATCGAGCGCGCCCAGGCCGGCGACGGCGCGGCGTTCGGCCTGCTGTACGACCGGTACTTCGACACCGTCTTCCGGTTCGTGTACTTCCGCGTCGGCAACCGGCAGCTCGCCGAGGACCTCACCGCCGACACGTTCCTGCGCGCGCTGAAGCGCATCGGCAGCTTCACCTGGCAGGGTCGCGACCTCGGTGCCTGGCTCGTCACGATCGCGCGGAACCTCGTCGCGGACCACTTCAAGTCCGGGCGGTACCGGCTGGAGGTCACCACGGGTGACGTCCTGGACGCCGACCGGCCCGACCGGGGGCCCGAGGGCAGCCCCGAGGCCGCGGTCATCGACCACATCACCAACGTCGACCTGCTCAAGGCGGTCAAGCAGCTCAACCCGGAGCAGCAGGAGTGCATCGTGCTGCGCTTCCTGCACGGGTTCTCCGTCGCGGAGACCGCACAGGCCATGAGCAAGAACGAGGGAGCGATCAAGGCGCTGCAGTACCGCGCCGTGCGTGCCCTCGCGCGGCTGCTCCCCGACGGATTCCAGCCGTGACCGTTGTCACCTTCCGTTACAGTGCCTCCTCCGGCGCCGTAACCAGCTTCCGCTCTGCACCGTTGGTCCGGGTGCGACCGTCGGCTTGGCGCACGGCGGACGCGGTGGCACACCATCCCGCTGCCCTGCCGCGCCTGAGTGACGCGATCAGTGAAGGGGGGTGCCTCAGGTGATCGGCTCCGTCTTCCACCGTCGCCGGGTTGAGCGTTTCGCGCAGCTCGTGGACGAGGCTGCAGGAGCCCGCAGGCACCGCATGAGGTCCACGCTCGACGACTCCCTGACCGAACTGGTCTCGGTCAGCCAACGGCTGGCCGAGATGCCGGTCAAAGTGGAGACGCAGCAGGAGTTCAAGGACGGGCTGCGGGCCATGCTCCTGGCCACAGCAGAACGAGAAGGCATCGGCATCACCGCCAAGGACCCGGAGCCCGAGGCGGCCCGCAGGGGCGTGCGCTCGCTGCGGCGCCCGGCGGGCAGCAGGCCGGCGGTCAGCCGGCGGACCCGGACCCGCGGCGCGATCGTCGTCGGCCTCGCCGCCGGCACCCTCGCGCTGTCGGGCATGTCCGCGGCGAGCGGCGACGCCATCCCCGGCGACGCCCTCTACACGGTGAAGCGGTCCACGGAGAAGGCCCAGCTGGCGCTCGCCGGCTCGGACATCAGCCGCGGCCAGCTGTACCTCGAGTTCGCCCGGACCCGGCTCGACGAGGCACAGGCGGTGAAGGACCCGACGGGTCTGACCGCGGTCCTCGACGACATGGACAGCGAGACGCTCGAAGGTGTGCGCCTGCTGACCACGACCGCCGTGAGCCGCAAGGACGCCGCCGCGCTCGACGCCATCGACGCGTTCGTGTCCACGCAGCACGCGGGTGCCGAGAAGCTCCGCAACGGCGTCGACGGCGACGCCAGGGCACGGGCCGGCAACTCCGTCACCCTGCTCGACGAGATCGACCGGCGCTCCAAGGCGATCCGCCCGCTGATCAAGTGCGGCTCCGCCGCGGTCTCCGCCGCCGACCAGCTCGGACCGGTGCCCAACAGCACCGCGTGCAAGCCGGCCGGGCAGAAGACCTCCGGGACCAACCAGCAGCCCGGCAACACCCAGCAGCAGAACAACCCGGGCCAGACCGGCACCCCCGCCGGCCAGCGTCCCGTCCCGAGCGGATCGGCTTCCAACGGCACGGCGACCGAGTCCGCGCCGGCGGTGCCCTCCCAGGGTCCCTCACCTTCCCCCACGAAGAACCAGGGCCTGCTCGACTGGCTGTTCCACTGATGGTCCGCCAGCAGCGTTGAGAAGGGCCCGGTGTCTGACACCGGGCCCTTGTCGTTGTCCATGCCGGTACGGTTGGTCGAACACGACAGGGGGTTTCTCCGCATGCCGATCCGACCTTCGACCGCCGCGCTCGCCCTGCGCCGCCGCCGGCAGGGCCGAATCGCGCCGCCCAGATCCACTTCGCCGTCAGCCGGCTGGGCCGTCGCGGAGGTCGAGGCCGCGCTTGCCGTCCCCGCCGACCTGTCCGCCGCCGCGTTCTTCGACGTCGACAACACGATGATGCAGGGCGCGTCGATCTACTACTTCGCCCGCGGCCTCGCGAAGCGCCGCTACTTCACCAGCGGCGACCTGGTCCGCTTCGCGTACCAGCAGGCCCGCTTCCGCCTCCTCGCCTCCGAGCACGCCGGCACCGTCGCCGGCGCCAAGTCCGCGGCGCTCGCGTTCATCGCCGGCTGGAAGGTCGACGACATGTCGCGCCTCTGCGAGGAGATCTTCGACGAGCTGATGGCCGACCGCATCTGGTCCGGCACCCGTGCCCTCGCCCAGCTCCACCTCGACGCCGGCCAGCGGGTCTGGCTCGTCACCGCCGCCCCCGTCGAGCTCGGCCGCATCATCGCCCAGCGCCTCGGCCTCACCGGCGCCATCGGCACCGTCGCCGAGATCCAGGACGACGTCTACACCGGCCGCCTCGTCGGCGACCTCATGCACGGCCCCGAGAAGGCCGCCGCGATCACCGCGCTCGCCTCGGTCGAGGGCCTGGACCTGTCGCTGTGCTCCGCCTACAGCGACTCGGTCAACGACACCCCGATGCTCTCCACCGTCGGCCACGCCGTCGCCGTCAACCCCGACCCCGCCCTGCGCCGCGAGGCCCGCAAGCGAGGCTGGGAGGTCCGCGACTTCCGCACCGGCCGCAAGGCCGCGAAGATCGCCATCCCCGCCGCCCTCGCCACCGGCGCCATCCTCGGCGGCGTCGCCACCGCCGCCGCCCTACGCCGCCGAGCTGTTACCCGCCAACAGCTTCGCTGAAGCGCTGTCACCCGCTGTCACCCGCTGTCACCCGCCTGTGGCCTTCGGCCATGTGCTCACCTCCCCACCGCTGCCGCGGCGGGGCCCGCCGGGGGATTCTCACCCCGGACCCCCAATGCGCCGCTGCGCGACGCACTGCCAGCGCTGCCGCGCGGCAGGACCGCGCAGGCGCGCCGCATCCCGTGGCCACCCGCCGTCGTGGCTGGGCGGCCCTTCCCATCATGATCCGGTAAACCTTGTGCACCCAGGGCTGCACAAGGTTTACCGGATCATGGGAACGGATGCGCCCGGGCTTGCGGCGGGGCCGATCGGGGCCGATCGGGGTCGCCGAAGAGGCGGGAGAGACGCGGTGGTCGGCCACGTCGGGCACGCGTGAGCGGTATCCGGCCAGCGGCACGCGCGGCCGTGCGCCGCTCGCGGCGCATTGGGGTCCGGGTGAGAATCCCCGGCGGGACCCGCCGCGCCAGCGGTGGGGCGGCGAGCCCATGGCCGAAGGCCACAGGCGGGTGACAGCGTTATGCGAAGGCGTCGGGGCGGCGGTCGAGGAGCTTGTAGAGGGTCTGCTGGATCGTCTCGCGGACCTGGTCGGCGAGGTTGAACACGACCATCGGGTCGTCGGCGGAGTCGACGAAGTCGGCGGTGGGGATGGGCTCGCCGAACTCGATGAGCCACTTGCTCGGCAGCGGCACCAGGCCCAGCGGGCCCAGCCACGGGAAGGTCGGGGTGACCGGGAAGTACGGGGCGCCCAGCAGGCGGGCGAGGGGGCGCAGGTTGCCGATCAGCGGGTAGATCTCCTCCGCGCCGACGATGGAGACCGGGACGATCGGCGTGCCGGTGCGCACCGCCGCGGAGACGAAGCCGCCCCTGCCGAAGCGTTGCAGCTTGTACCGCTCGGCGAAGGGCTTGCCGATGCCCTTGAAGCCCTCGGGGAAGACGCCGACGAGCTCGCCCTCGCCGAGGAGGCGTTCGGCGTCGGGGTTGCACGCGAGGGTGGCGCCGGACTTGCGGGCCATCTCGGACAGGACCGGGAGGCGGAAGACCAGGTCGGCGCCGAGGAGCCGGAGGTGGCGCCGGGCGGAGGTCTCGTCGTGGACGGCGACGGAGAGCATGAGGGCGTCGAGGGCGACGGTGCCGGAGTGGTTGGCGACGACGAGGGCCGGGCCTTCCTTGGGCAGGTGCTCGACGCCGAAGACCTCGGTGCGGAACCACTGGTTGTACAGGGGGCGCAGCAGCGGCAGGAACACGCCGTCGGTCAGGTGCCGGTCGAACCCGAAGCCGTCGACCTCGTAGTCACCGGTGAGGCGTTCGCGGACGAACGCGAGCGCGCCGGCGACCCGGTCGTCCCACTGGTCGGGCAGCGCGGGCTCGGACGCCGCGGCGTCGGACCTCGCGGCACCGGGCGCCCTGGAGCCGGGCACCGCACGGTCCGTCGCGGCAGTGTCAGGCAGCGCGGCGTCGGCCGCCGCAGCGTCCGGATCCGCGGCACCGGGCAGCGCGGCGTCGCGCTCCGAGGCACCGGGCAGCGCGGGGTCCGGCGGCGTGGCGTCGGGGTCGGGCAGCCCTGGGTCAGGGGAACCAGGGTCGGTCATGAGCCCGCCTCCAACGCGGCGCGCGCCGCACGGGTCCGTCGGAAGCCTTCGAGCAGGGTCTGTTCGACGGCGCGGATACGGTCCGCCGGCAGCGCCTCGCCGGAGCGGCGGCTGCGGACGAACTCTTCGAAGGCCTCCGCCGTGGTCCTGGGCGTGAACCCGAACTCGCGGACGAGCCTGCTGGTGTCGACGACCCGGCCGTGGACGAACAGGTCGAGCTGGTCCAGCGACACGATGCCGCGGCCGAGACCGGCGGCGATGCCGAGGCCGGGCTCGAGGACCGGCATGGTGATGCGTCCGGCGCGCCGGATCGCCTGCGACAGCGTCAGGGTGCCGCCGCCGGCGACGTTGAACGTGCCGGGGTGCGACTCGGCCACGGAGCGGTGCAGGACCTCGAACGCGTCGTCGACGTGCAGGAACTGCAGGCGCGGGTCGCGGCCGAACACGGTCGGCACGACGGGCGCGGCGAAGTACCTGGTGAGGCTGGTGTCGACGGTCGAGCCGATGAACGGCGCGAAGCGCAGCACGGTGGCACCGACGTCGGGGCGCCGGCGGCGGAAGCCGCGGACATAGCCCTCGATGTCGAGGACATCCTTGGCGAAGCCGCCGCGCGGGATCTCCCGCGGCTCGGTGTCCTCGGTGAAGATCGCCGGGTCGCGGAAGGACGCGCCGTAGGCCGCGGTGGAGGAGCGGACCACCAGCTTGCGCAGCCGGGACGCCTGCTGGCAGGCGGCAAGCAGCTGCATCGTGCCAATGACGTTGAGCTCTTTCATCGCGGCGCGGCCGCCGTGCTGGTCTGCGGCGGTGGTCACCGCGAGGTGCGCCACCGCTTCGACCCGGGCGTCGACGATCACCCGCAGCACCCCGGGGGTGCGCAGGTCGACCTGGTGCACGTCGACGTCCTTGAGGACGGTGGCGAGCTCGCCCGCCGGTGCCGTGGCGTCGATGCCGACGACCCGCTCGATGCGCGGGTCCTTGGCGAGCCTGGCGGCCAGGTGTGCGCCGAGATATCGGCCCACCCCGGTCACCAGGACTACCCGTGGCGTCGTCACAGCGTCACCTCCGAGCCGGGGCGGACCGCCGACGCGTTGCTACTTGCCGAGACGACGACGCTGGACGCGGGTCTTGCGCAGCAGCTTGCGGTGCTTCTTCTTGGCCATACGCTTGCGGCGCTTCTTGACCACCGAGCCCATACGGGTATCTCCTCGAAACAGCGGAACGCGTGCCATCGCTGGCACGCCGAAGACATGGTTAGCGGCTCCAGCGTAGCCGCACCCCCGCGTGATCGGAAAAGCGGGCCCACCATCAGCGGCGAAACGTGCGACTTACGCCGTTTCGCGGAACGCCTCGCGCAGATACGCGTCGACCGCGTGCTCAGGCACCCGGAACGACCGGCCGACCCGCACGGCGGTGAGGTCCCCGGCGTGAACCAGGCGGTAGACGGTCATCTTGGACACTCGCATCAGGGTTGCGACCTCGGCAACCGTGAGAAACCTGACCTCGCCCAACCGGCCTTCGGTGGTGTGTGGCGTGCTAGACATCGCGACCTCCGACCAGCGTGCTCGCCAAGCTGATGAATCAGCGTGTTATCAGTACGGTAACGGTACTGCTGTGACTTGCGCCCTCGCTTCGTCGGATTCTTTGCTGCCAAGGTCAAGTCGGGCGCGGACACACCGCGCGACGCACCACGACTCGCCGTGCGGGTCACTCGGTGCGCAGCGCGACCACGGGGTCGAGGCGGCCGGCGCGCTGGGCCGGCACGACGCCGAAGACGATGCCGACGGCCGCGGAGACCCCGAACGCCAGCGCGAGCGACCACCACGTGATCGCGGCCGGCACGGGCGACAGCGCGGCGACGACCAGGGCGGCGCCGATGCCCAGACCCATCCCGATGAACCCGCCGAGCGTCGTGAGCAGCACCGCCTCGAGCAGGAACTGCACGCCGATGTCGCGGGGCCGGGCGCCGACGGCCTTGCGCAGCCCGATCTCCTTCGTGCGCTCCCGGACGGAGACGAGCATGATGTTGGAGACGCCGACCCCGCCGACGAGCAGGGAGATCCCGGCGATCGCGGCGAGGACGCCGGTGAGCACCCCGAGGATGTCGCCGAGGACGCCGAGGATCTGCTCCTGCGTGACGGCGCTGAACTCGGTGCCGGGGTGCCGGCGGGCCAGCTCGGCGATGATGCGGGCGCTCAGGTCGTCGATCTCGTCCCGGTTCGGGGCCTTGATCGCGATGCCGTCGACCCGGTTGGTGCCCAGCAGGCGGTGCGCGGTGGTGATCGGCACGTGGACCTCGTTGTCGCGGTCGACGCCGAGGCTCTGCCCGAGCTTCGCGAAGACGCCGATCACCCGGAAGCGCACGCCGGCGATGGTGACCTGCTGGCCGACGGCGTCGCGGTCGCCGAACAACGCTCGCGCGACGGTCCACCCGAGGACGGCGACGCGGCGCTGGGTGTCGACGTCGCTGCGGCTCAGGTACGTGCCGCGGGCCAGGCTCCGCACGAACACCTGCGGCGTGGTCTCGATGACGCCGTTGATGGTGGCGAACGTGTCGACGTTGCCGGCCGCGACGGTCTCGCCGGAGGCGACGGTGACGGCGACCCGGTTGCGGTCCCCCACGATCTTCGACACGGCGTCGACGTCGGACAGGTCCATCCGCGACACGGACGGCGCGGAGCCGAGGCTCACCTGGCCGGGCAGGACGATGAGGAGGTTCGAGCCGAGCCCTTCGACCTGCCGTTCGATCTGCTGCTTCGTGCCGGTGCCGATGGCCACCAGCACGACCACCGCCGCGACGCCGATGATGACGCCGAGCATGGTCAGCGTCGAGCGCAGCCGGTTGGCCCGCAGCGCGTCGATGGCGACCCGCCACGCCTCCGCGAACCTCACGAGACGCCCTCATCAGCGGTGGGGGCAGCGGGCGGGACGTCGGTGGACACGATCACGCCGTCCCGCATGACGATCTTGCGGTGGGCGCGGTCGGCGACCTCGTTGTCGTGGGTGACGATCACCAACGCGACGCCCTGCTCGGCGTTGAGCGTCTCCAGCAGGGCGAGCACCGCCTGGCCGTTGCGGGTGTCGAGGTTGCCGGTCGGCTCGTCGGCGAGCAGCACCTGCGGGTCGGTGACCAGCGCCCGGGCGATCGCGACCCGCTGCTGCTCGCCGCCGGACAGCTGGTTGGGCCGGTGGTCGAGCCGGTGACCGAGCCCGACCCGCTCCAGCATCGCCACGGCGCGGCGGCGCCGCTCGGAGGCGCGCATCCCCCGGTACACCAGCGGCAGCGCCACGTTGTCGACGGCGCTGGTGCGGGCCAGGAGGTGGAAGGACTGGAAGACGAAGCCGATGGTCTCGTTGCGCAGCCTGGCCAGGGCCTGCGGGTCGAGGCCGGCGACGTCGCGCCCGCCGATCCGCAGCGACCCCGCCGTCGGCCGGTCCAGGCCGCCGAGCAGGTGCATGAGCGTCGACTTGCCGGACCCGGACGGGCCGATGATCGCGACGTAGTCGCCCGCGTCGACGGTGAAACTGACCCCGCGCAGTGCCGGCACGGTGACGCCGTCCAGCGCGTACTCCCGCGTCACGTCCTGCACGACGAAAGCGGGGCTCATCGGGTCAGGTCCATGCCCTGCTTGACCTTGTCGGTGCCGCGGATCACGACCCGGTCGCCGTCGGCGACGCCGTTGAGCACCTGCACCCGGTCCTGGCCGGCGACGCCGACGGCGACGGGCGCCTGGACCGCCTTGCCGTCTCGGACGAGCCAGACGACGTCCTTGCCGCCGACGTTGAACACCGCGGCCGCCGGCACCGTCACCGCGTCGCGGATCTGCCGGACCTGCAGGTGCGCGACCGCGTTCATGCCGGGGCGCGGCGCCGGGGCGGCCCGCCCGTCGGCGAAGGTGCCCCCGCTCAGCGTGAGCCGCGACCGGTACGAGACACCCCCGCGCGCCGACGCGGACGGCAGCACGTCCGCGGACGTGACCGTCGCCTCGTAGGTGGCGCCGGGTGCCGCGTCGAGCTCCACGCGGGCCGTGACGCCCGGCTCGACGAGCAGGACGTCGGTCTCGTCGATCTCCGCCATCAGCCCGAGCTGCGACACGTCGACGACGGTGAGGATCGCGGTGCCGGCGGCCACCTGCCCGCCGACCGGGACGGCCGGGTCGACCCCGGGGCCGGAGGCGCCCGCGGTGCCGGCGGCGGCCGGAGCGGCACCCGCCGGAAGCGCCGCGCCGAGCAGGTCGGTGATGGACGGCGCGGCGGCGGCCGACGTGCCGCCGAGCTGGACGACGCCGCCGACGGGCGCCCGCAGCGTCAGCGCGTCGACGGTCGACTTCGCCAGGTCGTACGCGGCCTGCGCCTGGCTGCGCTGCGCCGTCGTCAGGGCGGCCATCGCCTTCGTCACGCTCGCCAGGCCGCGCTGCACGGCGCTGATCACGGCGCGGGCCGAGGCGGCCGCCTCCTGGTACGACCTCTCGGCGAAGTCGATCTGGGCGAGAAGGCCGGCCCGTACCGTGGCATCGGCGATGGCCTGAGCGGCCTTGCGTGCCTCGCCGAACGCCTTCGCGGCCGCGTCGTCGGTCTTCTTCTGCGTCGCCGACAGGTTCTTGACGCCACCCCCTCCGCCGCCGGCGCCCTTGAGCGCTTCGAGGGCCTCCTCGGCGCCGCGCAGCCGCTGCTGTGCCGACGGGGAGTCCACGACGGCCAGCACCTGCCCCGCCGTCACGGTGTCGCCGGGCCGCACGGCCAGGGAGGCGAGGGTGCCGTCGGCGGCCGCGGTCAGCGTCGCCGCGGCCCGCGCGGTGACGGTGGCGGGTGCGTCGACGACCTCGACGACGTCACCGCGGCCGGCGGTGCCGAGCCCGATGCCGTCGTCCTCGTCGGAGCAGGACGCGCCGGTGAGCGAGAAGACGGTCAGGACGGCGACGAGCAGCTGAACACGCGGGGGGACGCGATTCACGCCCGTAAGTCTGCCACGGGCATTCAGGCGTGATTGCGGACGTACTTGACGCAGTCGGTGGCGACGTCGTCCCACGACACGCCGTAGGCCTTCGGGGCGGCGTCCTGCAGCGCGACGCCCTGCCTGGCGGCCAGGTCGAAGAACTCCAGCATCTTCGCCTCGCCGAAGCGCTCCACCATGCGGTTGACCGCCATGTACGCGACGCCGTACCGGCCGCTGACGTCGGCGGACGTGGTGCCCTCCGGCGGGTCGTCCATCGCGATCTCGTTCTGCCAGCGGCCGCTCTGCACGTACTTGCGCACCGACGAGACGTCGTCGAACCGGCCGCCGAGGCCCTGCACCCGCACGTACTCGGCGATGCCCTCGACGAGCCACCACGTCTGGTCGTAGGCGCGCGACACCTTCGACAGGGTCACCACGTGCGTGAACTCGTGCCGCAGCACGTCCAGGGTCTCCTTCACGTCGACCCGGTTGGCGTTGAGCACGATCTCGGTGGCCTCGGCGGTCAGCGGCAGCGCGAAGCCGGCGACCCAGCTCTCCTGCCGGATGCCGTACCAGGTGGACCACTCCTCCGGCCCGGCCAGGTAGACGACGTACCGCGACGGCGGCGAGGTCCACTTCGAGTAGCGGTCGGACAGCTCGGCGGCCTTCTCGGCGGCGTTGAGCATGGTGGTGAGGCGCGAGGCGTACTTCGGGGTGGTCGCCATGATGACCCGCTTGCCGACGGCGACCTTGAGCTCGCTGCGCTCGAACGGCCGCGGGCCGAGGTCCTCGGCGGTGCCGAACTCGAGCAGCTTCACGCCGGCGGCGGTGACGCTCCACTTCGTCTTCGTCTCGAGGTTCATCGGGTCGCAGGTGGTGACGACGTAGCAGTACCGGACGTAGACGATCACGTCGGCCGTGCTGTCGCCGGCGACCTCGACCTTGTCCAGGACGCTCGGCTCCCACAGCTTCACCTGCAGCTGGCGCAGCGAGTTGAAGCGTTTGGTGAGCTCGTCGCGCAGCGCCGCCGCAGACGGGTCGACGGCCGCGACGAACCCGGCGGAGTCGCCGTTGAGCAGCGCGTTGCCCTGGTCGGTGAGCGCCTGCTTGATCTTGCCGTCGACGGACGCGGGTGGCGGCGTCTTCGGGGTGCCGCTGGCGCCGGGCCGGCCGTTCGCCTGGCCGGGGCTCTTCCCGGCCGGGTCGACGCTCTGCGCGCTGCCGGCGGTCCGCTCCCGGCGCACCGTCTCGAACGCGATCGCCGCGGGCGGCGTGACCAGCACCAGCGCGAGCGCGACGAGCAGCGCCATCCGCAGCCCGGTGAGCTTCCCGCGCCGCGGTGGCTCCGGTTGGTATGGGTGTCCGGTGTACGCCTGGGGGTAGCCGCCGGCGTGCGGCGGGAACATCTGCGGACCGGCCTGCGACGGCACACCGAGGTGCGGCCCGTGCTCCTGCGGCCGGTGCTGCTGCGGTACGAACGGGAACTGGCCGCTCGGGTGCGCCCCGGCCGGCGACGGTCCCGCCTGCCGCGGCACGACCGGGAACTGCTCCGTCGGCGCCTGGCCCGGCGGCGGCACGACGGGGAACTGCCCCGTCGGTTGGCCCGACCGCGGCACGACCGGGAACTGCCCGCTCGGGCGCTGGACCGCCGGCTGTGGCACGACCGGGAACTGGCCGGTGGGGCGCTGGACTCCGGGCTGTGGCACGACCGGGAACTGGCCGCTCGGGCGCTGGACTCCGGGCTGTGGCACGACCGGGAACTGGGCGGTCGGGTGTGATCCGGCCGGCGACGGTCCCGCCTGGTGGGGCACGAGCGGGTGCTGGGCGGTCGGGTGCCGGCCGGCCTGGGGCGGCACCACCGGGAACTGGCCGGTCGGGTGCTGGGCCGCGGGTGGCAGGGGCTCGCCGGGCATCGGCTGGCGCTGCGCCGGCGGCAGGCCGGTGGCCGGGCGCGGCTGGACGATCGGGTGCTGGCCGGTGTTGCCCATCCGCGGCGGGAACGGTCCGGCCGGCGGCCACGGCGCCACCGGCTGCGCCGACGTCCGCGGCCGCTCCTCGGCCAGCGGCTGCGGCGACGGCGAGTCCGGCGCCACCCACATCGGGGCCGCGACGGGCTCGCCGATCAGCTCGGCCGCCGCCGGCTCGGGCGCCCACTCGGCGGCCGGCCGGCACCATCGCGATCAAGCCCGGGGAGTCCGCCGACGTGCCCTTCACGGTCACCGTTCCGGACAACGCCACGCCCGGCGACTATGTGGGCGGC
>NZ_JBEXUD010000078.1:0-35313 GCF_040614215.1 Dactylosporangium sp. NPDC006015
CCCTCCTGCGGGTCAACGCCCACGGCTCCGGCGACATCCTGCGCATCGACGGCCGCGGCACGGTCCAGGACTCCTGGCTGCACGACCCGGGCGGCACCGGCTCCGCCCAGCACAACGACGTCATCCAGTCGACGAACGCCATCTACATCCGCATCCTGCACAACCGCCTGGAGAACCAGCACACCCAGACGTCGTGCATCCTGCTCAAGGCCGACATCGGCTCCATCAACGACGTCGTGGTCGACAGCAACCTCATGAACGGCGGCGGCTACTCCTTCTACTGGTACGACGCCAACTACAAGATCACCAACGGCAAGATCACGAACAACAAGTTCATGCGCCAGTCCGGCGGCGGCTTCTGGCCCAAGGGCGGCTACTACGGCACCCAGGCCTTCCAGGCGTCCCAGCTCCCCCAGTGGAGCAACAACACCTGGAACGACAGCGGCCAGCAGATCGGCATGTAGTTCAGGCAGGACCATCAGGCAGGGGCGCGGCGCCATCCACTGGCACCGCGCCCCTGCCTTTTCCCCGCAAGCACACCATCAGCTTGCGGACTGGTCGTGAAAGCCAACGACGGCGTGAAACCACCGAACGATTGCCCCCGACGGCGCCGGACCATGCGAGAACGCGACCAGGGAACATCACCGCAACCACAGCACAGACGGCACCCACAAGCACCGACCCACCACCATGATCGAAGGACAACCCCGGCCGCCCGGACGGCCACCACGCGACTTCGATCACGCCGGCCACCGCAACGACTCGACTGACCCCAGGGAGCGTGAGAACGACGGCCGGAGAACATCACCGCAACCACAGCACAGACGGCACCCACAAGCACCGACCCACCACCATGATCGAAGGACGACCCTGGCCGCCCGGACGGCCACCACGCGACTTCGATCACGCCGGCCATGGCCACGATCGACCCGCAAAAGCCGGCGAACTCGCGCACGCGCCCCAGCAGTCAGGTGGCGGCCGCGGGTCTCGCGTGGTCCTGCGCCGTTGGTTGCACGACCAGCGCGGATCGCGTCGACCGCTGACGCCGCCCCTCTCGATCGAAGTCGTGTGGTGGTCGTCCGGGTGACCGGGATTGTCCTTTGATCATGGTGATGGCTGGTTTCGGCTGAAGGATCCGCCTGCGGGTCGGCTGACGTTGCGTTGCTGTCCGCGTGCGGGTTCACCGATCCGTCTGGTCACAGGACAGGCCAGCGCGGGGGTGGGTTCTTCCGTCCGGTTGTGGGCCGGGCGCCAGGTGACGTGGGCACCGTCCGTGCAGTGGTCGCGGTGATGTTCCCCGGCCGCCGTCCTCGCATGGTCCAGCGCCGTCGTTGGCGCTCACAACCCATCCACATCACACCGACCGCCGGCGGCGCGCTCGTCGTCGTTGGTTCACGAGCAGGGTGGCGCGCGCCTCACCGCGGCCGAGCCCATCCGCTCGGGGTGGTCAGCTGGCGTTCTGTAAACCGTTGACCTGGACCACGACCGACTCGGCGGCGGCGACGGCCTCGGCGGCGACCAGGACCTCGATGGCGGCCAAGGGCTCGGCGGCGGCGAGGGTCTCGACGGCCGAGCGGCGGCAGCGGCGGCGTACAGGCTGAGGGGCGGCTGCGACGACAGGCATGCCGCCGGCGGCGCGGACGGCGCGTCCGACGAAGCCGACCTTCGCGGCCAGGCCCGCGCCCCGGAAGGAGCGGCGAGGCCTGATGACGCCCGTGGCCGAGGGCTGCGGGTCCGGGTCCGCGTCGGCCGGGATGGCGGCAGGAGCCCCCGCCACCGCGAAACCGGAGGAAGCGAGCGCGAGCGCCGGGGCCGGCGCGGAGCGGCGGCGGAGGCGGCCGATGAAGCTGAGCAGCGGGGCGCCGGCGAGGAAGAGCAGGGCGGCGGCGGCCACCAGGACCAGCGGGAGCCAGGACGAGTCCGCGATCGCCTCGCCTCCGAAGTGGCCGAGGAGCGCGCCGTAGGTGGCCCAGAGGGTGGCGGCCAGAACGTCGTACGAGGCGAAACGGCGGGTCGACACGCCGTTGCGGCCCGCGTAGATGGCGGTGATCATGCGGCCGGCGGGGACGAAGCGGCACAGGAGGACGGCCAGGAAGATGTGCTTGCGCATGGCTTCGTTGAGGCGAAGGGTGATCGCCCTGGGCTTGCGCCGGGTCAGGCGGTCAGGGGTGCCGGCGTCGCGGCGGGCCAGGCGGCGGCCGAGCAGGAACGCCAGGAGGTCGCCGGAGACCGCGCCGAGGGCACCCGCGGCGACGAGCAGCAGCAGCTGGACGTGGCCGGTGGTGGACAGGATGCCGCCGCCGATCATCAGGGCCTGGGCCGGGACGACCGGGACGAACGCGTCGACGGTGAGAAGGACGAGAATCGTTGCGTACAGGACACCGGGAGCTGCCACCAGGTCCATGACCGCGTCTACCATGTCCCGCTCACCATGGTCCGCCCCCTACCCCGTCGTCAGTCGACCATTCCCCGTTGACCATGGCAACACGAATGCACCCCGTTCCATGCCCAACTGGTGATGATTGTGTCCGGCGTCTCCTTAGAAACCGCTGAGAAACGCATACCCGCAGGTAGGAAGGGCGGGAAAAGCTAGCCGATGGTCTCGTCCAGGTAACACCAGCGCCAGTACTCGCCGGGCTCGATCGAGCGCATGACGGGGTGATGGGTGGTGAGGAAGTGCTGCGTGGCGTGCCGGCGCGGGGAGGAGTCGCAGCACGCGACGTGCCCGCAGGTGAGGCACTGGCGCAGGTGGACCCAGTCGGTGAAGCCCATCTCGATACATTCCGGACATCCCTCGACCTCCGGGATGTCCAGCTTCTCCGCGGCTTCAATGTGCGGGCAGGTCACAGATCTCCTCGCTCCAGCAGTGACTCTTCCAGGTCCATGTCGCGCTGCGCCTGGCGCAGCGTCTCCTCGGGGATCTTGCCGGTGTCGCGGGCGCGCCGGAAGACCTCGCGTTCGGCGTTCAGCATCTCGCGCCGCAGGCGAGCGTACGCGGCCGACGGCGTTTCCCGGTCGGATCGGCCGAGACGCTCCCAGGCCAGGTTGGAGCGGCTGAGCGCGACCTGCCGCAGCCGTTCGACGACCCCGTCGGGCGCGTCGTCGGCGACCTCCTCCAGGCGGGCCTTGCCGGCCCGGCTCGCCTCGTGCTGCACCGACGCCTCGGCGAGCGCGTCCTCCTTCTCGTCGTCGCCGGGGACCTTCAGCCAGCGGGCCACGGTCGGCAGGGTCGCGCCCTGCAGCACCAGCGTCGCCACGATCACCCCGAAGGCCAGGATCACGAAGAGTCCGCGCGGATAGGCGCCGGCCTGCTGCGGCGACGGCAGCGAGAGCGCCGCGGCGAGGGTCACCGCGCCCCGCATGCCGGCCCAGGAGATGACGGCGGGCGCCGCGAACGTCGGCGACGGGTCACGGCGGCGGACCCGTGGGATCAGCCGGGCGAGGTACACGGTCGGGAACAGCCACACGATCCGGGCGACGATCACGACCCCGACGACGGCGGCGAGGCAGCCGAACGTGAACCAGAACGACCGCTCGACCTGCTCGATGAGCGCGCGCAGCTGCAGGCCGACGAGGAGGAATACCGCCCCTTCGAGGAGGAACTTCACCATCCGCCAGAAAGCGTCCATCTGCAGCCGGGAGGCGGCGGACATGAGCGTCGGCATCCTGTGCCCGAGGGCGAGACCGGTGACGACGACCGCGACGACGCCGGAGGCGTGGATGCTCTCCGCCGGCAGGAACACCACCCACGGCGTGAGCAGCGAGATCGCGTTGTCGATGAGCGGGTTCTCGACCTTCTTGTGCACGTACCCGAGGACGATGCCGCCGACGATGCCGATGCCGACACCCCCGAGCACGGCGAGCGACGCCGTCTGGGTGATCGACCAGGTGTCGACGGCCTCGCCGACCGCGGCGGCGACCGCCACCCGCAGCGTGACGAGGGCGGTCGCGTCGTTGATGAGGCTCTCGCCCTCCAGCACGGTGACGATCCGCCGCGGCAGGCCGATGCGGCGGGCGACGGCGGTGGCCGCGACCGCGTCGGGCGGCGCGACGACCGCACCGAGCGCGAAACACATGGCCAGGGGCACCTGCGGCAGGAGCGCGTGGAGCGTGAAGCCGACGGCCGCGGCGGTGAACAGGACCAGTCCGACGGCGAGCAGCAGGATCGGCCGGAGATTGAAGCGGAACGCGGGAACCGAGGTCTCCAGCGCCGCGACGTACAAGATGGGCGGCAGGATCCCGAGCAGCACCATCTCCGGGTCCAGCTCGATCTCCAGCACTCCGGGAATGAAGGAGATTCCGATCCCGACCAGCACCAGCAGGATGGGTGACAGCACACCGATCCGCCGGGCCACCACGGAGGTGGCGACGACGACGGCGATCAGTCCGACGATGTTCTCGAGCCCGTGCACGCGGGAAGCCTATCCACCGGTAGGACGCAATGGATGTGTGGTGACGGCGGCCACTCCGGCTGAGACACTGCACCCGCACATGCACGAAGTCGTCAGGTAGGGAAGGATCGTCCCCATGTGTGCCGCGCGACAACTACCGCACCCACCGGGAGGGTGTGCGCATGCCTGACGTCGGCACGACGGCCGACCTGCGCAACCGGCGCCTCGGCCTGCACACGGGCGAACGCATCCGGGTGCTGCTCGTCGAGGACGATCCCGGCGACGCGTTCCTGGTCCAGGAGCTGCTCGCCGAGGCCGACGCGCCGTTCGACGTCAGGGTCGCGCAGACGATGCGGGAGGCCCGGCCGCTGCTGCGCGAGGTGCACTGCGTGCTGCTCGACCTCGGGCTGCCCGACGCGAGCGGCCTGGACGGGCTGCGGCAGGTGCTGCACGACGCCGGCCGGGTCGCGGTGTGCGTGCTCACCGGCCTGGAGGACGAGCACCTGGGCACTGCGGCGGTCGCCGAGGGCGCACAGGACTATCTCGTCAAGGGCGCCGTCGACGGTACCGGTCTGTCGCGGGCCGTCCGTTACGCCGTCGAACGCAAGCGGGCCGACGAGCAGGCCCGGCTGCTGCGCGAATCGGAGCTGCGGCAGGCGGAGTCGGCCCGGCTCGAGCGCGGCCTGCTGCCCAAACCGATCATGGCGGGTGTACAGGCGGACCTGTGGTCCATCTACCGGCCCGGCCGCGACCGGGGCCTGCTCGGCGGCGACTTCTTCGACGCGATCGGCGTCGACGGCACCCACCTGCACCTGCTCATCGGCGACGTCTGCGGGCACGGCGTCGACGAGGCACCGCTCGGGGTGGCGCTGCGCGTCGCCTGGCGGGCGCTGGTCCTCGCCGGCGTGCCGGAGGACCACATCCTGGACTCTCTGGAGCAGGTGCTGGTGAGCGAGCGGCGCACCGACGAGCTGTTCGCCACGGTCGCGGTCGCCACCGTCAACCTCGCCGAGGGCACCGCCCGGATCCGGCTCGCCGGCCACCCGCCCCCGATCCTGATCGCCGGCGACCGGGTCGAGCCGTGTGCCGTTCGGCCAGGGCTCGTGCTGGGCGTGATGCCCGGCGTTCCCCGCCCGGCCACCGAGGTGCGCCTGGGCGAACCCGGCTGGCAGCTCCTGCTGTACACCGACGGCCTCATCGAAGGCAGCGCCGGCCCGGACGCGTCCGGCGGCGAACGCCTCGGCATCGAGGGGATCGTCGACGTGCTGAAGGACCCCGGCCGCGCGCTCCCCCGCGACCTGCCGGCCTGGCTCGCGGCGCAGGCCGAGGGCCACAACGGCGGGCCGCTGTCCGACGACATCGCCGTCCTGCTGCTGGATCCGAGGAGTTCGCGTTGAACCCGACCAGATGGTCGCTCTGGCGCCGGATCATCGCGCTCTGCGCGGTCGTCGCGGGCCTGCTCGGGCTCATCGCCGTCAGCGCCACCGTCACCGCGGCCGCCAACCGGGCGGACACGACGAAGGTGATGGACCGGCTCACGCCCGCGCTCGTCAACACCGAGCAGCTGAACTCGCAGCTGCTGCGCCAGCAGACGAGCGCCCGCACGTTCCTGCTGACCGGCAGGGAGAGCGACCTCGACACGTACAAGGCCGCGCAGCAGTCCGAGACGGAGATCCTCGCCGATACCGAGCGACTCCTCGCCGACGAGCCCGCCCTGCTCAGCACCGTCCACGACGTCGCGGCGGCGACCTCACGGTTCCGACGCGAAATCACCGAGCCGCTGATCGCGCAGACCCGCACGGACGGCCCCAGCGCCGAACGCGCGACGCCGACCGCCGCCTCACGGGCCGTCTACACCGCGGCCTCCAGCGAGATCGACGCGTTGCGCAGCGGACTGAGCACCCGGCGCGACACCGTCGCCGCCGAGGTCCGGTCCTCCGGCAACGTGCTGATCGTGCTGCTCGCCTTCGCCGGGATCGTGATCATCTTCGCGGGCGTCGCGCTGGCGCTGCTCCTGCGGCGGCTGGTGACCCGGCCCGTGACCGAGCTCGCCGCCGAGGTGCGCATCGTCGCGGGCGGCAACTACGACCACGCGATCACCGGCGGCGGCCCCCCGGAGCTGGCCGCGCTCGCCTCCGACGTCGACACGATGCGCCGGCGGATCAACACCGAGCTGCAGGACGTCGTCGAGGCACGCCGGCTGGTCGAGGAGGCCAACCGGATGCTCGAGCAGCAGGCCGCCGAGCTGACCAGGTCCAACCGCGACCTCGAGCAGTTCGCCTACGTCGCCTCCCACGACCTGCAGGAGCCCCTCCGGAAGGTCGCCTCCTTCTGTCAGCTTTTGCAGCGTCGGTACGCGAGGCAGCTGGACGAACGGGCGGACCAGTACATCGCCTTCGCCGTCGACGGCGCCCAGCGCATGCAACGGCTGATCAACGACCTGCTCGCCTTCTCCCGCATCGGCCGGCTCACCAGTGGCTTCGCCGACATCGACCTCAACAAGGTCGTCGTCGACTCCGCCGAGCAGTTCGAGTCGCAGCGCGAGTCGACCAGCGCGGAGATCACCTTCGTCGACCTGCCCGTCGTACGAGGGGAGGAACCGCTGCTCGGAGCCCTCTTCAGCAACCTCATCGGCAACGCGCTGAAGTTCCGCCACCCCGACCGCACCCCGCACATCCTCATCGACTGCCAGCAGGTCGGCGAGGAGTACGAGTTCAGCGTCGAGGACAACGGCATCGGCATCGAGCCCGAGTTCGCCGACAAGGTCTTCGTCATCTTCCAGCGCCTGCACGCGAAGGACGCCTACCCCGGGACCGGCATCGGCCTGGCGATCGCGAAGAAAATCGTCGAATACCACGGCGGCAGGATCTGGATCGACCCGTCGCAGACCGAAGGTACGCTGTTCCGGTTCACGCTGCCTGTACCTGTATCTGATCCCGCCGCTGCGCTTTCGTCTTCGTCTTCGGTTGCGTCTTCGTCTGCGTCGTCGTCTTCGCTTGAGGAGTCCGTTCAATGACCGCACCCAGGGAGTCGTCCCTGCCGATCGAGGTGCTCCTGGTTGAGGACGACCCGGGCGACGTGCTGATGACGCAGGAGGCGTTCGAGGAGCACAAGGTCCGCAACAAGCTCAACGTCGTCCAGGACGGCGAGGAGGCCCT
Source organism: Dactylosporangium sp. NPDC006015 (assembly GCF_040614215.1). Lineage (NCBI taxonomy): Bacteria > Bacillati > Actinomycetota > Actinomycetes > Micromonosporales > Micromonosporaceae > Dactylosporangium > Dactylosporangium sp. NPDC006015. The sequence continues at coordinate 7,550 of NZ_JBEXUD010000078.1, forward strand.
GGCCTACCTGCGGCGCGAAGGCCCGCACGCGGACGCCCCCCGGCCCGACCTCATCCTGCTGGACCTCAACCTGCCCCGCGTCGACGGCCGCCAGGTCCTGCAGGCCATCAAGGAGGACCCGGACCTGCGCCGCATCCCCGTCGTCGTCCTGACCACCTCCCAGGCCGACGAGGACATCCTGCGCAGCTACTCCCTGCACGCGAACGCCTACGTGACGAAGCCGGTCGACTTCGACAGCTTCATCGCCGTCGTCCGCCAGATCGACGAGTTCTTCGTCAGCGTCGTGAAGCTGCCCCCGCGCGGCTGACCTTCCCCGCCTTCTGACACTCCCGGCCGCGGCCCGCTGACCCCTCAGCACCGCGGCCTTGTCATCTGACGATCAGGCGCGGTGATCGGGGTGTGGCGTTCCGTCAGCGCCGCGGCCCGGATTCGACTTCAACTCGGGTCACAGCCTGACCGCTCCCGGATCGCCGCGTCCTGCCCGCGTCGTGTCCCGAACCGACCCGTCACGGCCCAGCCTGACCCGTCGCGGCCCAGCCTGACCCGTCGCGGCCTGACCCGTCGCGGCCCGTCGCGGCCCGACCCGTCCCACCTCGGCGCGGCCTGCCCTTCGTGGCCTGGTGGTTCGTCCTCGCTGGGCGGGCGGGCTGATGTTCCGGCCCGGCTCAGTGGCCGGGCCGGAACGCTCCGGGGTTTGCGTCAGGCGGTGTCGGCGACCTTGGCCACCTTCGCCAGCAGCAGGGCCTCGGCGACGCAGACCCGCTCGAACTCGCCCAGGTGCAGGCTCTCGTTGGGCCCGTGCGCCTTGGTGCTCGGGTCCTCGACGCCCGTGACCAGGATCGCTGCCTTGGGGAACATCTCCTGGAACGTCGCGATGAACGGGATCGACCCGCCCACGCCCATGTCGACCGGGCTCACGCCGTCCCACGCCTCGGTGAACGCCTGGCGGGCAGCCTCGTACACCGGCCCAGTCGCGTCGATCACGCACGGCTCACCGAGCTGCTCGAGCGTCACCGTGACCTTCGCGCCCCAGGGAACGTGCCGCTCCAGGTGGGCGACCATCGTGTCGTACACCCGCTGCGCCGAGTCACCGGGTGCGATCCGCACGCTGAACTTGGCCTTCGCGACCGGGATCAACGCGTTGGGTGCGCCTTCGGTGGCCGGCGCGTCGATGCCGAGGATCGAGATCGACGGCCGCGTCCACAGGCGCTCGACCAGCCGCCCGCTGCCGATGAACTGAACCCCGTCGATCATGCCGGCCTCCTCGCGGAACCGGTCCTCGGGGTAGTCCAGCGGCGCCGACTGCGTGCTGACCAGGCCTTCCACCGCGACGTCACCCGCGTCGTCGTGCAGCGTCGAGATCAACCGGGACAGGGTGATCAACGCGTCGGGCACGGCACCGCCGAACATGCCGCTGTGCACGGCCTGCTCGAGGACCCGCACCTCGAAGAACCCGTTGACGATGCCCCGCAGCCCGGTCGTCAGCGCCGGCTGGCCGACGTCCCAGTTGCCCGAGTCCGCGATCACGATCACGTCCGAGGCGATCTCGTCGCGGTGCTCGCGCAGCAGGTCCTCCAGCGACTCGGAGCCGAACTCCTCCTCGCCCTCGATGAACAGCACCACGCCGACCGGCAGGTCGTCTCCGAACGCGCGCAGCGCCGCGATGTGCGCCATGACGCCGGCCTTGTCGTCAGCGGTGCCGCGCCCGTACAGGCGGCCGTCGCGCTCCTCGGGCTCGAACGGGTCGCTCAGCCACTGCGAGCGGTCGCCGACCGGTTGGACGTCGTGGTGCGCATACAGCAGCACCGTCGGCGCTCCGGGCGGCGCGGGCCTGCGACCCAGCACCGCCGGCTGCCCACCCTTCCGGACCAGCCGCACATCCGGAATCCCGGCGCCGCGCAGCAGCTCCGCCACCGCTTCGGCGGAACGCTCGACGTGGCTGTGGTCAAACCCCGTGAACGCGATGCCTGGGATGCGCACGAGCCGCTCCAGATCGGCGCGGACCCCGGGCATCTCCCGCCGGATCGCGGCGCGGAGCTCTTCTTCGGTGAGCACTGTCATACCCGGAACTTACTTCGCCGACTGGTCGTCTGTGCCGTTGGACCCGTTTCCGCGCATCCAGCCGCGCATCTTGCCCGCGCCTGCGCCGACCCAGTCGCCGACCTCCGACGCCCCGTCGCCGAGCTTGCGCAGCAGCGACACCAGCGGATCCTGCGACCGTGAGAACGCCTCCCGGTACGACGCGGCCGCCGCCTTGATCTCCTCGCTGACCGACGCGTCCCCGTCGTCGGCGCGACGCGGATACTCGCCGCCGAGGATGCGCTGGTACTCCCCGCGGTCGATCCACGCCCGCACCTCGGCGGCCCGCGCCACCGGCATCGGGTGCGACCGCGCCGTCACCATCCGGATCTTGATCAGGCTGTCCCGCAGGTCGCCGGCCCGCTCGAACTCAGCGGCCTGCTCCAGGAACGCGGTCGTGTCGACCTCGGACAGGTCACCGCCGCCGGCCAGCTTCATCGACAGCCGCAGCGACGCCGCCGGGTCCTGGCACGCGAGCAGCCCGGCCCGGTCCGCGGACAGCTCGGCCTTGCGCCACCACTCCATGAGCGCGGCCACGATCGCCCGCAGCACCATCGACCCGACCGGCAGCCACGCGAGCCGCACCGCCCAGTCCGTCAGGATCAGCACCATCGTGCGGTACACCGCGTGCCCGCTCACCAGGTGCCCCAGCTCGTGCCCGAGCAGGCAGCGCAGCTCCTCGTCGTCGAGCAGCTCCAGACAGCCCCGGTTGATCACGATGAACGGCTTCGACATGCCGATGCACATGCCGTTGATCGAGCGGTCGCTGTGCACGTACAGCTCGGGCAGGTCCGCGACGTCGAGCGACGCGGCGGCCTCCGCCATCAGCCGGTGCACCCGCGGGAACTGCCGGTGGTCGACGCGGATCGCGTTGCCGAGGAACTCCAGCCGCCACGCCCGCTCATTCCACAGGGCGTGCAGCGACTTCAGCGCGTCGTCGAACCCGCGCAACTCCCGCAGCGCCACCAGGGCACCCCTGTCCGCCGGGTGCTCCCACGCCCGGGAACTGATCCCGGTCAGCACCACCCGCCGGCGTTGCACGTCGTTCGTGGTCATTCGCTCCGCCTCCCCGTCGCATCCGGATCGTGTCCGGCCGCCTCCCGGATCGTCCCGCACCTGCGCAACACCCGTCTACCCGCCCGCGAGGATGAAGTACTCATTCTGCGGGTCGTGCTCCTCGCCCGGCGCCCCGTCGACGTGCACGTCGACCGTCCGCGGCGCCGCGCCCTCACCGAAGAACCGGTCCTCTTCGGCCATCCACCGCTCCCACTGCGGCCGTAACGCCTCGCCGTCGCGGATCAGCCCCCGCTCCAGCCGCAGCGCCCGCGGCGCGTGGACACACACGGCGAACGTCAGGTCCTGCACCCCCGCGCTGCCGACCCCCTCGACGACCAGCACGTCCGGCCGCCGCAACGGCTCCCATTCGTCGCGCAGCCGCTCCCGCACCCAGTCATACCGCCGGTACCGCGCGTCCTCACCCGCCTTGAACGGCGCGAACACCCACCGCTCCAGCCTCGGCCGCCACGCCTCCAGCTCCGCCCACCCGTCCAGGAAGTCGTCGGTGTGCAACTCGGCGACGTCCACACCGGCGTGCCGCAACGCCCGCGCCAGCCGTCCCGCGAACGTGGTCTTCCCCGACCCCGCCCGCCCGTCGACCGCCACCAGCCGCACGTCCCCGAGGCGCGCCTCCCGGCCGAGGACCTCCTTCGCCAGCGCGCTGTACGTCCCGATGCCCCCGCCCCCGGCGCTCATGACACCCCCCGATCCACCGTGACGCTCCCGCCGCCCGCATCACCTGGCGACCCCGGAAGGTCACCGGCCACCACCGGCGCCGGCACAGGCTCGTCGTGAGGCGCGCTCAGGACGCTTTCCGCCCCATCGTCCGGCGATCCCGGAACGCTGCCGGACAGCACCGCCCCGGACTCCGCACGAGGCGCACTTGGAGCAGGTCCCGCCGCACCGCCCGGTGTCCCAGCGACGCCGGCAGGCACCGCTGGCGCCGATGTGGGCTCGGCGCCAGGCGCGCTCGGGGCGGATGCTTTCAGCGCTGGGACGACGGTCGGCAGGCCGCTGGGTGCGCCACCCTCGATCAGCCGCCACAGCGCCGTCGTGTCGAGGTGCTCCTCGACCAGGTCGCCCAGCACGTCGACGGTCCGCTCCCGCAGCGCCGCGAACGACGTGCCCGGCGCGACCTGGAACCCGTGCCGGCCGGCCAGGCGCGCGGCCTCGGTCAGGAACGCCCGCCGGAACTCGTCGGTCTCGAACGCCCCGTGCCAGTGCGTGCCGAACACGTTGCCGGACACGGCGCCCTCACCCGTGCCGTCGGCCAGGCGGATCAACGGCGTAAGGCCTTCCGCCGCCCGGCTCACCACGCCGTGGTGGATCTCGTACCCCCGCACCGGCTGCGACCCGAGCCCGGTGCCGGTCACGCGTCCGAGGGTCTTGCGGTCCGCGAACGTGACCTCCACCGGCAGCAGCCCCAGCCCCGGCACCGCGCCGCGGCGGCTCTCCACGTCGTCGAAGATCCGCTCGGACAACATCTGGAACCCGCCGCAGATCCCGAGAACCGGCCGGCCGGACGCCGCGTGGGCCAGCACCGCGTCCGCCAGCCCCCGCTCCCGCAGCCAGTGCAGGTCGTCCACAGTGGACTTGGTGCCCGGCAGCACGACCAGGTCCACGTCGGCGAGGTCGGCGGGCTCGACCGTGAGCCGCACCTGCACCCCCGGCTCCGCGGCGAACGCCTCGGCATCGGTGGCGTTGGACACCCGCGGCAGGCGGACCACGGCGACCCGCAGCCACTGTCCGCCACGCGGCGGCGCGGGCCGGCCGAGGACCCGCCCGTCGTACGCCAGCGAGTCCTCGCCGTCGAGCCACAGCTCCGTGGACCAGGGCACCACCCCGAGCGTCGGCCGGCCGGTCAGCTCCGTGAGCGAGTCGATGCCAGGCTGGAGCAGCCCCGAGTCCCCGCGGAACTTGTTGATCACGAAGCCCGAGATCAGCGCCTGGTCCTCGGCGTCGAGGAGAGCGAGCGTGCCGTACAGCGCGGCGAACACCCCTCCCCTGTCGATGTCGCCGACCACGATGACGGGCAGGTCCGCCGCCCTGGCGAGGCCCATGTTGGCCAGGTCGCCGGCCCTCAGGTTGATCTCGGCGGGACTCCCGGCGCCCTCGCAGATCACCACCTCGTGCTTGGCCCGCAGCTCGCGCAGCGTCTCCAGCACCGTACCGCGCAGCCGGTCCTTGATCTCGTGGTAGTTACGGGCGCCGATATACCCCGTCGCCTGCCCGAGCACGACGACCTGGCTCTGCCGGTCGGAGCCCGGCTTGAGCAGCACCGGGTTGAACCTGACGCTGGGCTCCAACCCGCACGCATACGCCTGCAGCGCCTGCGCCCGGCCGATCTCACCGCCGTCCACCGCGATCGCCGAGTTGTTCGACATGTTCTGCGCCTTGAACGGAGCGACGTCCACGCCCCGCCTGCGCAACCAGCGGCAGATCCCCGCGGTGAGCATGCTCTTCCCCGCGTCGGACGTCGTGCCGGCAACCAGCAGCCCGCTCACGCCATCACCTCCGCTCCGAGCCGTCGCCGCGGGCCAGGCACTGCACCCCCGGCTCGCAGCCCTCCACTCCGCCCCGACCCACTCACGCCGCCACCTCCGCCACGCTCCGCCGCCACCGTGAACCAAGCGCTGCACTCACCGATCGCCGCCCTCCACTCCGCCCCGAACCCGCTCACGCCGGCGTCTCCCGCCACGCTCCACTGCCACCGCGAGCCGAGCACAGCAGCCTCCGCTCCCGACCGTTCACGCCGCGCCCTCGCCCCGCAGCCCGACACCGGTCGGCTTGGCGCGGCGGCGAGCGGCGCCCACCCGGAGCGCGCACGCGAGGCCTAAAGCGGCCGCGCCGACGACGACGGACAAGGTCGCGGCCCGGCGGACGTCACGCGGGGCGGGTGGCCCGCCGTCGCCGAGGTGCGGCCTGTGCTCGACCCGGGACCCGTACACGTTGCGGCCTCCGAGCCGAATCCCCAGCGCGCCGGCGGCGGCCGCCTCGCACTGCCCCGAATTCGGGCTCGGATGCCGACCTCCGTCGCGCAGCCACACCCGCAGCGCCTCGCCGGGCCGCCCTCCGACGGCCGGCGCGGCGGCGACCGTCAGCGCCGCCGTCACCCTCGACGGCACCAGGTTGGCGAGGTCGTCGAGGCGCGCCGAGGCGGTGCCGAACCTCGCATACCGAGCCGAGCGGTGACCGACCATCGCATCCAACGTGTTGACCGCCCGATACCCGACGATGCCCGGCAGCCCCGCGACCGCGCCCCAGAACAGCGGGCCGACGACGGCGTCCGACGTGTTCTCCGCGACGGACTCCACCGTCGCCCGGGCCAGCTCTGGCGCACCGAGCGCGGACGGATCCCTCCCGCAGAGATTCGGCAGCTGCGCCCGCGCGGAATCCAGGTCGCCGCCGTCGAGCCGGTCGGCCATCACCCGTCCCTCCCGCGCGAGGCTCGTGCCGCCCAGCGCGGCCCAGGTCGCACCGGCCACAACCAGAGTGCGGGCGATCGGCCTTCGCCTGGTCAACCGGGCCGTCGCCGCGGCCACCAGTACAGGCGCACCCACGGCGACCAGAGTGAATCGCGCTCCCGCGGCCCGGTCGTCGGCATAGGTGCGCCGCTCGACCGCCCCTGCGAACCGCCCGAACCCCGCGACAGGGTGCCACCTGCGCGGATCGCCGAACACAGCGTCCAGCACACCGCCCAGCAATATCCCGATCGCGTCGGCGTGGAGTCTTCGAATCGCCATGCTCGGGACACTACCGACCCCCACCGACAATTTTTCATGGCGGCCCGTCGGGGCACTAGCAAGCAAATGGTGCGAAAACAAGAGCTTGTCTCACATCCGTCAGCGTCCTATTTTGCATGCGTGCAGCCCATGCTCCTCCCCGTTCTCGCGCCGCTTCGCGACATCCGTCGCGAAGATGTGTACGCGCCCGTGGTCGACGAGTTCATGGGTGGCCTCGGGGTCGGCTACAGCTACGGTCCGCCGTTCGGGCAACGCCTCGTCACCTGGGCCGAGCTGCAGCGCATGGAGATGCCCCGCCGGATGCTGCGCCGCCAGGCTGCGCACAACCTCGACCAACGGCTCGGCGCCGCTCAGGTCCACGGCCAGCCGCCCGCGCTGATGCTCCAGTTCGACGGGGTCGCCTCGACGTTGCTGCTCGCCGAGCCGTTCTGGGCAGGCCTGGAGCGTGCCGTGCCCGGTGAGCTCGTGGTCGGCGTGCCGGCGCGCGACGTCGTGATCGTGACCGGCTCCCAGTCCCCGCCCGGCCTCGCGAAGGTCCGGCGCGCGATCGACAGGGTCTTCTTCGCCGGTGACCCGCACCTGCTGTCGCGCAAGTTGCTGGTGCGCCGCCGCGGGGTCTGGGAAGTGTTCACCTCGAACCTCGCCCATGCGGCTTTCTGAGGTGTACGACCAGCGCGTAGCAGATCATCAGCGCTGACGCGAGCCTGTCCACAAGCGGTCGGTTATCCACAGATCCGGCGTCGGCCGCGAGCGGGGCAGGACCGATCTGACCGATGCTCCTCCCGAGTCCTTAACACGGGAGGGAGACGGACATGAACGAGACGACGATGACCATCGTCGGCAACGTGCTCAACGAGCCTGACTGCCGTCGGCTGGAAGAGAGCAAGGCGCTGGTCGCGTCCTTCAAGGTCGCCGCCACGTCACGGCGCTACGACCGCAGCGAGGGGCAGTGGGTCGACGGCAACCAGCTCCGGCTGCGCGTCACCTGCTGGCGCAACCTCGCGGAGAACGTGATCCGCAGCGTCCACGTCGGCGACCCGGTGATCATCACCGGCAAGCTGTCGAGCCGCAACTGGGAGACCGAGGACCACGCCAAGCGGGTGGCGTACGAGCTGGAGGCCACCTCCATCGGCCACGACCTGGCCCGTGGCCGGGCGAAGTTCGCCCGGGTCAAGGCCAACACGGCGACCAGCTCGATCGACGACGAGTTGTCGGACGCCCACATCGCGGGCCAGCCGAGCACACCGGTGGTGGCGATCAACGCGCTGCCGCGGCAGCGCGACTACGACGCCGAACTCGGCGGCTTCGTCACGACCATGGTGGAGCCGGCGGACGCCGACCGGGATCCGTTCGCGGAGGACGTCCTGACCGAGCTCGACAACGCGATCAACGCCGCGTTCGACGGCGCGGCGTTCGCCGCGATGGAGGGCTTCACCGCGCCGGACGACGCGGCGGAGCTCACGACCGACGCCGACACCGCGGAGGTCCCGGCGGTCTCCGACTCGGAGGACGAGGGGTCCCCCACCGGCGACGACGAGAGTTCGACGGACGCGCCCGAGGAGTCGAGCGGCGGCCGGCGCCGGCGCAACCGGGGCAGGGTGCCGGTTCCCGCCTGACGGGTCGGTGGGTCGCGGCACCGAGGCATCCGGCGTCACGACCCACCGCCGGCACCGCCGTGAACAGCCACGCGGACCGGTCAGGAGCGCGCTGCGTAGGCGGACGCGGCAAGCGACCTGGCCGGTGCGCACCGCCATGGGCCGACGCGGCGGGGAACTGGCCGGTGGGGACCGGCCGGTGAGGACCGGCCGGTGAGGACCGCCGCGCGGGTCGACCCAGCAAGCGACTGGCCGGGGCGCGCTGCCGTGCGCCGACGCGGCAAGGGACTGGCGGGTGGGGACCGTCGCCCAGGTAGGCGACCGGCTGGTGGGACCTGCGGGTGGGCAGACCCGACAAGGGACTGGTCGTGCGCGCCGCCTTGACCAGCCTGAGCACGATGCTGAGCGCGGGAAGCAAGACCAGGCACGGCTCGGGCGAGACCAGGCCAAGCACGGGCGAGACCAGGCACGGCTCGGACGAGACCCGACCTGGGACACGGTGAAGGGAGCGTCCTGGGCACCGTGCGGCGCTGGCCCGCCTACGGTGGGGTGCGGGGTTGGTGCGCGCGAATGCGTTGGCTGGAGTGGTTGCGGGTAATGGGGCTGTGGGGTGGACCGTTCGGGAGGGGTCCGAACGACCCGAAGCGTGACTTTGTCGCCACCCGTAGCGAAACGAGTGGCGCGACAAGGGAACCCGCTTGTGCCGGGAGGCGAGGAATGTTGTCCTGAGAACGTCGATTTGGCTCCCCACAAGCGAATCCTCCGCCGTAGGCGGTAGCCTGTCCGACGACATGCGCTCGTAGCTCAGCGGATAGAGCAGGGGACTTCTAATCCCAAGGTCGTAGGTTCGATCCCTACCGGGCGCACCACTTCGGCGCTGGTCAGGCGCCTGTTCGGTCGCTGTACACCGAAGAGGCGCCTGCGGGTGCGCCTTCCAGACAGCCAGCCAGAGTTAGGTGCCGGCTAAGGGGTTGGGGGGCGGTCGACGACGGCGGCGCCGTTGTCCAGCATCCGCTGCTTCACCTCGCGGTAGAGGTCGTCGTCCTCGATGATCACTGTCCCGCGGGCTTGTACGTCGAAGATGGCGTGGCCGCTGGGCACTCGCAGCAGGACATAGCGGTCGTCGTGTGATTCCCAGAGGGCCCGGTACGCGTCGATCGTCATGGGGTGAAGTTTCGCTTCTGGGCCCGCGCGGTACGGGGGCGGCGCCAAGCGTGTCGAGGTCGGGTGTCGGGTGGGTGACGTCTGCACGGAATGCGATGTGGGCTGCGCGGGAGGCAACACCGGCGGGGTGCGGGTGGGGCACGGTTCGGGGTATGGGACTCAGGACCAGGTTCACGGAGGCGTTCGGGCTCACGACGCCGATCGCGCAGGCGGGGATGGCGTTCGTGGGGATGACGCCGGAGTTGCCGGTGGCGGTCAGCAACGCGGGGGCGCTCGGGTCGCTCGGGGTGGGGTTGATGCCGGCGGCGGCGTTGGCGCAGACGGTGGCGGCGATACAGGCGAAGACGGATCGGCCGTTCAACGTCAACTTCATCACGGTGTTCACGGAGCAGGCGCAGATCGACGCGGTGTGTGCGGCCGGGGTGGCGGTGGTGTCATTTCACTGGGGGCATCCGCCGCGGAGGTGGATCGAGCAGCTACACGGGGCGGGTGTGCGGGTGTTCGAGCAGCTCAGCTCGGTTGACGCGGCGAAGCGGGCGGTTGACGACGGGGTGGATGTGGTCGTCGCGCAGGGGCAGGAGGCGGGCGGGCACAACGCGGCGACGTTGCCGGTGTTCGCGCTGGTGCCGCTGGTCGTGGACGCGGTGGCGCCGGCGTTGGTGCTGGCGTCGGGTGGGATCGCGGACGGGCGGGGCGTGGCGGCGGCGCTGATGCTGGGGGCGGACGGGGCGTGGGTCGGCACGCGGTTCGTGGCCAGCGGCGAGTCGGGGGCGCACGACGGGTACAAGAGCCGGTTGCTGAGCTCGGACGCCACGGAGACGGTGAGCACGTCGATGTTCGGGCCGGACATGCCGGACTTCAACCCGATGCGGGTGCTGCGGAACCGGGTCGTGCGCGAGTGGCTGGACGCGCCGCCGGCGGAGGCGGACGACGCGCCGCTGCCGGTGATCGGGGAGACGGTGCTGGGTGGGGAGACGGTGACGATGCACCGGTTCTCCAACCTGGTGCCGATGCGCGGGCTGACCACCGGTGATCTCGAGGAGATGCCGCTGCTCGCCGGGCAGGGTGTCGGGCTGGTCACCGAGCTGCGGCCGGCGGCGGAGATCATCGAGGCGATGACGGCCGACGCGGTGGCGATGCTCGGGCGGTACGGAGGCCGCCACGAAGGCGGACACAAAGGCGGACACGAACGCGGACACGGGGGTTAGCCGCAGCACGAAGACGGTGGTCAGGGGGCGTGTAAGGCGGGGAGCAGCGGCGGACAGTGAAGGGCATGATTCTTCTGGACTCCAGCCGGCCACCCGTCGCGGTGCGCGCGGCGACCGGGTTGTGGATCGGCGCCGTCGCGCTCGGCGCGGTGGAGACGGTGATCGTCGTGGGGGCCGGCCAGGCCGGCGAGAATCCCCTGTTCGGGGTGCTGTTCCGGTGCGTGGTGTACGCGGCGGCGGTGCTGACCGCGCTGCGGATGCGGGCGGGGCGGCGGTGGGCCCGGATCGCCCTCGCCGTCGTGCTGGGCATCGTCGGCACGTTGTCACTGGTCATCGAGCCGATCTCGTGGCTGGCCGACGGCAACTCGCTGAGCGCGGCGACCGCCGACGCGGACCTGACCTGGTGGGCGATCGCCTCGGCCAGGACATTGCACGTGGCCGCGGTCTGGGCGGCCGTGCCGCTGATGTTCACCGGGTCGGCGAACCAATACTTCAGAAATCACCGGTGACGCTGTCGGAAGGGCGTCGCAACCATGTCGGCGGTGGTGGGAGCGGGCGTTGCATGGCTGCTGGGAGCGGCATAGGAGACGTGCAGTGGACAACCGCAGCTACTGGACGACGTCGGCACTCGCACCGGCCGAGCAGTTCACGCATTGGCGGGAGCTGATCTGCGAGGCGTTTCTGTCGCTGACGCCGGAGTCGGATCTGAGGGATGGGTTCGCCGGGTCGGTGACGCAGTGGCGGCTGGGCGAGCACAGCCTGGCGAGGATCGAGTCGCAGCGGCAGGTGGTGTACCGGACGGAAGCCGCCGTCGCCAGCGACCCGATCGGCGGCTACTACGCGAATCTGCAGGTCAGCGGCACGAGTCTGATGGTGCAGCACGGGCGGGTGGCCACGCTCCGCCCGGGCGGCCTGGCCGTGGTCGACGCCGACGAGCCGTTCCGGTTCGAGTTCGGCGGTGATTTCCGGCAGCTGTCGCTGTTCGTACCGGCGAAGACACTGCAAGCCAACGGACCGGTGCGGACGGCGACGGCGATCGACACCGTCACCGGGGTCGGGGCGGCCGTACGGCACTCGATGGAGACCCTCGCCAGGGGGCCGATGCGGGAGTCGGCGGCGAACCGGCTGGCCGCGCACGCGGCGGGCATGCTGTCGATCGCGCTCGAACCGTCGATCCTGACACCGGTGCGGTCGCCCAAGACGTACCGGACATGCATCGACGACATCGAAGGACATCTGACCGACGAGGACCTGTCACCGGCGGCGACCGCACGGCGCCTCGGCATCTCCGTCAGGACGGTGCACGCACTCTTTTCGGGAGCAGGAGCAGGAGCGGCAGCGGGAGCAGGGCAGGGGGAGTCCTACGCGGCCACGGTGCGGCGACTGCGGCTGGAGCGCGCGGCGCGGCACCTGGCCGACCCAGCGATGCGGCACCTGCGGGTCATCGACGTCGCCACGGAGGCGGGCTTCGGCAACGTGGCCAGCTTCCATCGGGCGTTCCGCAAACAGTTCGGCCGGACGCCAAAAGAAGCCCGTGAGTGAATGCAAGAACGCGCCCAGCCATACATCGAATGCAGGTCGCGGCTAGCTGAGGGACACCGGGCGTTCATCGACTCTGATAAAAGTGTGCGACATGAAGAGGCTCAGCCGCCGCACGTTCGTCCTCAGTGGACTGGCCACCGCCGGGGCCGTCGCACTGCCGTTGACCAGCGCTCAGGCCGCCGTCCCGTTCCCGTTCAAGCTCGGCGTCGCCTCGGGCGAGCCGGCCTCAGACAGCGTCGTGCTGTGGACCCGGCTCGCCCCGTCGCCGCTGAACGCCGACGGTCAGGGCGGCATGGCCAACGCCGACGTCACCGTCGACTGGCAGGTGTCCACGACCGACACGTTCAGCTCGCTCGTCGCGTCGGGGTCGGTCACCGCACGTTACGCGGACGCGCACTCCGTGCACGTGGTCGCGGGTGGGCTCGCGCCCGACGCCGAGTACTACTACCGCTTCCGCGCGCAGGGCCACCTGTCCCCCGTGGGCCGGACCCGCACCGCGCCCGCGCCCGGCACCGTGGGCCGCAACCTGGTGATGGCGTTCGCGTCGTGCTCGCACTACGAGTCGGGCTACTTCACGGCCTACCGCCGCATGGCCGAGGACCGTCCGGACCTGATCCTGCACCTGGGCGACTACATCTACGAGGGCGGCACGGGCTCCAGCGGCGTCCGCCAGCACGCCGGCGCCGAGATCGTCTCGCTCGCCGACTACCGCCGCCGCTACGCGCAGTACAAGTCGGACCCGGACCTGCAGGCGGCGCACGCGATCGCGCCGTGGCTGGTCGTGCCCGACGACCACGAGGTCGAGAACAACTACGCCAACATGGTGCGCAACGACAGCAGCCCGGTGCTGACGGCGGCGCAGTGGACCGCCCGGCGCACCGCCGCCTACCGCGCGTACTACGAGAACATGCCGCTGCGGCCGAGCCAGGCGCCGACGGGCAACAGCATCCCTCTGTACCGCCGGGTCGGCTGGGGCACGCTCGCCACGTTCCACATGCTCGACACCCGGCAGTTCCGCGACGACCAGGCCTGCGGCGACGGCTGGAAGGTGTGCGCCGCCGCGGACACCGCGTCGCGGTCGCTGACGGGCGCGGCGCAGGAGGCGTGGCTGCTCGACGGCCTCGCCCAGCACTACGGCACCTGGGACATCCTCGGCCAGCAGGTGTTCTTCGCCCGGCAGTACGACGCCGGCGGCGCCGCCAACATGGACGCCTGGGACGGCTACCGCGCGTCCCGGTCCCGCATCCAGCAAGGCTGGATCGACCGGTCGGTGCGTAACCCGCTCGTGCTCACCGGCGACGTACACGCGGCATGGGGCAACGACCTGAAGGCCGACTACGCCAGCAGCTCCTCCGCAACCATCGGCACCGAGCTGGTCTGCACGTCGATCACGTCCGGCGGCAACGGCTCGACCACCACCACGATCCCCAACTCCGGCACGAACCCGCACCTGAAGTTCTACTCCAACCTGCGCGGTTACGTCCGGACCACGATCAGCCCCGCTCAGGTGCGGGCCGACTTCCGCGCGGTCAGCTCGGTCACCGAGCACGGCGCGGCCGCCACCACCCTCAAGTCGTTCGCGATCCTCGACGGCCAGCCCGGCCTTCGGGCCCTGTAGGAGAAACCTTTTCAATGGCAGCCATTACCTCGGTCGCGCTCGCCGCGACCCTCGCCGCCACGTCGATGACGTGGACGACGGCCAACAGCGTCGCCACCGGCGATCAGGACACGCCGGCCATCGCCGCCAACCGCAACGGCCAGGTCGCCGTGGTCTGGGAGGACGACCGGGACAGCACCGCGCCCGAGAACAACTCCCACTCCGACGTCTGGCTGCGGCTGTTCACCGACGGCGTCGCGAAGTACGAGCTCAAGCTGTCGGCGGGCGGCACGTCCGGCACGAACTGGAAGCACATCAGCCCCGACGTCGGCCTCGACGACAAGGGCAACGCCGTCGTGGTCTGGGCCGAGGACCCGGACGGCAACGGCGCGTTCAACATCGTCTACCGGGTCGTCTCCCCCACCGGCACGGTCACCGCGTCCGGCCGGGCCAACGCGGACGCCGCCGGCGACCAGATCCTGCCGAAGGTGGCCGTCGACCCGGACGGCGCGCCCAGCACCGGGGCGGTCGCGTTCAGCGTCGTGTGGGAGGACGTGCAGGGCACCACGTACAGGGTCAAGGCCGCCGGGTACACGGGCCCGACGACGAAGGCCTACGAGGTCTTCGCGTCGCAGACCACCGGCGCGCACCACCAGCCCGACGTCGCGGTCTCGGCGTCCGGCGACGCCCTGGTCGTCTGGGACGAGGACGCCGACGCCAACGGGTTCTACAACATCGGTCTCGTACGCCTGGCGAAGGCCAACGGCGCGGTCAACCTCTCCCGCCGTACCGCCAACAGCCTCGGCGACGGCCAGCAGCGGCGGGCGGCGATCGCGGCGTCGTTCTCGGGCGCCTTCGCGGTCGCGTACGAGTCGGACCACACCGGCACCGCCGGCGTGTGGACCCGCTCGTTCCTCGCCGACGGCACGCCTCGGCACGTGGAGGTCCTGTCGGCGAACGGTGGCGCCACCCCCTCGATCGGCATCGACGACCAGGCGAACACGGTCGCCGGCTGGACCGTGGGCGGGCTCGACGTGTGGGTCCGCGGGTTCAACCCCGACGGCACCGGCACGGGCCGTCTCGCTTCGCAGGTCCTCAGCCAGACGGCGACGGGCCGGCAGGAGCAGCAGGTCGTCGCGGTGTCGCCGTGGGGCGAGGTCAGCGTCGCGTACACCGACGACAACGACGGCAACACGTTTGACCAGGTCATCCTCGGCACGGGAGGCAGCAACTCCGACTGGTGACGCCTCCGGCCTGATGTGCGCGCTATTGTTGAACCGTCAACGAACAGGAGCGCGCATGATCACGATCGAGGTCTGGTCCGACATCGTCTGCCCGTGGTGCTACATCGGCAAACGACGCCTCGAAACCGCCCTGTCGACGTTCGACGGGGCGGTTTCGGTGCAGTGGCGCAGCTTCCAGCTCGACCCGTCGACGCCGGTGGGCGACCCGCGGCCGGTCGGCGAGTCGCTGGGCGCGAAGCTGGGGCTGCCCCAGGCTCAGATCGACGGCATGTTCGAGCACGTCACGCAGCTCGCGGCGGCCGAGGGTCTGGCGTACGACTTCGCCCGGGCCCGCACCGCCAACACCTTCGACGCGCACCGGCTGCTGCACTTCGCCAAGGCCCACGGCCTGCAGGCGGAGCTGAAGGAACGGCTCCTGCACGCGTACTTCACCGAGGGTGCCGACGTCGGCGACCAGGTGGTGCTCGCGGGGCTCGCCGCCACGGTCGGGCTGGACGAGGTGGCGGCCAAGCAGGCCCTCGCCGACGGCTCGTTCGAGGCCGACGTCCGTCAGGACTTCGCGCAGGCCCGTGCGTACGGCATCAGCGGCGTGCCGTTCTTCGTCTTCGACCAGCGGATCGGCGTGTCCGGCGCGCAGCCCGTCGAGGTGTTCGAGAAGGCGCTGCGGTCCTGATCGCTTCACGTGCACTTGCGGGTGCGAATGGTAGAGGCAACAGGCGCACAGTCAAGTGGCAGGTTTGTGATGCACGTGCACCGCGGACGTGAATGACTGCGTTCAGGCCGACACAAACCGCGTCACCGGTTCTACGCTGCTTGCATGAGCGCTGACGTGCTGCACGCCTACCGTATGCAGGTCGCCCGCGGTGTTCGCCGGCTGTCCACCGACGATACCGAGCAGGTGGCGACGCTGCTGGAGCAGCTGGGCTATCCCCAGGAGGGGACCGACACCGCCGGGCGCCTGCGCTCCTGGGTCGACCACCCCGACGGGGGCGCGTTCGTCTGGGACGAGCGGGGCCGCCTGCTGGGTGTCATCGCTGCGCACATCATCCCGTCGTTCGAGAAGGACGGGTCGTGGCTGCGGATCGTCGCGCTCGCCGTCGCCGACTCGGCGCGCGGGCGCGGGATCGGCACCAGCCTGGTCGCGGCGGCAGAGACGTTCGGCCTCATGCGCGGCTGCCACAGCGTCGAGGTGACCAGCCTGCGGACCCGCGAGGGCGCGCACGCGTTCTACAAGGCGCTCGGGTACTCGGACCGCTCTGACGCGGCGGGGCGCTTCCTGCGGCAACTCCCCTGATGTCCTTTTCGCCTTCTTTGTGATTTTGTGCAGGGCGGGCGAGATTCGCTTCCGCTGCCGCGCCGTTGTCCACAGCGTCACCGCTCTCCTTGGGTGCGGCTTTGGCGGGGGGCGCTTGCCTCGGGTCAGGCGTTGAGCTTGGCGGCCAGGGTCTTGGCCACCTCGACCAGGCCCGTGTCCGCGGCGGCGGGGAGCTCGCCGCCGCCGAGGTTGGCGACGGACAACACCACGATCAGGTTGCTGACCCGCATCGTGATGATCTGAGGCTGGCCGATGGCGCGGACCCGCTGGCGGACCGCCTGGTCGCCGACGCCGTCGAGGGGCTCGCTCTCGGTGCCGCTGGTCACTTCGAGGTAGCGGGAGGCGAGCTCCGGGCCGCCGACCGTGCCCTTCTTGGGCACGACCGTGAAGCCGACGTTGAGCTGCGTCTGACCGTCCCCCGCCGTGCAGTTGGCGCCGTCGGCCTCGACCTTCGCCGCCGGTACCACCGCCGCCACCGCTGAAGCGTCGAGCACCGCGCAGTCAGGTGCGGCGCTGAAACGCCCCGCTTCGGTGAAGACACCGAGCGTGTATGCCACGCCGAGGCCCGTCGCAGCGAACGCGGCGACCACCGCGAGGACGATCAGGGCGATTCGCCAGAAGCGCTGCATCGCGTCATTCTAGGGGCGCCTGCCCGCCGGCCACTCGTGCGAGCATCTTGTGCGCAGGTTGAAGTCCGGCTTAAGCCCATGGTCCTCGACCAGCGGGTTCTGATACCACCAATGGCAGTGGAACCACATGAGACACGATCAACCATGACCGTCCCCCGGCAACAACGCCCGGCGAGCAGCCTCGCCGCCCCGGCGGCACGACCCGTCGAGCACAACGGCGCCGGACGGTTCCTGCTGCGCACCCTGTTCTGGGGCGGTCTCGCGCTGGCGCTGCTGCCCTGGTGGCTCGGCACGAAGGCCGGCTCGATCGACACCGGCGCGGAGATCTTCCAGTCGGCCGGCCGGGTCACCGGCCTGATCGCCGGCTACCTGCTGCTGGTGCAGGTGATCCTGATGAGCCGGCTGGCCGTCCTGGAGCGCTGGATCGGCGCCCGCCACCTGGGCCTGTGGCACCGCGAGCTCGGCGGCTCCGTCCTGATCATGATCCTGGCCCACGCGGCGCTGATCACCGTCGGTTACGCGTACGCCGACCGGGTCGGTTTCGTCAGCGAGCTCGGCACGATCCTGACCGAGTACGAGGACATGGTCACCGCCTTCCTCGCGGCCGGCATGCTGGTGTGCATCGGCCTGCTGAGCATCCGCGGGCTGCGCCGGGCCCTGCCCTACGAGCTGTGGTACTTCCTGCATCTGACCGCCTACCTGGCGCTGCTGCTCGGCTTCGCCCACCAGTTCTCCAACGGGCAGGAGCTCTTCAAACCGGGCCTCGGCCGTACGCTGTGGATCGCCTTCTACGTCGTCATGGTCACCGCGGTCGTCTGGGGGCGCATCGTGGCGCCGCTGACGTTCAACCTCCGGCACCGGCTCCAGGTGGCCGACGTGGTCGCCGAGGGCCCCGACATGGTGTCGATCTACATCACCGGCAACCGCCTGCACGACATGGACGCGCAGGCCGGCCAGTTCTTCCGGTGGCGCTTCCTGTCGCGCGGGCTGTGGTGGCAGGCGCACCCCTTCTCGCTGTCCGCCGCGCCGAACGGCCGCTGGCTGCGGCTCACCGTCAAGACCGTCGGCAGCCACACGATGGCGATGCGCGACCTGCGCCCCGGCGTGCGGATCTTCGTCGAGGGCCCGTGGGGCGACTTCACCGCGAGCCGCCGGGTCAAGTCGCGGACCGTGCTCATCGCGGCGGGCAGCGGCATCGGGCCGATCCGCGCGCTGCTGGAGGAGCTGCCGCCCGGCGCGGTGGTCATCTACCGGGCGTCCGCCGTGCACGACCTGCACCTGCGCGACGAGCTGGAGCACCTGGCCGACCTGCGGCACGCCACGCTGTGGTTCGTGGTCGGCGACCGGCGCGACCCCGGCCCCCGGCGCCTGTTCACGCCCGCCGGGATGCGGGAGCTGGTGCCCGACATCACCGAACGCGACATCTACCTGTGCGGCCCAGACGGGCTGGTCACGCAGTCGCTGCAGGTGCTGCGGCGGCTGCGGGTCCCGCGCCGGCAGATCCACCTCGACCCCTTCGAGTTCTAGCTTCTTGTTGAGAGTTGGTCCCTCGTGAGACGCGCGATGATCGCCCTGATGGGCACCGCGGCGGGCACCGTCCTGCTGGTGGGTGCCAAGGCCGGTTTCAGCAGCCCCACCGACCGCCCCCTGGACCCGCAGGCCGTCGGCGCGACCGGCCCCGTGCCGTCGGCGTCCGGGGGCCCGCCCTCGGCGGTCACGATGCCGCCCGGCAACGGCGCCGCGCCCACCACGACGGCGGCCACGACGACGACCGCAGCGCCTCCGGCCGGTGGCGGCACGAAGACGACCAGCGCGCCGAAGCCCACGACGGCGGCGCCGAAGCCACCCCGCACCACGATGAAAGACGGCACCTTCGGCGGCAACAGCGTCTACGTCGAATACGGCTCGGTCGAGCTCTCGATCGTCGTCTCCGGCGGCAAGATCACCGACATCAAGGTCCTGGACTCGCCGAGCAACCACTCGCGCTCCGTGCAGATCAACAACAACGCCCTCCCGAAGCTCAAGTCCCAGGCCCTCTCGAAGCAGAGCGCGGACATCGACACGGTCTCCGGCGCGACCTACACCAGCTCGGGCTACAAGCTGTCGCTGCAGTCGGCGATCGACCGCGCGTTCCAGGCGTGACCTGTGCTCGTGCGGGTCGAGCACGTGATGGGGATGGCGGTCAGCCTCGACCTGGCCGACCCGCTGCCGGTGCCCGAGCTGGAGCGCCTGGCCGACGAGGTCTTCGCCTGGCTGCGCCTGGTCGACACCACCTTCAGCACCTACCAGGCCGACAGTGAGATCAGCCGCCTCGGCCGCGGCGAGCTGCGCCGCTCCGACTGCTCGCCGCTGGTCGGCGAGGTTCTCGACCGGTGCGCCGAGCTCTGGGACGAGACCCGGGGCTACTTCGACATCATGGCCGGCGGCCGCCTCGACCCCTCCGGCTACGTCAAGGGCTGGGCGGTCCAGCGCGCGTGCGACCGCCTGCTGCTGCTCGGCTCCTCCCACCACTGCCTGAACGCCGGCGGCGACGTCTTCGTCCGTGGCGCCGCCCCTGGCCGCCCGGCGTGGCGGGTCGGCATCCGCCACCCCTGGGAGGCGATGTCCCTCGCGTGGGTCCTGGAGGTCACCGACATGGCGGTGGCGACCTCTGGCACGTACGAGCGCGGCCTGCACGTCGTCGACCCCTTCACCGGCGAGCCGGCCGCCGCCCTGCGCTCGGTCACCGTGGTCGGCCCGGACCTCGGCACGGCGGACGCCTACGCCACGGCGGCCCTGGCCATGGGCGAGGCAGGCATCGACTGGCTGGCCCAGCTCCCCAACCACGAGTGCGCCGTCGTCACCGAAGACGGCCGCGCGATGCGCTCCGACGGCCTGCCGGTGGCCCCCAGCACCTGACCATCCCCGGCGAGACGATCGCAGACCGCCCTCAGGTCCTCGACGGCACCCGTTCCCACCCGCACACGAGCAAGCACCGGGAGATCTTCGGCCGGGTGTCGGCCGACCGCGCCTTCCCGCTCCTGGCTCCAGCCCGTCTACGAGACCCGTTCCCCCGCCCGCTTGCCACGCCTGGCACCGGTCCGTCTACGAGACCCGCTGCCCGCCCGACTCATTGCCTGCTACCCGCCCCGGCCCCAGCCCGACTCTCTGCCTGTTGCCCGCCCGGCTCCAGCCTGCGACCGGCACGTGCCCGACCATGCGGACTGCGGCCGACCTGGTCTGATGGCACAGCTTCGCGAGGGGACCGGATGGCCGTCCGGCTTCGCGCCCGACAGGCCCACAAACCGCGACCCCGCCGCCCGGCCCAGCACGAAACACCCGCAACCGGCTTCGCGCCTGCTCCCGGCCCGCGGCACGCTTCGACCCGCCCATGGGGCTGGCTCCCCGCCCGACTCCACCCCGGGACCGGGTTCGCGTCCCCGCCCCGGCTCCGGATCACCTGCGAGACCCGTTCCGCCAAACTCCGGCCCGTGGCTGCCTCACACCCAACTCTGCCCACGACCGACTGACCACCACCTGTCAACGAGATCCGCTCCACGCACCGAATCCTGCCGGTGTCCTGCCTCGCGCCTGACCTCGGCGCAGCTCCGGCCGCGACCAGTTCACCGCCCCCGGCTCCGGCCCACGAAGCGCTACCCGCCGAGCTCCAGCCCGGCACCAGCCTGCGGCTCGCTTCGCGTCCAGCTCCGACCCGCCCACAGGACCCGCCTCGTGCCCGACTCCGGCCCGCGACCCGCTTCCCGCGCCCGCTCCTGCCTCCGCGACCCGCTTCCTGCGCCTGGCTGCAGCCCGTCTACGAGGCTGGCTTCGGGACGGCCAGGTCCAGGTACTCGAGCAGGTGCTCATGGGTCGGCGCGGACATGTCGGGTGTGAAGTGCAGGTAGCGCAGCCGCTTGCCCGTCCCCTGCAGCAGCCCGTGCGGATCGGGCAGGTCGGCGCCGTGCTCGAAACCGACCGACACCGAGGCGGTGCCGGGGAAGATGGCCGCGACATGGCCCCGCTCAGGATGGTGGAACCCTAAGCCGTGCCAGCCCCGATAGACGCGCTCGGTCAGCTCGGGCCGGGCTTCCACGATGACGTCCCGCAGGTGGCGGGCGAGTGCGGCGATGTCTGCGCAGCTATCGGCGAGAAGTTGGTCGAGGCCGGGAGGCTCGATGGCTATCATGCCGACACCTCACCACATGGGTACGACAATTCCAGCGGCTTTTCCTACCAGTCGAACGTGGGCCCCTGGACCGACCCGCCGGGCAGGATCGCCCGGTTTGTGTAGACCCACTTCTCCACCACGTAGTACCGGCGGCCACGCGGCGGGGTGACGTCGAACGGGCCGCAGTCGTGGCTGGGCGCGAAGTCGGTGAACATCAGCTCACGGCACACGCGCGGGCCGTCGACGACGTTCCTGGTCTCAGCGTCGACGAGCGACATGGAGATGTCGGCCTGGATCGCCGGGAGCGCCGAGACGTGCCCCACCATGCGGACCGCGGCGGAGCTGGTCTGATGGCACGGCTTCGCGAGGACCGGATGCCCGATGTCCCATGTGTACTCCTCGGCGCACTGCCACGCACCCCACACGATCGCCTCGACAGGACCAGCCGACCGGGTGGGGACACCACCTCTGATCTTCTCGCCGCCAGATGTACGACCAACGCCCACCGACGGTGTGACACCGAGCTTCGGCATCGCGGGCTGACCGTCGACGCTCGGCGGCAGCGCGTCCGGACGCTGGACCGCTGTCTGCGCGCTGGGCCGGTGCACGACCCGCCAGGCGGGGACCGCGACGACCGCCAGCGCCGCCAGTACGACGGCCAAAATTGTCATACGTGAGCGCGATGATGTCGGCGGTCGGGGCTTCGGCACCGGCGGCTCGAAGGAGGGCAGCAGCTCATGGATCACTGGCTGGGGCGGCAGAGCGGGATCGTCGGCGGTGCGCTTCGCCACCACGCGCAGCGTGTGCGCGAGTTCCTTCGCCGTCGGGCGGCGGCCTGGACGCTTGTCCATGCAAGCCCCCACGACCCGCCAGACGGTCTCCGGCATCCCCTCCACACGCTGCGGCGACTCGTCCACGTGCCGACGCAGGATCGCCCAGGCCGGGCCCCCGGCATAGGGCGGCCGTCCGGTGACGAGCTCGAAGAGCACCACGCCGAGGGCGTAGACGTCCGCCGACGGCGCGGGGCGGCCGCCGTAGACGGTCTCCGGCGCGATGTAGTTGGCGGTGCCGACGAGCGCGCCCGGCGTCGTCATGCTCGGCGTGTCGAGCACCCGCGCGATGCCGAAGTCGGTGAGGCGGGTGTGCGGCTGGCCGCCGTCGCGGTCGAGCAGGATGTTGTCGGGCTTCAGGTCGCGATGGACGATGCCGCGCCGGTGCGCCGCCGAGAGCGCGTCGGCGACCTGAGCGAGCAGTGTCGCGGCCTCGGCCGGCGGCAGCGTGCCGCGATCGTGCAGGTGGTCGCGGAGAGTGCCGCCGTCGACGAGGTCCATGACGAGGCCGAGCGACGTGCCGACGGTGACCAGGTCACGGACCCGCACGATGTGCGGGTGGCGGAGCATGAGGAGGATCGCGCGTTCCTGGACGAAGCGGTTGACCGCCTTCGGCTCCGCCATGAGGTCTTCGCGCAGCAGCTTGACGGCGACCTCTTCGTCACCCTGGAGCGCGCGGGCACGCCACACGGTCCCGGTGCCACCGCCGCCGATCGGCTCGATCAGCTGGTAGGCGTCACCGATGCGATAACCGGTGAGGTCCTCGCTGAGCGACCGGAGACCGTCGTCGGTGTCGTCGCGCGCTTCGGGGGGAGTACGCATCGGGGTATTCGTACAGAATGCAAGATGAAGGTCACAACCGTTACCAGGCAATACTCCCCATGTGGGGGACTCCTTGAGCGGCGTGGACCTTCACAGACTCCGATACATGATATGGAAGTCGACCAACCCGTACTTCGTGCTGCGGAAGCCGTCCGGAATCGTGCCGACGATGATGAAGCCGAGCGAGCGCCAAAGCCGCACGGCGACGGTGTTGGTGGACACGACCGCGTTGAACTGCATCGCCGTGAAGCCGAGCTCGCGGGCCCGGTCGAGGCAGTGCTCGCCGAGGGTGCGGCCCAGGCCTCGCCCCCGGGCGCGGGTCGACACCATGAAGCTGGCGTTCGCCACGTGGTCACCGAGGCGGCCCTTGTTGGGGCCTACCTTGTAGGTGCCGAGCACGTCGCCGTCCTCGACCGCCACCCAGACCTCGAACGGGGGCGGCAGCAGCCAGTGCGACCTGGCGTCCTGCTCGGTGGAGTTCGGGTCGTTGTCGTAGCTCTCGCCGGCGGACAC
This sequence comes from Dactylosporangium sp. NPDC006015, assembly GCF_040614215.1. Lineage (NCBI taxonomy): Bacteria > Bacillati > Actinomycetota > Actinomycetes > Micromonosporales > Micromonosporaceae > Dactylosporangium > Dactylosporangium sp. NPDC006015. The sequence goes on from NZ_JBEXUD010000078.1 coordinate 31,034, forward strand.
GACCTCGTGCCACACGTCCCAGAGGCCCGAGTGCTGGCCCTGCCAGTCGTCGTCGACAAAGCGCCTGATCTCCACGCTGTTCATTCAACACGTCAGGTGGCAGGCTCTGCATTCGTGTTCGATGTGTTGAGCGACGCATTCAGCCGGTTGCCCGCGCCCCCGCGAGAGGTCGTCATCGCCACCGCCGTCGTGGCGCTGCTGGCGGTCCTGTTGCGGCCCGCCTGGCGGGTCATGCGCAACTTCATCACCATCGCGCACGAGGGCGGCCACGCCCTGGCGGCGGTGCTGAGCGGCCGGCGGCTCTCCGGGATCCGGCTGCACTCCGACACGTCGGGCCTGACGCTGTCGAGGGGCCGGCCCAACGGGCTCGGCATGGTGGTCACCGGGCTCGCCGGGTACATCACGCCGTCGCTGCTGGGCCTCGGCGCGGCCGCTATCCTCGGCGTGGGCCGGATCACAGTGCTGCTCTGGCTCCTGCTGCTCCTGCTCGTCGCCATGCTCATCATGATCCGCAACGTCTATGGCATGGTCTCCGTCGTGGTCGCCGGCGCGATCATCTTCGCGGTCTCGTGGTTCGGCTCGCCGGAGGTGCAGGGCGCGTTCGCGTACGCCTTCTCCTGGTTCATGCTGCTCGGCGGCGTGCGGGCCGTGTTCGAGCTGCAGCAGTCACGCTTCCGCCGCCAGGCACCCAACTCCGACGCCGACCAGATCGGCCGGCTGACCCGCGTGCCCGCGATCGTCTACGTCGCGTTCTTCGTGATCGTGTCGCTGGCGTCGCTCGCGTTCGGCACCCGGCTCATGCTCGGCCCCGTGGCGGACCTCATCTCGGGCTGACACCTCCACCACCCGTCACCGACCTGCTCCAGGCCGACCCGGCTCGACCCACCCATCCCGACGACCCCGTCACGACAGCAACCGACCAGTCGACCCACCCGCTCCGGCGACGGCGCTGCGCCAGATCGGCGTCTGGGGTTGAGTGCCCCTGGACCAGGCCCAGCGCACCGCGACAGCAGCTGACCAACTGAACCCACCCGCTCCGGCGACGGCGCTGCGCCAGATCGGCGTCTGGGGTTGAGTGCCCTGGACCAGGCCCAGCGCCGCGACAGCAGCCGACCTGCTCAACCCAACCCCCACGACCTCACCACGAATGCAGCCGGCCGGATCGACCTAGCTTCGACGACCCACCGCGATGGCGGTCGGTTCGCGGCGAGCACCATGGCATCAGACGGCGGAAGGGCGCCGTCGCAGCCGGGCACCGCCGGCGATCGACGCGATGCTCCACGGCGCTGAGGTGAGGCATCACACCGGTCGATCGCGGACGGCGACGGCCGATGGGCAGCGTCACGCCCGGCGAGCGCGGCGCCCACCGCGGACCCCTCGGGCAGCGCGGCGCTCACCGCAGACGCCCAGAAGCAGCGCGGCGCTCACCGCAGACGCCCAGAAGCAGCGTGGTGAGCCGTGCGGAACGGGACACCGCCCGCCCGCTGCATCGATCGCCCCGGTCGTGTCCGCTGCGTGGTGGGTGAGGCTCGGGATCTCGGGTCCGCCTTGACCCGGCCAGCCGGTATTGCCGCGTTCGGATGCCGCCGGCTGGTCGATACGGCGGGCTCGGGGCGGCGGTCGCGCGGATTGCGTTCCGTGCCTCCGCGCCGACGCAGTCTCCGGAGCGGGAGCCGTTGATCGCCGTACATGGGGAGACGCCGCACTCGCAGCGCCGGTCTTCGTCGTCGGACGTGTGGGTCAGGCCGGGACCGGGGTCAGCAGCGCTGCGGCGACCCGGTGAGCCTCCTCGAGGTGGGGCCAGCCGGAGAGGATGAACTCGTCGACGCCTTCGTACTCGGCGAGGCGCAGGCGGATCTCCTCGGGGCTGCCGACCAGGGCGGTGCCGGCGCCCTCGCGGACGAGGCCGATGCCGGCCCACAGGTTGGGGGCGATGACCAGGCCGTCGGTGGTGCCGGCGTTGAGCGCGGTCATCCTGGCCTGGCCGACGGAGTCCATCCTGGCGAACCGCGCCTGCGCCGCCGCGATCCTCGCTGGGTCCATGCCGCGCAGCAGCCGGTCGGCCTCGGCCCACGCCTGGTCGGCGTCGTCGCGGACGATGACGTGGATCCGCAGGCCGAAGCGCAGGGTCCGGCCGTACGCCGCGGCCTTGGCCCGCATGCGCTCGACGCGCTCGGCGATCGCGGCCGGCGGCTCGCCCCACATGAGGTAGACGTCCGCGTGGCGTGCGGCCACGTCCTCGGCGGCAGGCGACGCACCGCCGAAGTAGATGGGTGGGACGTCGGCGAGTGGCGTACCGAGGCCGCCGCACTCGACGTGGTAGTAGTCGCCGTGGAAGTCGAACCGCTCGCCCTTCCACGTGTTGCGCAGCACCTGGAGGTACTCGGCGGTGCGGGCATAGCGGGCGTCGTGTTCGACGAAGTCGCCGTACGCTCGCTGCTCCTGCTGGTCACCGCCCGTGACGACGTTGAGGGCGAGGCGGCCGCCGGAGATCCACTGGAACGCCTCGGCCTGCTGGGCGAGGAGGGTCGGCAGGGTGAAGCCGGCCCGGAACGCGACGAGCATCCGCAGCGTGGTCGTGTGCTGGGCGATCGCGGTACACATGACGAGAGGGTCGAGGCAGCCGGCGCCGACGGGTGTCAACACCGACGCGAACCCGGCCTCCTCGGCGGCGCGGGCGACCTCCGACAGATACGCGACGGTGGGTGTCCGGACGTGTGCGGCGGCTCCGGCGGAGACGGTCGCGGCGCCGACCTGATCACCGTCGCCGGTCGTCGGCAGGAACCAGTGGAACGTCGTCATGCAGTCACCTTACCTACTTAACCGGTGTGTTTCACCGACAGTCTCCCGAGACTGGGAAATGTGGCGCCGATCGATTAGAATGTGTGTACGAAAGTCGCTCTTGAGCTGGGGTTCTTGAGCCGGTTTCGTTGGCTGGGAGGAGAGCGCAAGTGACCGTGTCCACCGTCACCCCGGGGTCCGTTCCGTATGCGACGCTGTTGAGTTTCACGCGCTATGTCGGCCGCACCGGCCCTCGCAAGGCGAGCTTCGTGGGCGGGCTGCGCCGTCAGCGAGAGTCGGGCTCCGGCTTCAACCCACACGGCCAGTTGGTCAAGGCGCTGAAGGCCGACATCCGGTTCCGCACCGGCGGCACCTACCTCAACGCGGTCGTCGAGCAGGTCAATTCGCGGTGGCGGCCACTGTACGAGTCGGTCGTCCCCGGCGCGCTGCGCTACATCGAGTCGATCGGCGACCTGTCGCAGGTGGAGGTCACCCCGACGCGCGACACCCTCGGCATGCTGGGCAGCCTCCCCGTGAAGATCAACCCGCACTTCGGCCTGCGGTATGCGGACGGTCACGGCGAGGCGGTCCGCCTGCACTTCGACGAGGACCCGCCGCAGGACGAGGCCGCGGTCGCCACCCTGCACCTCATGACCCGCCACATGGACCTGGTCCTGCCCAACGCCACGGCCGTCCTCGTCGACCTGCGCCGCGGTGACGTCCTGCGCCCCGACCCGGCGGTCAAGCCGGCCGAGGTGGAGCGGTGGCTCGCCGGCGAGGCTGCCGCGTTCGCCTCGATGTGGGGCACGACCGCCTGACGCTTCCCTCACCAGCGGCAGCGGACCGGAGCGCGCCTCCCCCTCAGGCGCGCCCTGGTCCGCTGCCGCGCTTTCCCCGTCCCCGTCGCCGCGCCGTCCCACTCCCCACGCCACGCCGTCCCCGTCCCCGTCGCCGCGCCGTCCCCGTCAGCACCTGCCCCGCCGTCGCGGCGTCGCGGGGCACATGGGCAGAGACGCGAGAGTGCCGGCGGCGGCCGCAGTCAGCGCCGCCGCAGCCCGCGCGGTGACGATGGCAAGCGCGTCGACGACCGTCCCTGCACGCCCGCGCAATGACATCCCCGTCCCAGCGCCGCCCACCCCCACACCGCGCCTCCGCCGTCCCGCGCCGCGCCGTTTCTGCGCTGTCCCGCCAGCACCTGCCCCGCCGTCACGGTGTCGCCGGGCGCACGGCCAGAGACGCGAGAGTGCCGGCGGCGGCCGCAGTCAGCGCCGCCGCAGCCCGCGCGGTGACGATGACGAGCGCGTCGACGACCGTCCCTGCACGCCCGCGCAATGACATCCCCGTCCCTGCGCCGCCCACCCCCACACCGCACTGCGCCGCCCGTCGCCGTCCCGTCTCCGCACCTGCACCGTCTCGCCCCCGCGCCGCGCCTGCGCCGTCTCGCCCCCGCGCCGCGCCTGCGCCGTCTCGCCCCCGCGCCGCGCCTGCGCCGTCTCGCC